>JANMNW010000577.1:0-25734 GCA_031368515.1 Chloroflexota bacterium
GCATCGTCGGTTGCGTGCGTGACATTCTGGGCGATGACGTGATTGGCTGGGGTGCGCATTACTTCTGCAAAATGCCCGGTGACGGCAAGACGGTGGCATGGCATCAGGATGCCAGCTTTTGGCCGTTGACGCCCTCAAAGACCTGCACCGCATGGCTGGCCATCGAAGATGCCGACATTGGCAATGCGTGCATGCGCTTTGTAGCCGGCTCGCATGTGCTGGGGCATCTGACGTATCGCATGAGCGAAGATGCCGACAAGAGCGTGCTGAATCAGACCGTGGACGATGTAGAAAAGTATGGCCGCATCGTGTATGACGAACTCAAGTCGGGCGAGATATCGTTGCATACCGATTTGCTGCTGCATGGGTCCGGGCTGAACACTTCGGACCGCCGCCGGTGCGGACTGGCCTTGCGGTACTGCAGCGCCGATGTGCGCAGCGACCCCAAATTTGGCTGGCATAAGGAAGGCGTCGTGGTGAGCGGCGCTGACCCCGACGGGCATTGGGTCAACCCGGCGCGTCCAACGCGCGATTGGTTTGCCATTCAATCACAGGCTATGTGATTTTGCTTCGCATAGGCACTTGAATTTAGAACATCCAAATCAAAACAATCTATTTGGAGATGTGCACACTATGAACCTTGCTGCATGTGCAACAACTCAACTAACGATTGGGAATGGCATACGCGCCGTAAAGATTGAAAACGACGTGCTAGCCGCCACGATCTTGGTAGACAAGGGGGCGGACATCTATGCCCTTGAGTACAAACCCAAAGGCATCGACGTGCTTTGGAAAAGTCCTTGGGGGTTAAAAGCTGCTGGCCAAGCAATTCAGACATCCTTCGCGTCCGAAGTCGCTTGGCTTGAACAATACGCGGGCGGTTGGCAGCTGCTCTTTCCCAATGGCGGCGCTGCATGTTCATACAAAGGCGTGGAGCTAAACTTTCATGGCGAAGCGTCAGTTGTGCCTTGGCAGTTCACAGAGCACAGGGACGGCAGCATGGCCGAACTGCGCCTCGAAACACGCTTGTTTCGCAGCCCATTCCGCATTCAGCGCACGCTGAGAGTTGAGCAAGGTTTGCCGCAATTGGTCATTCAAGAGCACATCACAAACGAAAGCGGTGAGCCCATCGACTATATGTGGGGTCATCACCCGGCAATTGGCGCGCCGTTCCTGAGCGAGCATTGCATCGTCGACACAGGCGCCAGGCGCGTGCGCGTGGATGCCGAATACGTCGGCAACAATAACCCGCTGCCACTCGATGCGCGTGCCGAATGGCCGCATGTTTCCACGGTCGACCTCTCCAAGGTGCCAGGCCGCGACTCGGGGCTGCGCGACACACTGGCGTACCTAACGGAATTCGAAAGCGGCTGGTATGGCATCACAAACACGCAGCTGGGGTTTGGTGTCGGACTCACATGGGATACCGCGATGTTTCCTCACGCCTGGTACTGGCAGGAAATGCACAGCAGCGGCGGCTTTCCCTGGTACAAAAACGTTTACGTGATGGCGATCGAGCCCAATTCAACCATCCCCGGAAACGGCCTGGTGGCCGCCATGCGTGAAAATGCGCATCGCACGCTCGGGGCAGGGGAGTCGGTGGAAACAGAATTGCGCGCGGTGTTTTACCAATCGCGCGCCGGCATTGTTGGCATCGATCGTGCAGGCGCAGTCACGCGTCGTCCAGAGCCTGGCCCCGGCGCTTGATTCGCTCGACCTCAATCGAAAAATGATGAAGCACACCATCGCCTGCCGCCCCGGTTGTTTTGACCTGCCGCTTGCGCAGGCTTTAGCCGAGTTAAAACGCGCCGGGATCGACAACGTCGAGCTGGATGCGCCCGCCGACGGCACTTACGCCCATCTGGCAAACCTGGCCAAAGATTCCGGTCTGGCCATCACGTCGCTTAGCGTCGGCGCGCAGATCGACGATCTGGATCAGCTGCGAGCGCTAAATCGGGTCATCGATGGAGCGCAACAGATAGGCGTGCCGGTTATATTTCTAGCGGCATCGCTAAAGCAAGCCAGCTTCGACGATGGCGTGGCGCTGCTCAAAGCGCCGGCTGAACACGCACGCCGCGCCGGCGTGATTCTCTCCCTGGAGACGCACGTGCCATTTGCGCATAATGGCGCAACCGCGCGCCGAACGGTGGAAGCGGTCGGCTCTGCCGGGTTGGGATACAACTACGACAGCGCAAACATCTACTATTACAACCCAAAAGGTGTTGACACCGTGGCTGAGCTGACCAAGGCGCTGCCGTATGTCAGCAGCGTGCACTTGAAAGAGTCTGCGCGCGGCGAGCCAGAGAGTTTTGACTTTCCAGTGTTCGGCGAAGGGATCGTCAATTTTCCGGCCGTGTTCGCTATCCTGGATGCATATGGCTACACCGGGCCTTACACGATGGAACTGGAAGGGCCATTGGTCGATGGTTTGCCATTGGCAGAGAGAAGCGCCAAAGTTCGCGCGTGCCTGGACTATTTGAAGTCGATCGGGGCATGCCCATGAAGCGCCGAATTCGCGCGGGCATTGTGGGCTGCGGCGGCATCGCGCGGGCGCATTTGGCCGCGTATCAAGCTGACGGGGCAGCGGATGTCGTCGCAGTGCACGACGCCCATGCCCCGGCGGCCGAGGCGCTCGCGGCATTGTGCGGCGCCAGCGTGGCTGCCCACCCGAGTGATCTGGCCGCTAACTATGCGCTTGACGTGGTGAGCGTCTGTTCGCCACCCACCACGCACTTGGCTGTCAGCACGCCGTTTATCGAGGCCCGCGTGGCGGTCCTGTGCGAAAAGCCGCTAGAGGGGAATGTGGCCTCAGCCGCGGCGCTGGCTGGCTTGGTGAGGCGCCACAGCGCGACCTTTATGCCGGCGTTTTGCCATCGCTTTCATCCCGCCATTATTGAGCTCAAAAAGTTGATCGAGTCTGGAGTATTGGGCGAGCCTGTCTTGTTTCGCAATATCTTTGGCGGCTATGTGCCGCTGGCGGGTAATCACCGGGCCGATCCCGCGCTTTCAGGCGGCGGCGCGCTGTTGGACAATGGCTGCCACTCAATCGACCTGTATCGCTGTCTGATGGGCGAGCCAAGCGATGTGCAGGCGATCTCAGCCCATGTGCTGCAGGATCTTCCAGTCGAAGACTTCGGCATGTTTCATTTGATGGCAGACGGGGCCCGGCTGGGCCAGATCATCAGCAGTTATTCGCTTAAAGGCAGCGCCAGCACGCTTGAATGGTATGGCTCAGCAGGTTGCGCCTCAGTGAACTATTTCAGCCCGAACCTGCCGGATCTGTCGTATCGCGTTGAAGGCAACAGCAAGGAGGTTGTTGTGGACTGCTCGGCGCTGCCCGACCGCTTCACCGCAGAAGTCTCTCACTTTCTAGAGTGTGTGCGCACTGGCCAGCCGCTTGCGCTGACGGTCGAAGACGGATTGCGCGCGAATCAAATCGTGGCGGCGCTTTACGCGTCGGCGCGTAGCGGCAAACGCGCGGCCTTCGACTATTCAGGCGCAGCATGAATGCCCAGCAGTTTGACGCAAGCATTTCCGAGTGGCTGGCTTATCAGGCCACGCCTCGCGGTCGGCTGCGCGCAGCGCTGCTGGAACAGGGCGTTCTCCGCTATCTTCCTCAGCAGCCAAGTGCCGTGCTGGATATTGGCGGTGGTACGGGTGAGCTCGCCGAACGGCTGTTAGCGCTGGGTCACACCGTCACATTGGCCGACTACTCGCCTGTCATGCTTGAAACCGCCCGCGCGCGATTGGGCTCTGCGGTGACATATTTATTGCTGGATTTGAGCGCAGCAAACAAGCTGCCAGGGCCCTATAACATCATCGTGTGCCACAACGTGATCGAATACGTGACGGATTTTGCCGCCGCCATTCGCCTACTGGCTGATGGATTGCAGCCCAATGGGCTGCTGTCTCTCTCGGCAGGCAACGCCCGGCATGCGCCGCTACAGTCGGCTGTGGTCAACCGGGACTTTGGCCGCGCCCGGCGCGAACTCTGCACTGCGACGGCCGAGTCGACCAATGTCTTTGGCACGCAGACACATGTGCTTGACCCTGATGCCGTGGACAGCGCCTTGGCCGCTGCCGGGCTGTGCGTCAAGGCGGTGCATGGCATTCGTTGCGTCACAGACCTTCTCGACAGTCATGCTGTGGCCGATCCCACGGCATATGACGCGTTGTTGGCTCTGGAACTGGACATGATGGTTCGCCCTGCCTACACGTCGATTGGCCGTTTTGTGCAGTGGATCGCTACCCGTTCGGTGTAGGCGCGCCGCAGGGCGTCAAGCCTTCTCGCGGTCCGACAACACGCTGAGCAGCAGGCCGCTCAAGCCTGTAAGAATCAGGATGCCCATCCAGAAATGAATGTGCCATGTCATGCCACCGTTTGTCACCGCCACCTGGGAAGCGCTGAAATGTGCTCCGATCAGGACAATGGGCGTGCACACAGCCATCACATGGCGCCGTGTCGGGGCGCTGATTTTGGATAAAATCGTGCAGAGAAAATCCAACACGAGGCCGCCAAAAGCGAATGCGAGCGCCCACTTTAGCGGATACACATACTGATTCAGCAAGCCCATCAGCACCGCGTTCGCGCCGAAGACTAATGCAAAGGCGCCGGGCGCAGGCTTGCCAAGTTTTAGCGCAAAGAGCATGGTAGCGGCAAATGTCGCGCCGCCCAGCACTAGCGCGGTGGCGGCGAACTCGTCGTCGCGATAGTTGTGAAGCGAACCCAACCCCCACAGTTGCGCCACGGGATGTGCCGCCTGTGTGAAAAAAGTGACAACCGAAAGCGTCAGCGAAAGCGATATTAGCGCCGGCAGCTGGTTTGGCTCGCGATGCCGCAACGCCGAGCGAAACGGGCCGCTAACCAGCAGGCCCATCGACACAGCCAGCAGTAAGTGCGTCGGACTGAGCAACGCTTCAATGCCGCGCTCGATGCCGAAGAGCTCATGCCAGGCCATGTCGCCCACGCCGCCCAGCCCAAATCCCAGCGCGCCCAGCAACGACAAAAAATACCCTGGCGGCAAGGCCGCGCGCCAGGACCGGCCGCGCGATCGGCCCACCAAGGCAGTCACAAAGAGCACGCTGGCATTTACCGCCCAGCCGGCGTAGAGCAGGGCGTGCCACGGTGTAAAGAAACTCTGATCGACCTTGTTGTGCGTGTGCGCCCAGCCATCTACAAACAAGCCGCCGACGAACCAAATGGACAGCAAGGCCATCCACGCATCAAACCACAGTGGGCGTTCGGCCGCGGACGATTTAGCGCCAGCGCCAGGGGAGGTCGGCGATAGCGTTGCCATGATTTCACTCAAGGCGCTTGCACAATCTCAGCTTCGGGCTCGGGTGCGAAATTGGTTTCAAGCAGGTAGTTGAGCACGTCTCTGGCGGAATAGCTGGGCCCTTCAGGGCTGATAAAGCGTCGAACCATGGCCAGATCGTCGCCGGCTGTGACCATTGGCATTTCGACATAGCCATCTTTGCGGCGCTGGGGGAATCCCGCCGACGCAACCAGGCTGTTGCAGAGGCAGCTGCGGCCAACGGTGTCGGCAATGTCGCCGCCTTTGGCGACATAGTCTTTTACCGGCTCGGCCGCGCAGCGATAGCGAATCGCGCCGTTGGGCTGTTTGGCTGGCACGCGCAGATATCCGAGGTCGCAGATGCGCGGACGCGCCTCATAGACCTCGGCCTCAGACAGTGTGCCTTCCAACGAGGCGACCTTGAAAGGGAATCCTGTGGGTGAGGCTTTCAAGCTGGTCAACACCGAAACGTCGCCTTCGAGCACCTTGGCCAGTATGCGCTGTTTCAGGCTCGTTTCCATGCCTGACTCGTTGCACAGCGCGAATGCGGTTCCGATCTGCACGCCTGCCGCGCCGGAAGCCAGCGCGGCTTTCACCTGCTCAGGTCGGGCATATCCGCCAGCCAGCCAGAATGGCAAACCCAGTTGCCTTATCTTTTCGAGATCGACCACGTCCTTTTCGCCGTAAATTGGCTCGCCCTTGTCGTTGAGCTTTATCGCGCCGCGCGGCGGCGCGTTGTGTCCGCCGGCGGTGGGTCCCTCGATGATGAAGCCATTCACCGGGCCTTCGCTGCGCTTGATCAGCGCCTGCGCGAGCACGACGGAGGAAATTATCGGCAGGAATCGAGGGCGGGGCAGGGGACCAAGTTTTTCTGTAATACCTGGAAATACGGCCTCAGGATTGAGCTCAATATGAAAATCGTCAGTTGGTGCGGCGCCCAGAACATCAAGCCGGTATTTGACCGGCTTATGCAACGCAAGCTTGTCGAGAGTGCCGGCGACCTGTGTGGGGATTCCTGCGCCCATCAGCACGAAGTCAACGCCGCCAAGCACGGCGCCGTAGAGCCCGGCCAGATTTGCCATCTGAATTTTCTCGAGCAGATTAATCCCGATCAGCCCAGAATGGCCTTCTTTGGCCAGAAAGACTTCAACGAATGTGGCGATAACCGTGAGCTGATCGACAAATTGGGGCGGCTGAACGGTGTTGGCTTGCGGCGATTTATAGGGCGCGGAAGGATCTTTGCCGCCAGGGATGTAGTAGCGATCCAGAATTTTCTGAATCGGATCCTGGATTGGAAAGTGGCTAAGCGCCCTGCGCACGTCGCCTGAGAGATCGCCGTCGGCCAGTCGGCTCACAAAAATGCGGCTGATGCCTGTGCCGGACACGACACCCATTTGCCCCATTCGGGAAACGGCTTTGGCCAAGCGCCAGTTGGAAATGGCGACGCCCATGCCGCCTTGTATGACAACGGGCAACTGGTCCGCACCGTTGGAGGGATTTGAAAACATGCACCAACGAGTATAGCCACATCACCTTGGGCCGGCCGGTGCCGAAAGAACGACACTAAGCGAGTTGCTGGCGGCACGGCTAAACCTGCCGTGCGTGTGTCTGGACGCGATCGCCGAGCGTTCAATAACGGTGCGCTTTTGCTTGGCGCTGGCCATTCGCATCTGGCAAACGAACATTTGTTCTATCAGGTAAAGCAGGCGTTTGTCGCCTGCGGCGACGAGGTGGTGTTGCTTCCAAACGGCAATCTGGATCGATCGGTGGACATTCTGCGAGCACGCAGCTGGGTCGAGCATGGGGTCAGGATCGCTGCAATCAAGACGTAGCCGCGCTTACGGTCTATACCGAGCTGCCAACGCCAGAGCCAGCGTGCGACGAGATCGTTAGGCGCCTCAAGCGCTAAGCCATTGGGCGTCACAGGCCGCACAGACAAGGTCACCAAAGCCATAGTGGCCAAGTCAATTAATGTAACACAATGTTTATTAAGTTACATATAAACGATGTTGCGGCATGGGTTGATCGTGGAGGTTTTTTCTAAGCGCCGCCCTGCCGTTTGTGTCGCACGGCTAGCGTGGACGCGATGCTGCATTGCCCCTTGCGTTTACATGTTGAACACGTGCCGGGCAGCATAGCGATCATTACGCAGCAGCCGGCGCGTACCGACCAGCGGCGCGAACACCTAAGACAGTAAAAAAAATGCTTGCCAGCACCCCTGCCCCAGATCTTCTGGGGCGATTCCAATGTGTTCTTGGCCGATTTGCGACGCGGCACAGGCAAGCGCTTCGTGCACGCGGCCACATGCTTGGCCGCTGAACCGCTGTCGCACATCCATTCCCTCATCGGGGCTCGTTTTGTCAATACCAGACACAATCTTGTGTCTGTTCCATTCATCTGGAGGTTTTGAAGATGAAATCAAGCTTAATTGCGCGTTTGGGTGTCGTTTGCGCTGCGCTTTTGTCTGTGTCGCTGGCAGTTCCCGTCAACATGGTTACTGCAAGCGACGATCGCCACAAGCCGCAACGCTGGGTTTTGCCCGGCAATGCCGTGTTCCCTGAGGGCATCGCCGTCGACGAAGAATCCGGCGCATTTTTTGTCGGCAGCACCAGCGACGGCACGATTTTCTCCGGCAATGCTAATTCGTCCAACGACGCCAGCATCTTTTTGGCGGGCGGCGGAGACAGCCGCACCGACGTGCGCGGCATGAAGGTTGCCAAAAACGGCCGGCTGTATGTCGCAGGCGGCACGCTCGGCAAGGTTTTTGTGTATGACATTGCCTCCAAGGCGTTGCTGGCCAGCTTTGCCACTGGGCTGACCCCGTCGTTTGTCAATGATGTGACCATCGCCCCAAACGGCGACGCTTATTTCACCGACTCGCAAAGCCCGGCCATCTATCGCCTGTCAGCCGATTTGACCAACTTTGCGCGCTTTACCGACTTTGCAGGCTCAAGTGTCGTCTATGGTCCAGGCTTCAACCTTAACGGCATTGCCGCAACCGCAGACGGCGCATACGTGATCACGGTGCAGAGCAACACCGGCAAGCTGATTCGCGTTGATCTCTCCAGCAAGCAGGTTTCAGAGATCAATCTGGACGGTGCCAATGCCGGCTCTGGCGATGGCATTTTGCTGCGCGGCCGCACGCTGCACCTGATGCGCAACAGCCTTGGCCTGCTGTTGACCTTCAAGCTATCAGAAGACTTCACTTCCGCTGACCTTCGATCGGTCAACACGGATAGCAGCTTCCAATTTCCCACAACATTTGGCCGCTATCGCGACCGCTTCATCGTTGTCAACTCACAATTCAACAACCGTACTGCGCCTGTATTGCCGTTCAACGTGTCCGCTATTGATGTTCCAGAATCGGGCAATGGCAAACGCCTGCAGGCGACGCTAACAGGCGCGGCCGAAGTCAACGGCGGCGACCCCGACGGCAGCGGCATGGCCGAGATCCGGCTCAAGCCAGGCAAAAATCAAGTTTGCTTTCGCATCGAGGTCAAAGACATCACCCTGCCCGCCGCGGCCGCTCACATACATGTGGGCAATGCCGGGGCAAATGGCCCAGTGGTTGTCGACTTTAAAGCGCCACCGGATGCCAAGGGCCGCACAAAGGGCTGTGTCGCAGCGTAACGCAGCTTGATCAATGCGATCTGGTCCAACCCGAGCGGGTATTACGTCAATGTGCATACCAGTGACTTTCCCGGCGGCGCGGTGCGCGGACAGTTGGCGCAAGAACCGCAGTCCCAGCGCGGCGAGCACAATGACGATGACAAGGACGATGACCATAACGACTAGCGAATAGCGAAATGCAAGTTGCGGCGCGCTGTATTGCACACAGCGCGCCGCAGTCGTTTTCCCGTTTGGCGTTTCAAAAAAATACTGTTGTCAAAAATATGTCCCTCAATATAATTTTAAAACCAGCTCAACGTTGTGTTCGAGCTGCACCATAACCCTCTCGCAATTGCACTCTGTATCACCATAAATTTGGCCCGTTCCTCGCTGGCACCGGGCAATTAACCTGTTTCAACTCCGTTCTCTGGATTGGTTGCCGCGCGAGGCGCTCTTCACACTATTGGCTCCATACGGCTTAACATGAAAGCGATTGACCTGCACCATTGGATCGCACGCAACGCCCCGCCCCACACGCCCGAGGACCGCGTGGACGGCATCATGGGCGGAGACCCCGACACCGAGATTCGCGGCATTGCCGTCACCTGGCTGCCCAACTTGGACGTGCTCAAGCGCTGCGCCGCCACAGGGCTGAATTTCATCATTGCGCACGAACCCCTGTTCTACTGGCACCCGTTTTACTACCCAGCGGGGGACGAGTTTCACTTTCCCGCAGACGATTTGGAACGCAAAAAAGCCACGACGCCGGGCCGCGCCAAACAAACAGTCATCGATGAGGCGAATCTTGTCGTCTACCGGCTGCACGACGGCTGGGATCAATTCGCAAAGCTCGGCATGGGCTATGCGCTTGCGGATTGGCTGGGCTGGTCGGCGCATGCCGTGTCCGACCGCTATATCTACGCGCTGCCACCCACCCGGCTGGCCGATCTGGCGTCCAGCGTAGCTGCAAAGCTTGGCAAGCGCGGGCTGCGTTTCGTAGGCGACCCCGGCCAGATTGTGCAAAAAGTGACGCTGGATTGGGGCAGCCCGGGTGCGATCGACATATTGCAGCGAGCACATGCCAATGGCTGCGACGCAGCCATCACCGGCGAAGTCGTCGAGTGGCGCGATGTGGAATTTGCCCGCGATATCGGCGTAAGCCTGATCACGGCCGGCCACTACGCAACCGAGACCATTGGCATGCGCTCATTTCACGGCTGGTTTCAAGCGCAGATGGCTGCCCAGAACCTTGACCTGCCAATCGAGTATGTCGATTGCCACGACCCCGATCATTTTGTGGTCGTCGGTTAACCACACATGTCCAGCTCTTTTAACTTTTACCTGGATTGGATCATCTGCGCGCAATTTGCCGGCCAGTGCTGGGCGCAGGACAAAGGTTTGTATGCCGAAGCGGGTTTGGATGTCAATCTTGTGCCGTGGCAGGAAGACGGCCGCTCAATCATCGACAAAGTATTGGCCGGCGGCATTGGTGCGGGATGCAGTGAAGACAACCTTGTCGTGAGCGCCGCCGACAAACATGGCAACGTGAAGGTGATCGGCGCCATGCTGCAAGGTACGCCATTAGTGCTCATGAGCCGCCCCGAAAAACTTATTCGGAACCTGCAGGATTTGCGCGGCAAGCGCATTGGCATGCACAACGACGGCAATCGCGCGCTTGAAACGGTGTTGGCGTTGGAAGGCATTGCAGCGGGCGACATCGAAATAGTCGAAGTGCCGTTCGACCTGGACTATTTGAAGCACGATCGCGTGGACGCTTTGCAAGGCTATCTCATGACCGAGCCCATCCAGCTCGAGGCCATGGGCATCGCTGTTGAGGTGTTGCCGGTCCGCCATGCCCGTCTACACCCGTATGCGCAAGCCTATTTCGCCAGCACCGTCGTGATAGCGGCGCATGGCGACCTGCTCTCGCGATTTTTGGCGGCCTCGGCGGACGGGTGGCGCGCGGTGCTGGCACATCCCGACGAGGCATCGCGCGTTGTCGCAAAAATGATCGGCGACCCGGCGCAGGCGCGCGAACAGCGCCGCATGCTTGACAAGCTGATTCCGCTGGTTGCAGGGGCCCTTCCTGTCGAGCAGCTGGGCGTGATCGCAAGCGAGCAGTGGCAGCGCAACCTGGCAACCTATTTCGAATACGGGCTGACCGACCGGCAGCTGGCGCTTGATGACGTTGTGGACACAGCGTTTGTGCCAGGTGGTTTGGATGGTCGTTTGAAACCGTGACACACCGCTTTACTCCCAAACACGCGAAGCTCGCCACCCGGCCCATCCCCAACTTTCGCGGGCCAAAAGGCGAGAAAGTTGCCGTCGCCATCGGCTGGCACTTGGATGCCGAATCTGGCGTGCTGGCGGCGGATATGAAGCCAGCCGCTCATATTACCGCCCTGGGTGAAGCAGCCTATGGCGTGCTGACCGCGCTGCCCCGTATTCTGCAGCTCCACAAAGACACAGGTGTGCCAACATCGTTTTTTGTGCCCGGTTACGTGTGCGATTGCCATCCTGGGCCGATCGGCCAGATTGCATCCGCTGGCTTCGAAATCGCCCACCATGGCTACATGCACGAAAATGTGTTTTATCTCAGCGACGATCAGCAGCGCGAGGCGTTTGCCCAGGGCAACGCCGCCATCCAGCGCATCACTGGCGCGTTGCCGCGCGGCTGGAGTGCGCCCGGCTGGAGTGTGCGGCCCAGCACAGTTGACTTGATGGCTGAGCTGGGCATGCTCTACGACGCCAGCTTGATGGACTACGACACTCCCTATGTCATTGACACCCCGCATGGCGCGTTGATCGAACTGCCGACCAGCATGGTGCTGGATGACTGGGAAATATTTGGCGGCTCGCCCTACCCCGGCAGCGGCATTAATGCGCCCGCCGAAGCGGCGTATCAGATTTGGAAGGAGGAATTTGATGGCATCCGGCATTACGGCGGGTTGTTCACCACCACATTTCATCCCAATCTGACAGGCCGGCCCGGCCGGCTGCTAATGCTCTACCGGCTGATCGAACACATGCAGCGGTCGGGCGACGTTTGGTTTGCATCCTGCGAACAAGTGGCCGCGCATGCGAAAACGCTGATCTAAGAGTGAGCCGTCATGTTGCTCGCAGCCTTGCTTGAAAATGCTTTTTTCGTTGCCGGCCGTCATTTGCGATTTGGTGCTGGCCGCCCTACACTGGCACAGTCTCAGGCTTTCACAGATGTGGGCTTGGGCGACACTGGAGCAAACCCATGAATGGCATCGGACGAACAAAGATCACAACCAACCCCGTCACTGACAAATTGCGCGCAGGACAGCCATCGGTAGGCTCATGGCTATCGCTGTGCTCACCCGTGGCGGCTGAAAATATGGCGCACATCGGCTGGGACTGGCTGGTGGTCGATGCCGAACACAGCCCGGTAGGCTTTGAGACCATGGTCAACTGCTTTCGCGCCATTCAGCTGGGTGGCGCGGTGCCCATGGCACGCGTGCCCTGGAACGACACAGTTTGGATTCAGCGCACGCTCGATGCCGGCGCGCTCGGGCTGGTGGTGCCGATGGTCAACTCGGTCGAAGACGCCAAAGCCGTAGTCGCCAACATGAAGTTTGCCACCCGCGGCCAGCGCAGTTGGGGCAGCAGCCGGGTGGCCGCCTATATCGAAGGCGACTATCTGGATTGGGCCAATGAGCACCTGGCCATCATCGTCATGATTGAGACAAACCAAGCCGTCAAAAACGCCGAGGCGATCATGGCCGTCGATGGCGTGGTGGGCTGCTTTATCGGCCCCAACGATCTGTCGCTGTCAATGAATCTGAGCCGCAGTGACACCGGCCCGGGCACGGCGCACGAAGCAGCCATGCAAGCGGTTCTGCTAGCCTGCAAGAACACCGGCAAGGCGGCGGGCAAGCATTGCTTTAGCGCGGCCGAAGTGAGTGAGCGCATTGGCCAGGGGTTTCAGTATCTGGCGCTCTCCAGCGACGCAAACATGCTCACACAGGGGGCGCAGGCGATCTTTAAGTCGATTGACTTCAGCGGCAAAAGCGCGCAAGACGGACAAGCCACCAAGGGCACGTTGTACTAGAACTCATCCTGAAAATGGCATTCAAAATCTGGTCTGAAGTCCCGCTGAGCGCGGCTTCGCTGGCGCGCCTTCAGCCTCTGGGGCAAGTGATCACCGACGCCAAGTTTGATGATTTGTCGGGTTGCGATGTGGCGATCATCGGCGCGAGCCATGTAAACGCCGAGTTCATCGCCAAGTGCGGACCCAGTTTGAAGATCGCCCTGCGTTCCGGCATTGGCTACGAGAAAGTCGACGTGCCGGCGTGCACTGCGTCGGGCGTGCTGACAGCCAACACGCCCGACGGGCCCACAGAAAGCACGGCGGAACAAGCGGTCATGTTATTGCTGGCAGTGGCGCGCAATGTCGAAAAGGCCGGACGCCGCGTGCGCGCCGGGTTGTGGGCGCCACAATCCGCGGTGCGCGGCAAGGAGCTGCGCGATCAAACACTGGGTGTGGTTGGATTTGGCCGCATTGGCCGCCGGGTGACCGAGATCTGCGCGCTTGGCATACAAATGCCGGTGCTGGTTTACGATCCGTTTGTGCAGGTTGATGCCAGCCGCTATCCCGGCATTCGCGTGGCCGACAGCCTGGAGTCGCTGCTGCGCGAAGCCGATTTTGTCTCGCTGCACACACCGCTGGTTCCGGAGACGCGCCACATGATCGGGGAGCGTGAACTTCGCCTGATGAAACGCGGATCTTATCTGGTCAATGTCAGCCGCGGCGGCGTGATTGACGAAGCCGCGCTGATCCGCGCTTTGCAGGACGGCCATCTTGCCGGCGCCGGTCTGGATGTGTTTGAAGTCGAGCCCACGCCCATTGACAACCCCCTGCTCCACTTGCCTACAGTAGTCGCCACGCCACACAGCGCAGGCAACACGGTGCAGGGCGCAGAACGCATGGCCAACGGCGTTATTGACCAGATTGAGCAGCTGGCTCGCGGCGAGAAGCCCACGTTTTTGTTGGATCCAAAAGCCTGGCCCGGTCGCATGGCCGGCAACCTTAAGACTGGCTAACTTGTCATTCCGACCGGCGGCCAAAAGTCTCAAGGAGATTTTTGGCTGCCGGTCGGAATGACAAATACTATGAACAGCGTCTACCGCCTAGCGCCGCAGTTCGCCCGCAAACCACGTACCGGCGCTGACCCATGCAAAGTTGTTGCTTGCACCCGGCCAGCCCTGATTCACATAGAACGAATGGGCATACTCGGTGTCGTACCAGCAATGCCACAGGAAGCAGCGGCGAATCCGGCGCGAGGTCCAGGCATAGCCGTAGGCCAGCGGATAGTGCGTCAGCCAGCCGGTGCCGATGATCGCGGGCGTCCGGCGATAGACGATCGAATCGCGCGCATAATTTCGCAGCCGGTCTTCGTGCCAGCCGACCACATTGTAGTGAGTGCTGATGCTGGCATAGCTGCGATTGGTCAGATAGCCCTGGGCGCTGTCCATGTTCCAAGGAAACGTGGGGCCATTGCCAAATGCGCAGAATGTGCCGACGCGCTGGCGAATCTCCCAGGTCATGTTTGAGACGCCCGCATCGCGAAACTGCGGCGCCACCGCATCGGCGCCATAGCCGCCGTTCTGGCGGTAGATGCCGTTGCGGCCAACCCAGGCCGGGTTGCCCAGCGCTGCTTGATTGTCCGCCCAGCCGAACAGCATTGCCCAGGCTGTCGGACCGCAGCCACTGGTGCACCCGGAGGTGTTCGGAGCGGTGTTTGCCGGAATCTGACCATATTGGCGCTGGTCATTGCCATTCCCAGCCCAGAAGAAAGTCCAGGGACCCCAACCGTCGGAGTGACTGGATCGTGATGATCGCAGCACGTCGTTTTCCGTGCTTTGTGTCAGCCCGCCACCCGTCGACGAACGCGTCGTGATCGGCAGATACACCCTCAACACGGGCGGGATGATCACAAAGCGCACGATTTCAGCGGGTGTGCTCACAGTGGCTGTGAAGGGCACTTCGGCGCCGGCTTGATCCTGGATAACCGTCAAGCGAACGGCGGGCAGGCCCGTGGTTCCGGTGAAGTCTTCACGCTGCACGAACCCGATTCCTGCGCCGCTTAGCGTTACCGTGGCCGTGGGCGAAAGCAGCGAGAGCGTGTAAACGTCGCCCTTGCGCAGTGCTTCGCCGATTTCGGATGCGGTTCGTTCCACCAGCCAATCGCCGCTGGCTTGATAGCGCAACGAGTCGATCATCGTGCCATAGGATTCGGCATAGCCGTCTTTCAGCTCGCTTAACGAATTCCAGCTTGCCAGCTGGAATGTGCCCGTGGCAGGGCCGCTGGACGACAGCGAGTGCGAGATTTCTTGCGCCGACTGCAGACCGATCCCGAGCGCATTGCCCACATCTGACCCGTCGCCAATCGCGCTCCAAGTCTTGCTGCTCAATTCAACCGTCGTCGTCATGAACTTGGCTTGGTTGATGATGCGATTGACCGGGGTGCCCAGTTCAGCCACCTTGTTGCCATTTGCATCCTGAGCCACATAGTTCAACGCGTCCATGCGGAAGAAACGGACCGCCGGGAATTGGTTCTGATTGGCCAATGCGCGCAAAAGCATCGTCGGCGATTGACCTTCAAAGTTCCAGTGTGGAATAGGAAAATCGTGCTCGCCTGTCGAAACGATGATGAAACCGGCGGGCACAAGCGGATTAAATGCGGCCGCATCTCGTTGCGCGGCCGCCAGGGTGGATGTGTACACCGGGATGTCGTAATACGCCACGCTGTCGCCTAGATCCGGTCGAAACAGCGGATACGCCACGGAAGACAGGCGCGCGCTGGCGTTCCAGCCCGGCGCCATTGGGCTGCCGCGCAGGCTGTCAAGATGTCGCAGTGCTCGCCTGTATAGATCAGGAGGCAGAGTCGCCAATGCGGGGGCATCGTTGTAGATCACCAGTGAGAGGTTATCTGCTGCGCCATTGTTGTAGCCACCCGTGCTGTTGAATTGAACCAGCACTTCGGCCGTTCGCGCATTGGACGGCACCATCTGGCTTGTTTCCGCGTAAAGCAAACCAGTAAGGTTGCCGCGCAGTTTGGCGCTGATGGGCCCGATTCGCGCCTCAGACAACAGCTCGCCCTGGCTATTCCTGAAATAGACCGATGCAATGGCGCTGTCGTCTTCGTCGCCTACACCTCCCAACCAGCCAGACAGGACAAAGCGCAATTGCCCGTTGTCGATCGCGTCTGCCGGGTGGTTCAATTGGATCAGCTGTCCAAGTTGCGAAAATTCATTGTCGGGCCCGCCTGCCAGGTAGTTTTTGCCGGGATTGCTTGGGCCAGGATCCGCAAGCTGTTGAAACGCGCCAGCGATGCCATACTTGTTGGCGCGCGCAGGACCCGTTTCCTGCCAGCCGGGCACGGGCACACCGCCGGTGATGCCATCGGCTGAACCATTTCCGGTTTCGACATCTCCATTTGTGAGCAAGTTTGGCGCAGCCAGAGGTGACAGCGGTGCTTTGCTCTGCGCGTTTGAATTGTCGGGTTTATGCGCGCGAAAAGTCGCGGCCTGCGTTTCCAGATTTGGGATAGATAGCGTCATGCACAACGCTAAGCTTGTTAGGACGACCCTACTGTGTGACCTTTGCATTGTCTGTCTCCTGAATTGAGTGATTGGCGAATTTCGTGGGTCATTGGTGACAATGTGACAGCAGTGAGCGCAATGTGTCTGCTGATCATAGATGGATGAGTCATCTGTGCCGCTCAATTTGATGTGATTTACCCTCAAGGTCAACTTCCAAAATATAATGCCTATGCGAAATTCTGTGCTGTATGGCGGCGATTTGGCATTAACCGTCCCGTTATAGTTGGCCACATGGGTGAGGTAATCACTGTCAAGACGGGCTCAGCTCCAGACACGCGCGTGCATGTTGACACGGACATGGTACACAGCTTCATCACCTCCATGCACAGCGCCAGTGAAAACACCCGCAGTGCTTATCGTGCCGCCCTCTCGCTGGCCGCCCAGATCAAGCTAACCATTGACGAAGATGCGCTCAAGGTTTTCGCCGCCAACCTGGCCAAGCGCAAGTTTGCCAAGGCGACTCAGCAGCTCTACATTGCCGCATTGCGACGCTTGCTCGAATGGCTGGACGCGAATGACAAGCTTCCCGCCGGCCTCAATCGCTCCAAGGCCGAAGCGCGATTTCGCGTGGCGCGCGGCTCATCCCGCAGCGGCTATCGGCACCGGCTCGCCGACAATCGGTTGCCCCAGATCATTCAGCACTATGACGAGCAGGAGCTCCCCGCGCTGGACCGCGGCACTGGACGAAAGCGCCTCGAGTTGCTGCGGTCGCGTGCCATCATGCACACGCTGTATGCATCGGGCGGGCGCGTCAGCGAGATTGCCAGCCTCACGCGCGGTCAAGTCGCCGATGGCAACGCCAGCGAAGTGCTGATCACCGGCAAGGGCAGCAAAGAACGCATGCTCTTTCTCACCCCAGAAGCGCAGTCGGCCATCAAGATCTATTGCCGCGAGCGCAGCGACTCCCACCCTGCCCTGTTCATCTCGCACGGGCGCGGCGCCGGGCAGCCGCTCAGCCGCGTTTCGATCTGGCGCGCGGTCAAAGCCGCTGCCAAGGCGCAAGGCTTGAGCGCCATAACCTCACCGCACTCTTTTCGCCACTACCGCGCCACCCAGTTGCTCAACGAGGGCATGCCACTAGAATCGGTGCAAGCCTACTTGGGGCACGCCTCGCCGGCCACCACTCGCGTGGTTTATGCGCATACCAAGACCGCAGTGCTCAAGGATCAGCTGCGAACCTACGGCCTTGCGCCAAAAGACGCGCTGCGGTCAAAAACCGAGACGGATTGACCGTTGCAATGACCATCCATCCTCGCCATCTCGCGCTCATCATATGCCTATGCGAAGGAGTGGCCGCTTGCAGTTCGCCACGTGCGGCACCCTCATCGCCGCAACCAAAGACCGCCATTCCGCAAACGTCAGCGACCGCAACAGTCATGTCATCAGCCACTATCAACACCCAACTCCTGCAGGCCGCAGCGCGTGGCTCGCTCGCCGAGATCGCGCTGCTAATCCAGCAAGGCGCCGATCTCAACGCCCGCGACGATCAGGGCCTCACACCGCTCATGGTTGCCACACATACCAATCGCCCCGATGTCGTGCGCGCCCTGCTGGAGGCTGGCGCAGATGTCAACATCCAGGACAACCAGCGCGCGATAACCCTTTTCTATACGCTGGCGCAGAGGGTCTGCTCGACGTCCTCCGGCTCGCCATCACAGCCGGGGCCGACACCCGCCTCACCAACCGCTACGGCGGCACCGCGCTAATCCCCGCAGCCGAACGTGGTCACGTCGAGGTCGTCAACGAGCTGCTCACCCGCACCAATGTCGATGTCAATCACGTGAACAACCTGGGCTGGACGGCGCTGCTCGAAGCTGTCGTGCTGAGCGATGGCGGCGAACGGCATCAACGCATTGTTCAACTCCTGCTCGACCACGGCGCCGACCCGGCCATCGCCGACAAAGACGGCGTCACCCCGCTGCAACACGCGCGCAATCGTGGTTTCAAACAAATCGAACGCATGCTGCTCGTGGCGGAAGCGCGCACCCGCCCAGCAACCCAGCTGGATCTGGCCATGATCAGCGCCGCGCGCGAAGGTGACGCGACTTCGGTCAAGTCGCTTTTGGCACAAGGCGCCAGCGTGCATGCGGCCGCCAGCAATGGCGTCACCGCGCTCATCGCCGCTGCTTACGGCGATCATGTGCAAATTGCCGAACTGCTGATCGCCGCCGGAGCGGATGTCAATGTTCAGGACAACACAAAGCAATCGGCCTATCTGATTCCCACCGCCGATGGCTCACTCGCGTTTCTGAAGCTCGCCCTGCGCTCGGGCGCCGACGTTCACCGCACCGACAGCTACAACGGCACCGGGCTGATCCGCGCAGCCGACCGCGGTCACGCCGACATCATCGCCGAGCTGCTTAAAACTGACATCAAGGTCAATCACGTCAATCGGCTTGGGTGGACCGCGCTTCTCGAAGCGATTATCCTGGGCGATGGCGGGCCGCGCCATACAGAAGTCGTTCGGCTTCTGATCGCGCACGGCGCCGATGTGAATCTGGCCGACGGCGAAGGCACAACCCCGCTGGCGCATGCGAGACGACGTGGATTTGCCGAAATTGCGAAGATGATCGAAATGGCGGGCGGGCGATAGTCCTGTTTCGACGCGGCAAGGCTACGAATCGCAGGCGCCACACGCGCAAGTCCTGCGCTTCGCTGGACTTGCTGCGCAACCCTTGACCCTGCACCGCGCGGCCGATACCATCGTGTTATCGTGAGCAAGTCAACTGTCCCGTGCGCCGACGGCATTCCGATGCCCATCGTGCGACTCAACCGTATCGTGATCGTCGCCGGCGTGGCCGCCGCCATTCTCCTTCAGCAGCCGCTGATCACAACCGCATTGTTTCTGTTGATCCTTCCGGCCGCACTTTTTGGCCGCCGGGCCAGCCCTATTTTCATCGTGGGCAGCCGCCTTCTGGCAAAGCAAAATATTGGGGCAGAGCTGGAAGATCCCGGCTTGATGCGGTTTAACAACAGCATCGCCGCGGGCATGCTGGGCGGTGCGCAGATCGCATTCGCGCTGGGCGCGTCGATGGTCGGATACCTTTTGGCGGGCGGCGTCGGGCTTGCAGCCCTGGTCGCGCTGCTCGGCTTTTGCCTGGGCTGCTTTCTATACTTTCAGTTCAAGCTCAACACACGCCGCGCGCAGCGCGCATTGGCGTCCGAATAAGCCGTTCGCCAACAGCAGGCGCGCGCGTGTCGTCACTTCGTTCACGCATGCGCAGCCCAGCATCGGTTAGCACAGTCGCCGGTCTAATCAGAAGCCGCGCTCGGTGATTTGCAGCCGCCGTTCAATCACCACGATGCGACTAGCACAAAACAGAACGCAAGCTAGCCTGGCTGCCACGTGTCGTGCGCCAAGCTCACCCTCCATGGGCTAACTGCGATTAGCGTCATGGCAAAAAAGTTCGGGCCAATTGGTCCGACAACGCCGCTAATACTGCGGCAGGCGCGGGTCGATCTCGCGCGCCCAGGCCAGAATGCCGCCCTTCACATTTTTGACATTCTTGAGACCCACGTCATCGCGCAGGAATTTGACGATGTCGGCGCTGCGCGCGCCGCTGCGGCACAGCACCACAATCTCGTCGTATGGCGCAAACTCGGTGATGTGCTGCGCCACAGTGCCTTTGGGAATCAGGCGCGCGGCGTCCAGATGCACGATGTCCCATTCGTTTGGCTCGCGCACGTCCAGCAGCAGCGTGGATGTCGACGCAAGCCCCGCGCTCAATCGGGCCTGCAGCTCTTGAACGGTGATTTCGGGCACGCCATTTTTGTCCAGATGAACGGTCTGAGGTCGAACGCCGCAAAACTCGTCATAGTCGATCAGCGCGCGCACCGTGGGGTTTTGCCCGCAGATCGGGCATTGTGGATCCTGGCGCAGCTTCATCTCGCGAAACCGCATTTCGCTTGCGTCGTACGTCATCAGACGGCCAATCAGCGGCTCGCCTATGCCGGTGATCAGCTTGACCGTTTCCGTCGCCTGAATCACGCCGATGACGCCCGGCAACACGCCCAACACGCCGCCTTCGGCGCAGCTCGGCACCAGCCCGGGCGGCGGCGGCTCGGGATACAAACAGCGATAGCACGGGCCGTGCTTGGCCCAAAACACGCTGGCCTGTCCTTCAAAACGAAAGATACTGCCATAGACATTGGGCTTGCCAAGCAACACGCACGCGTCGTTGACCAGATAGCGCGTCGGAAAGTTGTCGGTGCCGTCGACGATCACATCGTAGCCACGCATTACATCGAGCGCATTTGAACTGTCGAGCGGGAACTCGTAGCCCACCACCTCGACGAATGGATTGATATCGCGAATCCGGCGTCGGGCGCTTTCCATCTTCGACAGGCCGACGGTACTCTGGCCATGAATGATCTGCCGCTGCAAGTTGCTCTCATCCACCACGTCGAAGTCGACGATGCCCAGCGTGCCCACTCCGGCGGCGGCCAGATACATCGCAGTGGGCGCGCCAAGCCCGCCGGCGCCGACCAACAGCACTTTGGCCGCCTTTAGGCGCTTTTGTCCGTCCATGCCAATTTCGGGCAGGATCAAATGCCGGGAGTAGCGCCGGATTTCGTCGTTGCTCAGCGAAACGCCCTCGGGAGATGTCAACGGCGGCGGCTTGACCGATGGCGCGGCCGGGGCGCCGCCTGCGACGCTGGGCACAATGCTCAACTCCGCGCCATCCGGCACAAGCGTGTCCGGGCCGTTGAGATAGCGCACATCTTCGTCGTCGAGATACACATTGACAAACGAGCGGAGCTTACCATCGTCGGCGTAGAGATGCGGCTTTAGTTGTGGATGCGCCTCGGCCAACGCCGCCAGCACCGATGCGACCGTGCCCGGCACGGCTTCCACTTGTTTGGCGCCGCCGACATAGGGCCGAAGCGGCGTGGGGATGCGAATGCTGATCATGGGTATTTAGGAATCCAGAAGAACGATCTCTTCGGCGTCGAACGCGCTGCGATCGTCGCGCAGCAACCACGCCCCGAAGGAGGTCATTGTGCCACGCTCAACTGTGGCAATTACAAACGAAACTACCGGCCACGCCCACTCGCGGTCGGTTTCGGATGGCGTGTTCACGCTGTCCGGGTGCGAGTGAAAGAAACCGATGATGTCCCACCCCAGCTTGCTGGCGCGGCGATCAGCGCGGGCCACGTCTTCGGGATTAATCGCGTAGCGGTCGCGCAGACTGTGCGCGGGGTCGGCCAGCTCGCCGCTTATCCAGGCGTTTGCCACGGGCACAACTTCGCGCACCGCGCGCCTCCCGCTGGCGAGGTCCAGATCACCCAAAAGGATGCCGCAAGCCTCATTGGGATAGCCCGCTTCGAGATGCGCGCGCAGCTGCGCGAGTTGTTCGGTGGAGATGGTCAACATGGCAAGGCGCCGACTCTGCCAGTCAATTGCCCGCTTGTCAATACAGCGCCAAGTTGCAAAATTGGCCACATCGGATTTACTGGAGTGATCGGGCCATGAGCAACTCACAGTATCCCAAACCACGGCTGGGCTATCGCTATGAATTCGAAAAACACGAACTTTACGCGGCGCGCGCCTGCGTGGAAGCGCACGGCTTTGCCGTGCTCAAGCGCCTGCTCAGCGATCAAACCGTGCGAGAGTTATGCGCTTCGGTGCTGGATGTGGTCGATCCCAAACGAGACATGGCTGCTAGAGAAAGCCGAACCCACACCACGTTTGTCGAACACTCCCCTGCCCTGGCGGCACTATTGGCCAACAGGGCGTTTTTGGAGGCGCAAGCGGCATTCTGCGGTGCCGACGAGCTTACGCTCAATCGCTCGGCGGCGATCATCCGGCAGCCGGGCTCGCCGGGCATGCTCTGGCATTCAGACTGGTGCGGCTTCAACTCCGGCCCGCCCAAAGCGGCCAATGATGTGTTGAATCGTGGCCCGTGGCCGTCCGGCTTATGGCTCTATATCACCGGCTCAAACCCTGAGCACGGTGGCCTGGCGGTGATTGAAGACTCGCACGTTGACGACTGGCAGCCTCCTGATGGTTTCGAACTGTTGCCCGGAAGATGGTCGTTTCACCGCGCCGGCACCGAGGCAAAAGGCTACACCGGATTTGATGTGCCCGGGCTGGTGCCAATTTACAGCGAGCCCGGCGACGAGATCGTTTTCGCCGCTCGCACTTACCACGCGGCGTTTCCAAACACCACAGCTCAGGTGCGACTTTCTTGCGGGATGAGCCTTCGCCCACGCAGCATGTGCCTTGAAGCGCCCTGGCCGCTGTCGGAGACCGCGCAGGCATTTGTCGGCGCGCAACCGGACTCTGTTCAGCCTATGCTGGAGAATTACTTAGGCTTTGATCCGGGTTGGCGCGGCGGCGCAGAAGTCAAGTAACACGCAACTTCCAGCATGTCCAATTTGTAGGGCATTTGGATAAGTTCGACGCGCGCTGGCTCGCCGGGCCATTTAGCCATTGCTCTTAGCTGCGCTTTCCGCCCACCAAAAAGCGCCAGGCGGTGTAGACGGCGGAGAAGATACCGCCGGCAAGCAGACCGGCCAAAACTCCTGCCCGCAAGTCAAAGAAAACACGGGCGTCGCCGTTCAGCGTAACTCGGCCCGCCGCCAGCAGGGTGACTGTGCCACCCGTGAGGTTTGCCTTTCGCGCGCCCAACGCGCCGATGGCACTCTGCTCAAACGTTCCATCAAACACGTCAGCCGCCGCGGCGCCGAGTCCGCTATTTTTGAAGGTAACCGTGAGAGCATCCCCCTGCAAACGCGCGACACCCGCATGGTCCACATTGACTATACGCGCATGAACGTTTGTCACGGCACCTCCGGACAGGTTCACCGTATCTGCGCGAACAGTGTCCGCAACCGGGGCGGCCTCGGCCACGGTGTCTGTGGGTTCAGTCAGAGTCGGACTGTCCAAGGTCTCGATAAACTCCAGATTTTCGACAGACATAAATACTCCTCGAGACACGCCTGCTATCGAGCGCGTCTTGACTGCTGCTCGTGACGATTGTGCATCCACAGCGAATCGACGGCCACAGCCAAATGAACAGTGCTAAAAAGAATGTGTGGCTGGCTGGCCGCCAGAACGCATTCGCCGGCCCAACCAGCCACGTTGCATCGTGTGTCATGCGCGATTTCATGGCAGGCTAATGCGCCGCCAGAAGCGCGCAAACCTGTAAACTTTAGGTTCTGAAGCCCAATATGCAGCGTAAGTGGGACGGCGGTGGTTGTCCACCGCTTCTGCGCGGCGCTCGCCGCGCTGGGCATGGCCAGTTGGCAGTCGCCGCGTTACGGGGGCTGTGGCACGATCTCAAAGCGCCTTGCGTTGCGAGCACAATGCCACACGCGTGGCTCGGGAGGCGCAATGAAGATTCTTGTTTATGGCTCCGGCGTTATCGGTTCGATTTTCGGCGGCCGGTTGCAGGCATCCGGCCACGACGTTACCATGCTGGCGCGCGGCAACAGGCTAAATCAGCTCCGCCAGTTGGGACTCGTGATCGACAACACAGCCACCGGCGAACGCAGCACCGCACCGGTAAGCGTCTGCGAAAATCTGGCAGAAGACGCCGCATTTGACCTTGCGCTTGTCGCGCTGCGCGGCAATCAGGTGGCGGCCGCACTGCCCGAATTGGCGCGCCACTTGCGCGCGCTGAACGTGGTTTTTCTGTGCAACACATTCGGCGGACCCGAGGCAATCATCGCCGCGCTTGGCCGCGAGCGCGGCGTGCTGGGCTATCCGGGCGCGGGCGGTCGACTGACCGAAGGCGTTGTGCAGTACCAGCTCGTTCCGGGAGCGGTGCAGCCCACCATGCTTGGCGAAGTCGACGGTTCCATCACGCCGCGCCTGAGCCAGATCGAAACTGCGTTTCGCGGCGCGGGCTTCGCGGTGGAGATTTCGAACAACATGGATGCGTGGCTGAAATCACACGCAGTCCTGATTAGCGCCGCAGCCAATGCATTGATGGCGGCCGGCTGCGACAACCTCCGGCTCGCGCGCACGCGCGACGGGCTGATTCTGACAGTGCGAGCAGTGCGCGAAGGCCTGCGCGTGCTGCGCGCGAATGGCGTGCCGATCGAGCCGGCGCGCTTAAAACTCATTGAAATGCTGCCGGAGCCGCTGCTGGTCGAGGCCTGCCGCCGCGCTTTTCAACTGCCGTTTGCGGAACTGTCGTGGGCGAGCTATGTGCGCGTCGGACGCGATGAGCTGCGCTGGTTGGCGGACGATTTTGCCGCACTTGCTGCTCGGGCGAGCGTTCCGACGCCGGCAATGGCGCAGTTGCGCTCTTACATTGATGCCACCCCACCCGCGCTTGAAGAGGGCAGTTCGTCGTTGCCGCTGGACTGGCGCGGGGCGACGTTCTTCGCCAGCGTGATCGCCATCGCCGCAAGCGTCGCCGCTTTGGCCGGCGTGGCGAGAAGCGGTCGTCGCAGGCGGCGGCGTCAGGCGCGAAGGTGACTGACGTGCAAAAGCCATGCCAGGGGCGATCAGACGAAGCACACCACCAAATCGGCTGATACCGGCTCGTGCAAGAAGGCCGCTCCCCACGTCTGCAAGTATGAGCGCACAGGCCTGCTAGATCCCCGCCCCGTTGTCGAAGCCCGACTTGGCTTCGATGCCTTCTGTCACGACGCGCTTGGTCAGCACATTGGACAGCACCACGGAAGTCGTCACCTGACCGAAGCGCATGAACTTGTCGAGCACGTTTTCCAGCTGCCAAAGCGACGGCACGGCGATCTTGAGAATGACCGAGTCCGCGCCGGTGCCGCGATTGCATTCGAGCACTTCGGGGACAGTGCGCACCGCTGCTAGCAGCTCACTCAGATCACCCTGCGCACTGATGCGCACAAACGCGGTGATGCCATAGCCCAGGCGAGCGAGATTGATCTCGGCGCGATATCCTGAAATGACGCCAAGAATTTCCAGGCGCTTCATGCGATCGGCCACCGCCGGGCGTGACAGACTAACGATGCGGCCCAATTCCGCATACGACAGACGGGCGTTTTCCTGCAGCTCTTTCATGATGCGCCAATCGGTCTCATCGAGCTGCGTGTTTGGATCAAACGGAATATCGGTCGGAGCCATCTGCTTGCCACACTCACTGCCTATGCGAATTCTCCCTGCGCATCAGGCGCCAAACGGCACCCACACATTTTTCACTTGCGTCGCTTGTCGAAGCACCTCGGCCTGGGCCTGCGTCGTCAGGTTCGACATGTCCACAGGCTTGCCATT
>JANMNW010000592.1:0-1785 GCA_031368515.1 Chloroflexota bacterium
CCATCGTCGCGCCAACATGATGCGCGATTATCGCACCGGGCGGTGTTCGAAACCGACGCTCACGCCACGCGCGCAGGGCATTTCCCCGGTGCCGCCGCTTAGGTTGCTTTCATCTCTGTGAATTTGTGTGGCGCCGCTACAATCCGCATGTTCAGAGAGAAAACCATGAAAATCGCGGTGCAACTGACGCTTCTCCCGGGTTCGGACGCAAAAGAAAAGGCGCAATGGGCCAAAGACCACGGCGTGCAAGGCATTGAGCTGTCTGTGTTTGGCGCGGGTGGCATGGCGCGCATGCGGCAGGAAGCCGACGCGATCGGCGCGACGCTGCCGCTGTGTTCAGTGTGCGGCAACCTGAACAGCGACGGCGACCGCGGGTTCGACTTTTTGCATCCGGACCCGGACAAGCGCCGCAAAAGCATCGACGGCAGCATCGCCATTCTCGAGTTTTGCAGCGAGATCGGCGCAGTGGGGCAAATTGTACCGCCCATCTTTGGCCCGCCGGTGGTGCCCGATCTGTCTCCCGTCATGACGCCTTTGGAATTGGAAGAGAAGCTGATGGTCGCCGCATGCCAGGAGCTTGGGCCAATTGCGGCGGCGCACAAAACGCTGTTCATGCTGGAGCCGCTCAACCGCTACGAGCAGCATTATTTGCGCAAGCAGAGCGATGGCGTGCGCGTCATCAAGGCGGCGGATGTGGCGGGCATCGGCCTGTTGAGCGATCTGTTTCATATGCACATCGAGGAGACCAGCACGCCGCAGACTTTCCGCGATATCGGCGCATACACTTCACACTTGCATCTGGCCGACAACACGCGCATGGAGCCTGGCACCGGCGACATCGATTTT
The DNA here is from genome assembly GCA_031368515.1 of Chloroflexota bacterium. Classification (GTDB taxonomy): domain Bacteria; phylum Chloroflexota; class Anaerolineae; order J036; family Brachytrichaceae; genus CANJQH01. The sequence goes on from JANMNW010000592.1 coordinate 847, forward strand.
GTCGCGGCGTTTGGCGCGCTCAAGGCCGTTGGGTTTGGCAGCTACATGGCGTATGAGTGCGGCATCAGCGGCGACACGCCTGCGGCCAAAGCTGCCAATCTGGCGAAGAGTCTGCAATACGTGCGCGATTGCGTGGATAAGGCCGCTGGCTAAAGCTGCGTTTTATTTCCACTCAACATGAAATGCATCATCACCGGTTTGGGCGGTCGCGGTCAATGGTGGCTGAGCCATCTGCTGGCGCGCAAGGATGTGACGCTTGCGGCGGCGGTCGAGCCTGTCGCCGCCAATGCGGATAAGGCGATTGCGCGTTTTGGTTTGGATCGCGCCATTGTGCATCCGTCACTGGATGACGCGATCGCCAACACTAAGGCGGATTTTGTGCTGGATGTCACGCCGCCGGCGGTGCATCACCTGATTGCCGCCAAGGCCTTTGCCGCCGGGCTGCATGTGATCGGCGAGAAGCCGCTCAGCGACGATTTCGCGCGCGCCAGGCAGGTTGTGGTCGACGGCGCCCGGGCGGGGGTGAAGCACATGATCACTCAAAACTATCGCTTTGGGCCGCAGCCGCGCACCACGCGCAAACTGCTGGCCGATGGCCTGATCGGTCAGCTTGGCCAATGCGATCTGCGCTTTTACATGCCGTGGGCCGACACGCCCGGCTCGCACTACGTGACGCAGCCGTTCATGTTGATCAACGACATGATGGTGCATCACTTCGACATGATGCGCTATGTGCTCGGCGCCGATCCGGTCAGCGTGCAGGCGATCACATGGAACCATCCCTGGGGCTGGCACGCGGGCGATGCCGCGCACGCGATCGTGTTTGCGTTCGAGGGCGGGTTGCGCGCCACGCATGTGTCGGTGGGATGCGCGGTTGGCTCGCAGACCAGTTGGAACGGCGATTGGCGTATTGAAGGCTCGCTGGGCAGCATTAGCTGG
>JANMNW010000595.1:0-6545 GCA_031368515.1 Chloroflexota bacterium
TCATCGTCGCCTGCATGCACAAACTCCTCAAGCTGGCATACGGTGTCATTCACAATGACGCACCTTTTGATCCAGACTGGCGCAAGCCAGAAGCTCAGAAACGGGTGGCCGCCACTTGACTGTCAATACAGTATCTCGGGATGAGAAATGCTCCGCTCGGGATGACAAATGCGGCGCCCGGGATGACAAATGCGACGCATGGGACGACACGGCTGCGCTCGGATCGACCACGCTGGTCACTGCCACGCCATTGGCGCGCAGCCCAACTGGCTAAATCACGCGCACCAGCGAGCCTTCGTCGCGCCTGGCGGTTTCCGTCCAGCGCTCATTGTGTGGCGCGACCGGAGCGGTCCAGCGATACACCCATTGCGAGTCTTCAGGCAGCAGGTTCACACAGCCGTGGCTGCGCTGAATGCCAAAGTCGTTGTGCCAATATGCGCCGTGAAAAGCGATGCGGCTCTTGGTGAAATACGACACCCACGGCACACCAGCGAGATCGTAGAAATCGCCCTCTCCTTCCCGCCCGCCGCTCATGCGGCGCGAAGGCGTTTTCTGGAAAATGCGATGCTCGCCCGGCGTCGTGGTGAAGTCCTGCACCGTGCCGTCAGGCATGCGAAAGTATGCGCCGGTTGCGCAGCGGGCGCGGAACACCTCGGTATCATCTTCGTAGGCCAACACCATCTGCTTGCGGAGATCAACATCAATGCGCTTGCGATTCAGCGGAATCTGCGGCGAGAGCGGCGCAAACTCTTCCGGCTTTATGCGCCGCAACGCGGCGGCCGGCACAAACAGGTTTTCGGAGCGCCCATCGCTGATGCGGTACCACGCTTCCTTGTCGCCGCCTTCAAGCACGTCCAGCACCTGGAACACGGTGCCGAAGGGCATGCGAAAGATCATGCCTGCCTTGGGATCGGCCGCGGCGCGAATCATGGTGGACGCGACATAGGTCTCGCCCCAGAACCCTTCCGCTGGCACGCTCGACTCCGGCTTTTGCGGCGTGTCTTCGACCGGCTGCATGAATGCCGAATGCACAAAGCCGTCTTTCAACTGATACCATATTTTGTTGTGACGGCTGGGGCTCTCGTCAGACAAGGTTTGGCCGCTTACAGAGACAACCTCATTCCATTTGATCGAGCGCACCTGGCTGGCCTTAATCGAAGGCTCTTCGCGCACAATGCTGGCCGCCAGGGCCCGGGCAAACGGCCGGCGCGTTTTGACCACCTCAACATCCAGCCGGCGCGACGCCGAGACAAGGCGCGGCACAAACAACCAGGGCGCGGCCAGGCCGGCGCCGGCGCCAAGCTTAAGTGCGGTTCTGCGAGTCACACGGGTATAGTTCATGTCATTCAGAGCAGTTCTATGGTGTATTTCGGCAATGAATATAACTGAAAAGTATTAACGCAAGCTGACCCGCCGGCGGTCTTCGCACTACGACAAATACGCATTTTCTACGGGTTTTTTGGCGCGCAGTATGATCCACGGCGTTATGCCACTGCCCGCACTTGCAGTATTCCCCGTGAACGGCTTGCCGGTCATCCAGCCCAATGACGATCTGGGCGGCCTCTTGATCGAGCAATTACGCGTGCTGCAGCCGCAGCGCGGCGATGTGCTTGTTGTGACGTCGAAAATCGTTTCAAAAGCCGAAGGCCGATTTGTCAATTTGCGCAATGTCACGCCGTCGACGCAGGCACTGGAACTATCAGCCAAAACCCGCCACGACCCGCGTCTGGTGCAGGTGATTCTGGACGAGTCGATCGGCGTATCGCGCGCCGCGCCGAACGTGCTTATCACACGCCACCGGCTTGGCTTTGTCTCCGCCAATGCCGCGGTCGATCACTCCAACACCTCGGCCGACCCCGACATCGTGCTGCTGATGCCCAGCAACCCGGATGCCGCTGCGTTGGCGCTGCACACACGCCTCAGCGAGAGCTACGGCGTGCACATGCCTGTGGTGATTGCAGACAGCCACGGCCGCCCGCACCGGCTCGGCACGATTGGCGTGGCGGTCGGCGTGGCGGGCATGCCGGCGGTTGAAGATTGGCGCGGCCGCGAAGATCTGTTTGGCTTTCGCCTGCAGCACACCGAAATCGGTCTGGCCGACATGATCGCCAGCGCGGCGACGCTGATCATGGGACAGGCGGCCGAAGGCGTGCCGGCAGCGCTGGTGCGTGGCGCGTCATTTGCGTCGCGCAACGGCACCGCAGCGGAGACGTATCGGCCAGCCAGCATGGACTTGTATGGTTGATCTCAGCCGCCGCCGAATGATCCGGCGATATACCAACCAGTCCGTTGCAGATGAGACCTTGCGCGCCCTGTTGCAGGCGGCGACCAGCGCGCCATCGCCGCACAACCGGCAACCCTGGCGCTTTGTGGTGATCCGCGGCGAGGCTCTCCCGCATTTGGCCGATGCCATGGGCAGGCAGTTGCGGGAGGATTTGCTGCGCGACGGGCTGCCAACCGATGCCATTGAACGTGACGTGGCGCGCTCGCGCGCGCGGATCTGCGGGGCGCCAGTGAGCGTGCTCGCCTGTTTGTGCATGGCCGACATGGACCATTACGCCGACGCCGAGCGAGCGGCCAACGAGCGTTGGATGGCTGGCCAGGCTGTGGCGTGCGCGATCCAGAACATGCTGCTGCATGCGCCAGCGCTGGGCTTGGGCGCGTGTTGGATGTGCGCGCCGCTGTTTTGCCAGGACACTGTGCGCGCCGCCCTGAGGCTTTCGGCGGATTGGGAACCGCAGGCGCTGGTGACCCTCGGTTATCCGGCCGACGGCGGTCGCGAGCGCCCCAGAATGCCCATAGAAGCGGTAACCGTTTGGCGAAGCGATGTGTAACGCGTGCAGATGCCGGATCTGGCAGTTAAGGCAACTGTAACCGTTCACGTCTTTGTAAGGTTGTTTGCGTAGCATCTTCAACATGCCTGTTTATAAGAGCGACATCCCATCCTCCGAAATCACCGCCGAAAGCGTTTATCTGTCGCGCCGCAAGCTGATGCGCGCCGGAGCGATGGCTTTGGGAATAGCCGGCAGCGCGGCGCTGGCCGCCTGCGCTCCGGCAGCCGCTCCAAAGCCACAAACGCCTCAAAAAGAGGATGTCGCTCCGACCCAGGCGCCAGGCGCAACAGCGCCAACCCCCAACGCCGCCGGCGGCGAAAAGCGCGATGAGCTTGGCGACGCCGCAAACAGCTTCCAAGACATCACCAGCTACAACAACTACTACGAGTTCAGCACTGACAAAGAGGCGGTCGCAGCCTATGCCAAAGACTTCAAAACCGCCGGCTGGAAGGTGGAAGTCGGCGGATTGGTCAACAAGCCCAAAACCTACGATCTGGACGATTTGCGCAAGCGCTTTGGCGAAGAGGAACGCATTTATCGCCTTCGCTGCGTGGAGGCCTGGTCGATGGTCATCCCGTGGCAAGGCTTTCCGCTGCACAAGCTGTTGAAAGAAGTTGAGCCCAATGCGAAAGCCAAATACGTGCGCTTTGTGTCAGCCGGCGACCCGGAGCAAATGCCCGGCGTTCGCTCGCCCTTCTACACCTGGCCCTATGCCGAAGGCTTACGCCTGGACGAAGCCATGCACGATCTGACGCTGATGGCCACCGGCTTGTATGGCAAAGCCCTGCCCAACCAAAACGGCGCACCATTGCGCCTGGCAGTGCCCTGGAAGTATGGCTTCAAGAGCATCAAGGCCGTGGTCAAAATCGAGCTGGTTGAAGAGCAACCCACGTCGTTGTGGATGGCCGCCGGGCCGGGCGAATATGGGTTTTACTCCAACGTCAACCCGAAAAAACCGCACCCGCGCTGGTCGCAGGCCACCGAACGCCGCATTGGCGAGTTTTCGCGCCGCCGCACGCTGATGTTCAACGGCTACGAATCGCAGGTCGCCGGTCTGTACACCGGGCTCGATTTAGACGTCAACTACTAGAACACAGGCGTCTTGACGTCATGAAAGCACTTAATAACGGCGCTTGGCTGCGTCCGCTCGTTCACGTTGGCGCCTGGGTGCCGCTCGCGTATCTGCTGTACGGCTGGTTTTCCGGCGGGCTCGGCGTCAACCCGATTCAGCATCTGGTGCAGAGCACGGGCTTGACGGGCATCCGGCTGCTCATGCTCTCCATCGCCTGCACGCCGTTGATCACCCTGTTTCAATTCCGGCCGGCGCAAACCGTGCGGCGCGCGTTGGGGCTGTATGGCTTCATGTATATCGCCCTGCATTTCGCGACGTTCGCCATTCTGGACTTCGGCCTGGATCTGGAATTGATTTTTCTGGAAATTACGGAGAAGCCCTATATCGTGCTGGGCACTCTGGCGCTGCTCTCGATGATTCCCCTGGCGATCACTTCGACCCGCGGCTGGCAGAAACGCCTGGGAGCGGCGTGGAAACGCCTGCACCACGTGTTCTACGTCACCATGGTGCTGGGCGTGACGCACTATTGGTGGTCGCAAAAAGCCGATCTGAACGAAGCGCTGTTGATCTATGCGCCGATTCTGTTGGCGCTGTTCATCGTGCGCGTTCCGGCCGTGCGGCGGGCGATCGCCGCGCGCCGCACGGCTGGGTCCAAGCTAACCCCGCTTGCGGCGCGCCCGCAACAACAATCCGATAAACGCGCCTGAAAACAGCACCGCGCACAGCAGGCCGACAACAACCGCTTCGACTGTTCCGACGCTCAAGCCAGCACCTTGTCGAGCGATTTGCTGGTGTATGCCGCCGCATCTCCGACCGACATGACTTTGACAGCCTTGCTGAACGGCTCCACGGTCACCGGGCCGTCATAGGCCATCGCGCGCAGCGTGGCAATGAATCCGGCGATGTCGATCACGCCGGTTGCGCCGACCATGTCGCGATCCAGGTCAATCTGCTCGTCCGGGCCGCGCCCGGCCACACCGTCGTTGACGTGCACATAGACGATGTCCTCAACCGGCACGCGCGACAGTTCGACCAGGCTGGTCTTGGCGGTGTACATGTGAAATGCGTCCAGCAGCAAGCCCACATTGGAGCCGCACGCCGCGGCCAGCGCCAGCACCGCATCCATGGAATGCACAAAATCGAACCTGCGTTCAGCGCGCAGCGTGGCTGGCCCGATAAATTCCAGGCCAAAGCGGCAGCCATGATCGGCCAGGACCTGCGCCGCGCGGCGCAGCCGCGGCTGCACCAGCGACCAATGCTGCTTGAAGCTCAGCGTGTTCGACGCGGGCATGACCCAAGTCATGCTGCGCGTGCAGCCCAGCGCTGCTGCGAGCTTGGCGTCGGCGGCCAGTGCGGTCAAGCTCTCCTCGAAAGCCGCGTCGCTGTCGCCCTCGCGCCATTTTGCGCCGCAGCCGAAACCGCCGGGTTTAAGCCCGCTTGCGGCGAACCAGTCACGGGCGGCGTTGACCGATTTCTCGGCAGCCATCGCACCCAGAAAGCCAAGATCCAGATCGATCCCGGCAAAACCATGCTGGCGCGCCAAACCGCACGCCACGTCGAAGCTCGCGCTGTGACCCAGCGCGCCAAGGTTTAGATTTTTGAACACATGACGAGTCTACCCGCAAGGCGAATTACAATCAACCATGCGGAAACCGGCTGGACCGGATTCGAGCGAAACACAGTGGAACGCGATTACTACAAAACCCTCGGCGTGGCCCGGAGCGCTGATCAGGACGCGATCAAAAAAGCGTTCCGCAAGCTTGCGCGCCAGTATCACCCCGATGCCAACAAAGGCGACAAGAAATCCGAAGAAAAATTCAAGGAAATCAACGAAGCCTACGAGACGCTGAGCGATCCGGAAAAGCGCAAGCTGTACGACCGCATGGGCAGCAACTACCGGCAATTCACTCAGAACGGCGGCGGCACGCGCGAAGAAGGTGGCGGCCAGTGGTCGCCGTTCAGCCGCGGCGCCAATGGCGCCGGCGGATCGGCCCGCCGACGCGCCGCCGCCGACGCGGAAAATGAATTCGGCGACATCTTCGAGACGCTTTTCAACGGCCAACAAACGGTCAATCAGCCGCGCGACTTCGAGCAGGCAGTCGAGATCACCGTCGAAGAGGCGTATAGCGGCACCACCCGCCTATTGCAAAAGTCTGGCCAGCCGGATCTCGAAGTCAAAATCCCGCGCGGCGCCCGCACCGGCACGCGCATTCGCGTCAAAGGCCAGGGCGGCCGCAACGCGCGCGGCCAATCGGGCGATCTGTATCTGGTTATCGAAGTCAAGGCGCATCCGCTGTATGAGATCAAAGGCGATGATCTGTATCGCGACATCCCTGTGAGCGCGTTTACTGCCATGTTGAGCGGCGACCAGGCGGTTGAGACATTAGGCGGCACCATTCTGGTGAAGATTCCGGCCGGCACCTCCAGCGGTAAGCTGATCCGGCTGCGCGGCCGCGGCATGCCCAAGCTCAATACGCATAACGAATTTGGCGACCTGTATTTGCGCGTCATGGTCAGCGTGCCGTTTGACTTGCGCGACGACGAGCGCGAGATGATCGAGCTGATGGCGCGCAGGCGCGGCCTGTAAAAACAGCGCTAAACTGCGGCCATGAACGCCAATCAGCCCAGCGCAGTAGACG
>JANMNW010000622.1:0-4572 GCA_031368515.1 Chloroflexota bacterium
TCATCGTCCCAAACGGCACGGCTGTCTAAGGCGATGTACGAGTACAACTGCGATTGCGCCGCTACCGAAGCCACCGTTAACGGGCCACCGGATGGAATGGTCAGCGGGCCACTGGTGAAGGTGTCGTCGCCAGTGAACACCACCGGGTGACCATAGCCAGGGACGGCCAGGCTGTTTTCGTGGTTGAGCCGGCCCATGCCGTAGATCGGCCTGTGTTTGCCGTTCTTGACATCCAGTGCCACCACGACGCCCACTTCACGCTCGGCCGGATCGCCAATGGCCGGCGGCCACGAGGCCGGCTGGCGCAGCACATAGTCGGGCGATTCTTCGTTGGCAAACAGGATTTCGCGATCAAAGCCTTCTTTATCGGTGGCGAGAAAATTGGAGCAAAATCGCTGATAGCCGGAGCTGCTGGAAATTGCATACGACGCTTTTTTTACGCTGGGTGAGCCAAACGGCATTTCAAGCTGGCTGACCTGGGCGTTGTCGAAATCATTCTCGCCATTCGTCGCGGTTGGCCCGGCGGTGACGAACGGGAAGGGCACCTTGCTGGTCTCGTGATTGATGAACACATCGACGCGACCCTTTCCTCTGGTGCGAAGCGAGATGCCATCCGGGATGGCTTCAAAACGGAAGCCGTCCTTCAGTGTGTCACCAACGGTCAGTATTGGCGTGATTTGCACGCCTGGCATGACGGCGACTAACATGGCTGGCTGGCTGGTTTGAAATTCGTCTTTGCGATCCTGCGCGATCGTCGCGGATGTGTGATTGGGCAACAGCAACGATGTTGTAAGCAGCAGGCTGACGGCCGGAAAAATTCTGCGTTTCATGTGTTGACTCCTTAAAGAACAAATCCTTGCCGGCGGAAAATACATTCGCGCCTGAAATCTACCCAATATTTGACCCCTTCCACCTCCAGTTGTGCGGTCATTATGGCTCTGCGACTGATATTGTGCTGTGCGGCTGACAGGCGTCGCCGTAATCGGCATTGAGCGCCCGCTTGTGAAGTATCTTCCCTGCTTCGAGCTGAAGGATCGGGGCTACAAGCAGATCAGATTCGGCACTTGCTCAGTCATTCGTCGGGATTGCCAGAAACCGATCCTGCTGGCGTGATCTCGGACTGGGCGAAGCCTGAATATGATGACGCCGGGCTTGAGCGCCGCGTTCGCAGGCAGAAGGATGAGAACTACCGGTTGAGTTTCGATCAAGGAACTTTCGTTCTTGACAGCGACTTGAGCTACGACATTCTGGGCGATGTCATTCATAAGGTGTCTGCAGTACGCCGCTCTGGGAGCACGGACCGGAAAAGATGACAGTCGCGGTTGAACGGCATTATGCAATCCTGCGGGCTGCCATCGAGGCGACCGGCGGTCAGGTGTTCAAATTCATCGGCGACGCGGCTTAAGCCGTCTGTGCGATTTCAGCTCAGGCGGTGGCGACGGCACTCGCGGCCAAGAGCCAGTGAATCGATCATGGGCCTGCGGCCGACATGCGACACGCCAATTTGCGTGAGTATGCGGCGTCCTGTAGCATGGCTTGGCATGAGGACTAGTGCACCGATCGCCACACGCCCGGTTTCCGTCGGGGGCGTGCTACAGCGCGCCGCACGCGCCTGGTTTCGCCATCCCGGGTTCGTGCTGCTCACCTTTGTCGCCCTGCTTGTTCAGCAGCTATTCACGACCGGTTTCGCGCTCAGCTTGAAACTGATCATCGACAACGTCATCAACGGCACCAACGAGCCGCCGCTGGCGCTGATTGTGGCCGGGCTGCTGGCGGCCTTTGTATTGGTGGCGCTTGTCAGCATTGTCGGTGAGCAGGTCAATGCGCGCATGAATGTGCTGATTCTGAACGACATTCGGCGCCGGCTGCACAACCAACTGCAACGCCTGTCGGCGGATTTTCACGCCCGCGTCAAACCGGGTGATGTGCTGACGGCGTTCAACAGCGACATGCGGGCGGCTGAGACCGCTTACACGCAGGCATTTATAAACACCATTGTCGTAGCCATCACTTTGGCGATCAATGTCCCGTTGCTCTTTCAGCTGGAATGGCGGCTTGCGCTTGTGCTGGTCGTGTCGCTGCCCCTGCTGCTGATCTTTGTCAGCCGCATGTTGCCGCGCATGCTGTCCGCGATCTCGAGCTTGCGGCATAGCGAAACCGAGATGTTGAACGCCGTCCAGGAGACGTTGCGCGCACATCAGGTCATCCGCACTTTTCTGATCCAGCCGCTGATCACCGAACGCTTCGAGCAAAAGCTGGAGCGCATGGGCCAGGGTGTGATGCGCGTGCGCCTCACGAGCGCGCTCATCGGCAAGACCTCCAGCCTCGGCGTGCTGCTCATCCAGCTTCTTGTGATGCTGCTTGGCGCAACATTAGTGTTCTATGGCTTCACCGGCGTCGGCGCATTTGTCTCGTTCATGTCCCTCATGGGCGCAGTGACCAACGAATCGTACGACTTCACGAAGAAAACCCTGCCGCAGTTGATCGACGCGTCCAGCGGCATCGACAGCATCGAAAAATTAATCAGCGAGCCGATTAGCGTGGCTGATGCGCCGGATGCGCTGATCTTGCCGCCGTTTTCGAGCCAGATTGCTTTTGAGCACGTGTCGTTTGGCTACACTGCCGCGAGCATGAACCTGAAGGACGTCACGCTTAACATCCATTGCGGCAGCAGCGTCGCGTTTGTCGGCGCCAGCGGATCAGGGAAAAGCACCGCGCTCAGCCTGATCATGCGCTCACACGACCCGCGCGAAGGGCGCGTGTTGATCGACAACATCGACATGCGGGACGCCACCCAGGCGTCGCTGCGCGGCCAGATGAGCGCGGTGTTTCAGGAAAGCTATCTGTTCAACACCACCATTCGCGAAAACATCCGCATGGGCAAGTTGAGCGCCAGCGATGCGGAAATCGAATCGGCGGCGCGCGCGGCCGAGATTCACGACATGATTGCCGGGCTGCCTGAGGGCTATGACACGCTGGTGGGCGAGGGCGGTGGCCGGTTGTCCGGCGGACAGCGCCAGCGCATCGCCATCGCGCGCGCCATTGTGTCGGACCCGCGCATCCTGGTGCTCGACGAAGCCACGTCCGCGCTCGATCCGGGCGTCGAAGCGGCGGTCAACGCAACGCTGGAGCACCTCGCCACAGGGCGTACCGTGATCTCGGTGACGCACCGGTTGCAGGCGGCCAAACGGGCTGACACGATCTTTGTCATGCACGACGGCGTGCTGGTTGAACAGGGCTCGCATGACGCGTTGCTGGAGGCCAAGAGCGTGTATCACTCGCTTTGGCAGAAACAGAGCGGCTTCGATGTCAGCAAAGACGGACGATTTGCCCGGGTGGATGCCGAGCGCTTGCGCAGAATCACGCTGTTCGCCAGCTTGCCTCATTCCGCGTTGCAGGAAATCGCGCGCCAGTTTCATCCGGAGTATGTGGAGCCGGGCCAAACCGTCATTCAGCAGGGCGATGACGCGGACAAGGCGTATCTGATCGCGCGCGGGCAAGTGAAGGTCAGCATCGCGAGCGCCGACGGCGGCACCCAGAATATCGACACGCTTGAGGATGGCGATCACTTTGGCGAGATGGCCCTGCTGTCCAATCAGCGGCGCAATGCGACGGTCACCGCCAATACACCGTGTCTTTTCCTCACCATATCGAAAGACAATCTGCTGGCTTTGGTGGATCGCTTCCCGGAAATCGACGCGACGCTCCAGGCGCGCATGCAGGCTAGCCTGCGCAATCTGCAGGCGGCGCAGGGACTGGCTGCCTGATGCGCCGGCGGCATCGCGCCGGCGGGTTGTGGCGCGCGGCCGCGCGCAGCCTGTGAGCGAGCCCGGCTAACTGCTTTCCATGTATTCGGCCTCGCTCAACAGTTCTTTCAGCAATTCGATGTTGAGCCCTTTCTGAGCCGTGCGCAACGCATTGGCGGCGTCGGTGAAATAGCTGTGTGCGAGCATCAGCTTGATCTGGCCGCGATACCACTCCGGGTCGCTGAACTGCTGACCCATGAGCGCCAGTTCTTGGCGCAATACGCGGTTGCGGTCTAAAAAGTCTTCACGGCCGAGCACATCCAGATCCGAATCTGCGAAGATTTGCTCGCACAAAGTGTTGGGGGCTTGCGGCAGGCGCGTGGCCCATATCATCCTGCCGATGACGTGGATGTGCTCGGGCAGATAGCCAAAGCCTGGCAAGGCCGCGCAGGCTATGCCCATGCCGATCGCCTCATGCTCCTGGCGTTGCACAACGCAGCCGACATCGTGAAACCAGGCGGCCGTTTGCAGCAGCGCCAGCGCATGCTCCTCAATGCCCGTCATCGCGGCCAGCCGGTCGACGCTTGCGAGCACTTCCGATTCGGTGTGCCAGAGAGAATGATAAACAAACTGCTTCGGCAACTCGCGCGTCAGCAGCCAGCCGCATACATGTGCGCTAGGTGGAAGTTGGGCTGCGGAGTCATCTAACCTAAGCCGGACAAGCCGGAACCAAACAAGGACAAGCCAAAACGTGTAAGGTTCGGGGATGGCGGAAGAAACCTTGGCAGAACGCTACAGCGAACAGATCAGGGGCGTGCTGAATTGC
>JANMNW010000623.1:0-8585 GCA_031368515.1 Chloroflexota bacterium
CCTGGGTTTGGGTCGCTGCGCCCACAGCGGGGGGTGAATTTGATGCCGCACCGGGGCGCACCATAACGGCCGCACGCGCGCCGCCCAGAGCCAGCAGCGCCAGCCCGCCAATAAGCCAGGGCGTCGGCGAGCGGCGCGAAGGTTGCGCCGCGCGAACCCGGTCGATGGCGGTGATCAGCTCCGCGCCGCTCTGAAAGCGCAGCTCCGGTTTTTTGGCCAGACAACGCTCCACGATGTCACGCACCGCAGGCGGCAGATCCGGGCGCAGGCGCGCAATCGGCGGCAACGGGTCACGCACATGCTTGAGCATCACCGAAAGCGGCGTTTCGGCGGTGAACGGCGGCGTGCCGGCCAGCATTTCATAAAGCATCACGCCCAGCGAATAGAGATCGCTGCGGCCATCCAACGGCTGGCCGTTGGCTTGCTCAGGCGACATGTATTCGGGCGTGCCGATCGACGAGCGCGTGCGCGTCAAGCGCGTCATCGCCTCCTGCGTCGACACGATGCCAAAATCCGTCAGCACATACGAGCCGTCTTCGGCGATCAGCACGTTGGCCGGCTTGATGTCGCGATGGACAAATTTTTTGTTGTGGGCGTAATCCAGCGCGCTGGCAAGCTGGCGGCCAATGTTGAGCGCCTCGTCCACCGGCATGCGCTCATTGCGCTGGCGCAGCTGCTTGATGCGGTTCTGCAGGCTGCCGCCCGGCAAAAACTGCATGGCCAGAAAAGCCGGGGTGCTGTCGATGCTGGCGTCGTAAATTTCGACGATGTGCGGATGGCGCAACGCGGCGACGGCGCGCGCCTCGCGCCGAAATCGCTCGATGAACTCGTGATCCTCCAGCAGCTCCGGGCGGATGGCTTTGATCGCCACATCGCGCTCCATCAGGCGATGACGCGCCCGATACACCACGCCCATACCGCCGGACGCGATTTTCTCCGCAATCTCATAGGGGCCCAAAACGGTGCCGGGGGTGAGCTGTGTCATGCTGTTGGCTTCGATGAATGATGGGAGGTGATGCTCTCAGGGGCGCGGCATTAGGCCCGGCGTCATACTGGTGCGAGCATCACACACAAATGCAAAGATGACAAGGCCTGAACGATGTAATTTCCTGATCTGCAACGGCTTGCGGCGAAACTAATTCGCCCCTCACCCGGCGGCGCTATGGTCGGCGCATGCACAGTCGCAGCGGCTTACTCTCAATCATCGGCGCCGGCATGTGGACGGCGGTCGTGTTTGTCGCGGGATGGTTCATCGGCGCGTTCATCTGGCAGCCGGCCATGCTCGCGAATGCCACGCCCGCCAGCGCGCCGGCCAGCAATGCTCAGGCACAGCCCAGTCTGTATGATGAAGCCTGGAGCCGCGTGCGCGACAACTTTGTGGGCCAAGTGCCGACCGACACCGTGCGCGACTACGCGGCCATCCGCGGCGCCTTCACGACGCTCGGCGACCGCTACACCTTTTTCATCGAGCCGCAAGCCCGCACGGTCGAGCGCGATCACATGCGCGGCCAGTTTGGCGGCATCGGCGTCACGTTTTTGGTGAACGATCAAGGATTTGTGGTTCTGACGCCGCGCGCCAGCGGTTCGGCTGAGAACGCCGGCATCCGCGCCGGCGACCGGCTGGTGCGGATCGACGGCGTGGCGCTGCCCCGCCCGGCCAAAGCCGATGATGTGGCCCCCGTGCGCGGCGAAGTCGGCACGCCGGTGCGCATCGGCGTGTTGCGCGGCGAATCCACGACCGAGCTTGAATTCACCGTCACCCGCGAATTGGTGCAGGTGGCTTCGGTCGAGTGGCGCGTGGTCACGCGCGATGGGGGCACAGTCGGCGTTATTCAGATTCGCCAGTTCACCGAACGCACGGGTGTCGAAGTGACGCAGGCGCTGACCGAGCTGCGCGCCGCCGGGGTGCGCGGCTACGTGCTGGATTTGCGCGACAACGGCGGCGGCTTGCTCGCCGCCGCGGTGGATGTGGTCAGCGAGTTTCTCGACCGCGGCATCGTGCTGATCGAACACAAGCGCGATGCGCAGGAAGTGACCTACACCGTGCGCGATGACAAGGCCGACAAGTCCCCGCTGGCGGTGTTGATCAACAAGGGCAGCGCAAGCGCCAGCGAAGTGGTGGCCGGCGCGTTGCGCGATCACCAGCGCGGCAAATTGATCGGCGAGACGAGCTACGGCAAAGGCAGCGTGCAGCTGATTTTTGACCTGACAGACGGATCGTCCGTGCACGTCACGACAGCCAAGTGGGTCACGCCCAACCGCACGGTGATCGACGGCGCCGGGCTCAAACCCGATATCGAGCTGTTCCGAGCGGCGGGCGAAGCCGAAGCCGGCGTGGATACACAACTGGACAAGGCGGTCGGCGTTGTGCTGGGGCAGTAGCACATCGTGATCAATCGCCAGGCAACGGCGCCAGCTGCGCCGGTGCTAAGCCATAGCTCAGGCTGCGCCACAGCTTTGTCTCACCGATGGGCCGCATAATGGCAAAATCGACGGTCCTCAAGCGCAGAGCGTGGGCTGTAACAACGACACAAATCATGCAATCCTCCCCTCCCCCTCCATCCAGCACGCTAAAAAGCATCGCCTTGGGCATGCTCGGCATGTTTATCGGCGCGATGATTTTCGTGCTGGGCATCGCCGTCGGCGCGATGCTGCTGCGCCCGGGCGGCGCGTTGTCCGGCATCCCAACGACGCTGTCGATCAACCGAAACGGCGCAGCCAGCGAGGCCGGCATCAGCAGCGACGCTTCCGCCGCAACCGGCAGGCTCAATCAAACGCTGGTCAACGATGTGCTGCGGCGCCTGCGCGGCGAATGGTATGGCGAATTGCCCACCGACGACAAGCTCACCGACGGCGCGATCCGCGGCATGGTCACGTCGCTGGGCGACCCGTACACGCAATACGTCGAACCCAGCATGGCCAAATTGATGGAGCAGGACATCAACGGCAAGTTCGAGGGCATCGGCGCGTCGTTGCGCACCGCCCAAGGCGGAGCCATCCAGATTGTGCGCGTGTTCAAAAATTCGCCGGCGGAAAAGGCCGGGGTGCTGGCCAACGACATCATTGAATCGGTCAACGGCCGCGCCGTCACCGGGCTGGGCACAAGCGAAGTCGCCGCGCTGGTGCGCGGTGAGAAAGGCACCGAAGTCAGGCTTACGCTGCGGCGCGCAGACAAGCCGCGCGCCTTCGACCTCACCATCACGCGTGGCGAAATTGTCATCCCGCTGGTCACCAGCAAAACCGTGGGCGCCAACAACGACATCGCCTATGTCAGCCTCTTCGATTTCAGCGCGCAGGCCAACAAGCAGCTGACCGAAGACCTGAACGCGCTGCTCGACAAGAAGCCCAAAGCGCTCATTCTGGACCTGCGCGACAACCCGGGCGGGCTGCTCAGCCAGGCGCGCGAAGTGGGCGACATATTCCTGAAGAAGGGCTTGTTTGTGATCGAACGCGACTACAAGGGCAACAAAAAAACGACCGACACCACCGATGAAGGCATCGCGCAAGACATCAAGCTGATCGTGCTTGTCAACGGCGGCTCGGCCAGCGCGGCGGAAATCGTCGCCGGCGCCATTCAAGACACCGGCCGAGGCAAGCTGATGGGCGAAACCACCTACGGCAAAGGCTCGGTGCAGTCGCCCCAGTCGCTGTCGAACGGCGGCCAGTTGCGCATCACTATCGAACGCTGGTTCACCCCCAACGATCGCGGCATCAACGGCGTCGGCATCAAGCCGGATTATGTGGTTGTGCCCCTGCCCGAAGACCAAAAAGCCAACATCGACCGGCAGCTGGATGCGGCGGTCAAGTATCTTGAGACCGGGGCCGAACCGGGCAAGTAAGATCGGCCGTGATACAGTAACGCAATGGTTGCCGAGGCGGCAAGCGACCCTTTGACCCCGGCGCAGGATGCCCCTGCCGAGCCGGACGAGGCGACCGCGCCAGAGGCGGTGGCGCTACCCGGCCGCGCGCGGCGCCTGTTGCCGCCGCTGATGATGCCCGCCGCTTTGTTGGGCGGGTTTATCGCCAGCAATGCGCTGGATGCCACACGCGAAACCCTGTTGATCGCCTGCATGAGCAGCTTGATCTGCGGCGCCTGGTGGGCCACTTGGCGCGTATTGGCGGAGACCCGTTGGGCAGAGGCGTTCAAAAGCTGGCCCGCCTGGCGCGCCGGGAAGCCGTTGCCCAGCCTGCCTTACACGCTTGACGGCTCGCCCTCGCAACGCACCTCTCTGCGCCTCGGTCAATTCCGACATTGGTTGACACATGAGCTGCTTCCTGCGCACGGCGCCTCAATCCTGGCGGCGGCGTGCGCCATCGCCGCTGCGCTGATCATTTCGGCTGCGCTGGGCGCCCAGGCCATGCTGCTGACAATATTGCTCACCGTGCTCGCACAACTGGCCATGCTTGCGCGCCCTTTGTCCTTGTTCAAAAACCTGCTGCACAATCTGGCATTGCTGGCGCTGCCGTTTACGCTGGGTCTGGCGGTGATGCAGCCGCTCGTGCTCGATCCGCAAGCGGGCGTGCAATCTGCTACGGCGCTGGTCTTTGCCGGCGCGGCGGCGCTGGCGGCGTTGCGCGGGACGCTGCTGCGCCATATCGGATTTGCCATCGTGATTGCGCTTTTTCTGGCGCTGCGGCACACAGTCGGCGCCTTCATCATCGGCGTGTTGTGGCTGCCGGTGTTGTTATTGCCGGGCTTTCGCGTGCCGCGCTGGTGGCCGGTCATTGCGCTGTTGGCCGGCGCAGTCGCGCTCTCTTAGCAGCGCCGCTTGAAATGAACGCTGTCATACTGCAACACTGGCGGGCATCGCTATAATCTACGTTCAAACTCAGATTCAGCCGCTATGATGGGTGTTCTGAGTGGAGGCCCGATGCGCGCATGTCAGCAGCCGAAGCGCCGGGCACATAGCACCAAAAGCAAGGAGATAAATAGCATGCCTACAATCGGAGGAACCGAGATCATCATCGTCCTCGTCGTCGTTGTTTTGCTGTTCGGCGTTGGACGCATCGGCAAGATCGGCGGCGAACTCGGCAAGAGCATCCGCGAGTTTCGTCGCGGCATTCAGGGTGACGAAGCCGACAAGAAGACGACCACGACCACGCCCGAGCAGAAGTAGCCACACCCGCGCAGGTCCGGGATTCGATTTGACGCCACGCTGCGGTTGCAGCTTGGATGCGCCCAGTCCCGGCCTTGCGCTCACTCACGCACGTGCCTGTGAAATCACCTTTGGAAGCCGTCTCCGCAGTAGGCGGCATGGGCACGATTCTCAACGTGCTGCGCGAGGTCGACATCCGGCCCATCCGCGCGGCCGCTGAGACGGCCTTTACGCTGGCGTTCACCAGCCGCGACGAGGCCTTCGCCGACTATTTTGCCGCGCTCATGTATCGCGGCGACCGCGCGCAGGACACGCCGGCATTGCGCGCAGCCATCAGCCTGCCGCTCACCGAAGATCATGCGCTCAAGCTGGTCGACATCGCGATCGTCATCACGCGCGACGACGGCGCGCACGGCGCAAACGAACGCGAGCACGCGCTGGTGCGCGCGCTGGAGCTCGCAAAAGTCCGCACCATCGTGTGTTTTTTGAGCGACACCGGCGCGGGCGCGCCGCCCATTCGCGCGCAATGGCTGCCCGCCTCGCTGATCGACCTGCCGATGGTCAATGGCACGCTCGATGAAACCGCGGCGATCAAAAAAGTCGTGCGCGCGGTGCGTGCGCTCAAAGCGGTGGACGACATCGCGTTGGCCCGCCACCTGCCCGCCTTTCGCAGCGCCGTCACCTCGGCGCTGATCGACGACGTGGCATTTTCGAATGCGGTCTACAGCCTGGGCACCGGCGTGCTTGAGGTCAATCCCATCACCGGTCTGCCGCTCAATATGGCCGACATGGTCATCCTCACAAAAAACCAGGCCATCATGGCCTACAAGATCGCGCTGGCGATGGGCATGACCGGCGACTTCAAAACCATCATGCCGCAATTGGCGGCGGTGGTCGGCAGCGGGTTTATTTTCAGGCAGCTGGCGCGCGGCTTGATAGGCCTTGTACCCGGGCTGGGCATCCTGCCAAAAATCGGCGTGGCGTTTGCCGGCACCTATGCCACCGGCGAAGCGGTGCGGCGCTGGTGCGCAAGCGGCGAGCGGCTGAACAGCGCCGCGCTGCGCGAGGTCTATGACGGCGCGCTTGCGCGCGGCAAGGAAATCGCGCGCGGCCTGCTCGACCGGCGCGGCAAGGCCGGCCAAAACGCGCGCGTCGAACGCGACCGAAGCAAAAAGCCCGCGCGGCGCTCGCTGCTTCCGCCGCCCGAAAGATCGTCGTAAAGCGGGATGTCGACGCTTGAATCATTCGCGTCAAACGCCCCAGCAAACAATACCCATGCTCAAAACCGGTGACAATGCCCCCAAATTTTCGCTCGATTCCAACAAGGGGCCGGTCAAATCGACCGACCTAAAAGGCCAGCGCCACGTGCTGTATTTTTATCCGAAAGACGACACGCCCGGCTGCACAACCGAGTCCTGCAACTTTCGCGACAACCTGGCGCGCTTCAACGCCGCCGGCGTTCCAGTGCTCGGCGTCAGCATCGGCGACGCAAAATCCAAGATCAAGTTCGCGGCGAAATACAACCTGGATTTCACATTGCTGGCCGATGTCGAGCACAGCCTGGCCGAAGCCTACGGTGTTTGGGTTGAAAAGAGTATGTATGGCAAGAAGTACATGGGCATTCAGCGCAGCACGTTTGTGATCGATGCCAAGGGCAAAATCGAGCAAGTGTGGGAAAAGGTCACTCCTGAAGATCATGCCGTCGAGGTGCTGGCGTATTTGAGCGGCAAGTCCGGCGCATGACCCAGGTCGATCCGCACACGCTCAAAACGCAATACGCCACGCCGGACAACCTGGAAAAGCGCATTCGCCTACAGCGCGACTACCGGGTCAACCCGTATGCCTGGCACGCCTGGGCGCTGGATCAGATCGACCTGGCCGACGGCGCGCGCGTCCTGGAATTGGGCTGCGGGCCAGGCGAGTTGTGGCGCGAAAATGCGCATCGACCGCCACGCTGGCGCCTGATCCTATCCGACTTTTCGCCAGGCATGGCCGCCGCAGCGCGCGCCAACTCCGGCAGGTGGCCGGCGCTGGCCACCGATGCCGGAAGCATTGCGCTGCGCGATGGCGCGTGCGACGCGGTCGTCGCCAACCACATGCTCTATCACATGCCGGATATTCCGCGCGCCATTGCCGAAATCAAGCGCGTGCTGGCGCCGAACGGGCTGCTGTTTGCCTCGACCAACGGTTTGACGCACATGCGCGAGTTTGTGGATCTGGTCGCGGCCTATGATTCCAACGTGCCCTTTCTGCGCGCCATCGGCAGCCGCTTCGGCCTCGAAAACGGCGAGGGCTATCTGCGGCCCCACTTCGGCGCGATCGAAATCCGACGCTACGACGATTCATTGCGCGTCACCGATCCGCAGCCGGCCATCGATTACATCTTGTCCGCCACGACGATCCTGCTCCAATCGGACAGCTGGAAGCGCGGCCTGGAGGCGCACGTGCGGCGCGCGTTTGAGGCGCGAGGCGGCGTGCTTGACATCCACAAAGACACCGGCATGTTCCTCGCCCGGGCCAACCCCTGATGCTGGCGCAAAGCGCGCGGCGCGTGCTCTTTGTCCTTGTTGCGGCACATGCGTTGGTCAACGCCGCCCGGCTGTTTCTGGCGTTGCGCCAAGCCGCGCTGCTGCCCGAGTTGCCCGTGTCGCTGCCGCCGCAGCTGCAAGCCGCGTTTGGCGCGTTGTGGATGCTGGTGTTCGCCGGCTGCGCGGCGGGAATTTGGACGCAACGAACCGTGGCGGCGCGTGTTACCATTTGTGCCGCTGTGGCTTATCAAGCCAGCTTCTGGATGCTACAAATCGCCTTTGCTCAAGCCAGTTTCTGGGCGCAGGCTGGGTTTGGCGCGCTAGGGTCGATGGCAGCACTGATTGCAGTGACGGTGCCGGCGATCGTCTGGCAACGGTCGGCACAAGCAAAAAATTATCACGGGTAAAT
The DNA here is from genome assembly GCA_031368515.1 of Chloroflexota bacterium. Classification (GTDB taxonomy): domain Bacteria; phylum Chloroflexota; class Anaerolineae; order J036; family Brachytrichaceae; genus CANJQH01. Next base: position 8,034 of record JANMNW010000623.1, read on the forward strand.
CTGATCTCATGACGAACCACAAGACAGCAAAGCTCCGCGAACTCCGCGCGCAAACACAACTTGGCGGCGGCGACGACAAACTCAAAGCCCACCGCGCCAAAGGGCGACTCACCGCCCGCGAACGGCTGGACTTGCTGCTGGATCCGGGTTCGTTTCATGAAGTCGACGCGTTTGTCACCAACCGGCAAACCGGCATTGGTATGGACAAGCAGCACCTGCTCACCGACGGCGTAGTAACCGGCTGGGGCACGATTGAAGGGCGGCTGGTCTATGTCTACTCCCAGGACTTCACGATCATGGGCGGCAGCCTCGGCGCAGCGCATGCCGGCAAGATCACCAAGATTCAGGACATGGCCCTCAAGAACGGCGCCCCCGTGATCGGCCTCAACGACAGCGGCGGCGCGCGCATTCAAGAGGGTCTGATGTCGCTCGTCGGCTACTCCGAGATCTTTTTGCGCAACACGCTCAGCAGCGGCGTGGTGCCGCAGATCAGCGCAATCATGGGCCCCTGCGCCGGTGGCGCCGTCTATTCGCCCGCGCTGACCGACTTTA
>JANMNW010000624.1:0-7510 GCA_031368515.1 Chloroflexota bacterium
CAAACCGCGCTCGACGAATCGCGCAAGACGCTCAACGAGCGCTACATGACCATCACCGCGCTCAACGCGCAACTGCAAGAGTATCGCGCCCGCGCCAATGAATCGAACGGCGTGGTGTCCAATCTGCAGGCCGCGTTCTCCGAACTGTCGCGCCGCTTGCAGAGCCAGAGCATGAAGATGGCCGAAACCGATGTGCGCACCAACGATCTGCAGTTCCAGGCGACCATTGCCGCCGAAGTACCGCTGCTGAACGCCCGCGCGGGCTCGCCGCTGAGCAATGCGCCAGTACCGCCCGCCACCATCGCCCCGGCCCTGCCGGCAGCTGCCGCGCCCGCCCAAGCCTTTGCGCAATCGGCGCAGCCGGCCGGCAACGTCAGCCGCTCGTATGAAGCGCCTGAAAACGAAGATGTGTCGCAGCTAGAGGATCGTCTCGTTTCGATGCTGGCCGAATTGAAGCCAGCGTGAGATTTCTCCTCCCCTTCGCAAAAAGTGCTGCCGAGCAGCACTTTTTGCCTTTTCCACTCGTCGATCATTCAATGCACGGACGGCGCCCGGCTAAGGCGCCAGTTTGGCGGACAACACCACCACCTCGGCCAGGCCAACACGGTACGTAATGGTCTTTAGCTTGGCGTTCTTGGGCACCGAAAACGCCAGCCAGCCGGTGACTTTTTCGCCGTTGCCGATCTCGCTCACCGCCAGTTCATCTTTCACCGCTAGTGCCGCGGCTGGATACTCAGTCTGATCGTCGCCGGTGACGGTGGCATACACGGAATCGATGGACATCTTTTCTGCGGCCGTGCTCACACTCAGCTCGACTTGCACCGCCACCAAGCGCGACCCCGAATCGAGCGTGAAGCCGTCGATGGGCGTTGCCGGATCTTGCACGGCCAACCTTTTCATTGCATAGCCATTGCCGGCAGCGCTGTCGGACGAGGGCTCGACCGGATTGGTGGCCGCCGGCACCGCAGTCGGGGAGGAGGCGTTCTGATCAGCGGTGGGCTGGCTGCTTGCGCCGCCGCCTGTGCCGCCGCATGCGGTCAGCAGTAGGGCGCCGAGCGCGCCGATGCACAAAGAACGAAAGGATCTTTTCAACATGAGTAAATCTCCTGGGTTTGAAATACTACTCCGAACGCCGGTAGCCTGCTTTACGCCGCTTGCGCGCATTTGACTCAGCGGCAATAATCCGTCTGCATCAACGCATTCATCGGCCCCATACCTGAGTCCGGTCATCTGGATCGCAATCCTCTATGAACATGGATGCTGGCACCACTCGCTCACCCGCAGTGACAAATGCACGGCGGCCGCGCACGGTATTTGGCTGGCTCGGTGAAGTTTCGGAAGGCCGCTATTGGGCTTATCTGCTGTTATTTCCCAGTTTTCTGCTGGTGACCGCTGTGGTGATCTACCCGGTCATCTCCGGCATATGGCTCAGCTTTCACCAGTTCAACATCATGCGCATCAACCAGGGCATGCGCTTTGTTGGGCTGGAGCAGTACGCATCGCTGTTGCGCGAACCGGACTTCTGGGTGATCGCCCGCAACACGGCAGTCTGGGTGTTTTTTGGATCGATCTCTCAATTCACGCTGGGCTTGATCGTGGCTCTGGCGCTGAACCGCAAAAACTTGCGCTGGTCGCCCATCGCCCGCGTGCTGATTTTGCTGCCATGGGTGATCCCGTCGGTCGTCGCCGGGCACATGTGGGCGTTGCTGCTGGATTCGCGGCTTGGCGTGGTCAACGACATTCTCGTGCGCATCGGCGTGCTGGATAGCTACAAAGCCTGGTTTGCCGATCCAGCCACCGCCATGCCCGCCGTGTTGGTGGTTGACCTGTGGCGCGCCTTCCCATTTTTTGTGCTGCTTCTATTCGCCGGCTTGCAATCGATCCCGGAGGAGCTTTACGAAGCCGCTGAAATGGACGGCGCCAATCCCTGGCACAAGTTCCGGGCGATTACCATCCCCATGCTGCTGCCGGTCATCGTCGCGTCCGTGATCCTGCGCATCATCGGCCTGGTGAATTCTCCCGACCTGATGATCGTGCTGACCAACGGCGGACCCGGACTGGCCACCTATGTCCTGTCGCTTCATGCCTTTACGACTGCATACGAGAGCTTTAACTTCGGCGCGGCGGCGGCCATTTCTGTGTTGATGCTGCTCGTGCTGGTGGTTTTCACCACGCTTTATCTCAAGTTCAGCGGCGTCAACCGCGAGTGATCGACACACCCATGCTGACACAAAAACGCCCGCACCGCCAGGCATCGCACAAGCGCACGCAAGCGATTTACGACGGGATCGCAACGCTGATCATCATCGCCACGCTGGTGTTCGGGCTATTCCCGGTTATCTGGACCGCCCTGACATCGCTCAAAAGCGAAAAGGATGTGGTCACCGATCAGCTGCAGTACATCCCGCGCAATCCCACGCTGGAGAACTACAGCACGCTGATCAACCGTTCGGGCTACGCGACGATGTTTCAGAACAGCGGCATCGTCACCGTGATGACCGTGATCATGTGCCTGTTGGTGGGCACATTTGCCGCCTATAGCATTTCACGCTATCGCTTTAGGGGCCGCGGCGCCATCTTGACGTTTTATCTTGTCGTGCGCATGTTTCCGGTGGTGCTGATGCTGCTGCCGCTCTATATCATGCTGCGATCGCTGCGGCTGATAGACACCTTGTTTGGACTAGCGCTCACGTACACCACGTTTTCGCTGCCGGTGAGCCTGCTCATGCTCAAGGGTTTCTTTGATGCGGTGCCGGCCGACCTCGAAGACGCTGCGCGCATCGACGGCACCACCCGGCTGGGCGCGCTGTTTCGCGTGGTGATGCCACTGGCGCGCTCGGGCGTGGCAGCCACTGCCGTCTTGCTGGCGGTCTCGGCGTGGAACGAGTTCCTGTTTGCGCTGATGATGACCAATAGCGAGAGTTCGCGAACGTGGCCGGTGGGATTGCAGCTGATGGTCGGCGAGTTTCAGCTGCCGTGGGGGTTGATGGCCGCCGGCGGCATGATCAGCATCTTGCCGATCATCATCTTCTTTTCGTTCGCCCAGCGCGCGCTCGTGCGCGGCTTGATGGTGGGCGCGGTCAAAGGGTAATCGTCTTGGGTTTTCCAGGCGCGGGCAATCGCGCGCTTGTGCAAACAACCGGTTCGTTTCAGCTCCAGGAGAAAAAATGTCACCTAGAAAAAACGCTCTCTCTCGACGAACTTTTTTGAAGGCTGCGGCCGCGGTCGGCGCAGGCGCAGCAGTGGCCGGTGCCCCGGTCCGTAGCAGCATGGCGGCGCCGTCAAACGCGCCCACCGGCAAAATCACCTATTGGCATCACTACACCAGTGAATCGGAGATGGCCGGGTTGAAGACCGGTGTCGAAATGTTTGAGGCAAAATACCCGGGCGCCAAAGTGGAAACGGTCACCGTGCCGAACGCCGACTTCATGGCCAAGTTCACACTGGCCGTGCAAGGCGGCGGCAAGCCGAACACAACCATGGTCGCGGCAGATCGCGTTCCGGACATGGTCGCCATGGGTGGTCTGGTTGATTTGACCGGCGCAATCGCGCGCTGGGACCAAAAGCGAAACTTCCCAGCCGAGCGCTTCAAGGCCGCCTCCGTCGACGGCAAGATCTATGGCGTACCTAGCTTCATGTTTGTGGACTGGATGTACTATCGCGTGGACTGGTTTGCCGAGAAAGGACTCCGCCCGCCGACAACCTTTGACGACTTCTTCAAGGCCGCCGTCGCGTTGACGGACCCCGCCAAAGGTCGCTGGGGCTTTGGCATGCGCGGCGGCCCAGGCGGCCAAGGCCTTGTCGTGCAAGTCATCCGCGCATTCGGCTCACCAATCGTCGATGCCCAGGGCAAAGGCGCTCTGGACATCAAGAAAACCACCGAAGCGCTGGACTGGTACTCCAGCCTGCACACCAAAGCCAAAGCCGTGCCGCCCAGCGTCACCAACGACAGCTTCCGGCAGATCATGGAGGCGTTCCGCACCGGCAAAACCGGCATGGTCTGGCATCACACCGGGTCGCTGGCCGATGTGCAAGCCGATCTGGGCAATGACGGCAAGAAGTTTATGAGTTTGGCGCGACCGCGCGGACCGGCCGCGTTTATCAACGACGTGTCGCCGTCTTACAACGGCATTGTCGATGGCAGCAACCCGGAAGCGTCGTGGGCGTGGCTCACGCATTGGGCCAGCGCCGACACGCAGATCATGCTGATGCAGAAGACCGGCTATGTGCCGTCCAACGCGTCGGCGGCGCGCGACAAACGCATCACCGGCAACCCGTACTATCGCGCAGCCATCCAGGCGTTGCAGCGCGGGACGACCGCACCGCAATTCCAGGGCCAGCCGGCCTGGACAAGCAAGGTGGTGCTGCCGACCTTCCAACGCATATTGCTGGGTGAAATGACTCCGGCACAGGGCGCGGAAGAATTCGCGAAGGGACTGGACAAAGCGATCGCTGGAACGCTGGCTTAGATGTCATCGCCGCTCGCTTGAACAAGCGTGCGTTGTCATCTCGAGCGAAGCGAGGGATCTCATACGCGCAAGCCTTATTGGTGCTTTCGCAAACGAGATCCCTCGGCTGCGCCTCGGGATGACAAAATGGACCCTCACCTACCAATCATCGTCACGCGCCATGGGCTTCGCCGCAGCCGGGGCGCCGGAGAGATCGTCCACTTCGAACGCCACCTGCGGTTTTGGCGCGGGCGGCGGCGGAAGCGCAGAGACCATCGCCGCCAGCTTTCTGACCTTATCGATCAAGCGCGCTTTCCATTGCTCCGGCGTGCCCTGGCGCAAGAACGACACCTGCTTGCGGCCGATCAACGCATCCGCGCCGAGCAGTCGCTGCAGCGCGCGCGTTTGCGGCGCCAAACGTTCAAGCGGATCGGCGCGCACTGTAAAGCGGTTGCCTTCGGTGGTGATCGACAACGCGCCCAGTTCGATCGCCGCCAGCTTGAGGCGCACTTGATACGTCAGGTTTAGCGCCGGCGCCGGCAGTTTGCCAAAGCGATCCTCCAGCTCTTCTTCAAAAGCCACCACCTGCGCATCATTTTCGAGGCTGGCGACGCGCCGATACAGCTGCACGCGCAGCGGTTCGTCATTGATGTAGTTTTCGGGCAACCCCACAGTCAGCGGCAGATCGATCACCACCGGACGCGCTTCGGGCGGCGGCATCGGCGTGCCATCGCGCATCGCGCGAAGCACATTTACCTCGTGCGCCAGCAGGCGCGTGTAGAGGTCGAAGCCAACGCTGGCGATGTGCCCGCTCTGCTTTGCGCCGAGCATGTCGCCCGCGCCGCGCATTTCCAGGTCGCGCATGCTGATCGAATAACCCGCGCCCACGCCGCCGGTCTCGCGCAGGGTTTCCAGCCGCTCGCGCGCTTCCTGGGTCATGCGCGCGCGGCGGTCATGCAGGAAATAGGCGTAGGCTTGTATCGTGCTGCGCCCGACGCGCCCGCGCAGCTGATGCAGCTCGGCCAGGCCGAAGTGATCGGCGTTGTCAATGATGATGGTGTTGGCGTTGGGAATGTCCAGCCCGCTCTCGATGATGTTGGTGGAGAGCAGGACATCCACCTCGCCATCGGCAAAGCGCGTCATGATGCGGGCCAGCTCGCGCTCGTCCATTTGGCCGTGGGCCACCGACATGCTTGCTTCCGGCACCAGCCGCCGCAGCTTTTGCGAGATCAGATCAATCGACTGAATGCGATTGTGCACGATAAAGATCTGGCCGTCGCGGTCGAGCTCGCGCCGGATAGCCTGCTGCACCACGGTGTCGTCCCAGGCGCCGACATAGCTGATGATCGGCAGGCGCTCGGCCGGCGGCGTCTCGATTTTGCTGATGGCGCGCACGCCGCTCAAGCCCAGATACAACGTGCGCGGAATGGGGGTGGCGCTCAATGTCAGCACATCCACTTCCGTGCGCAGCTTTTTGAGCTTCTCTTTGGCCGTCACCCCAAAACGATGCTCTTCATCGATCACCAGCAGCCCGAGATCGTTGAACTTCACCTTGTCCGACACCAGGCCGTGCGTGCCGATGATGATGTCGATCTGGCCCTTCTCAAGCTTTTCGAGGATGACTTTCTTTTCCGCCGCCGAGCGAAAGCGCGAGTGCATCTCGATCTTCAACGGAAACGAGGCCAGACGTTTGGAAAATGTGTTCCAATGCTGTTGCGCCAGCACCGTGGTGGGCACCAGCACGGCCACTTGTTTGCCGTCTTGCACCGCCTTGAAGGCCGCGCGCAATGCCACCTCGGTTTTGCCATAGCCCACATCGCCCACCACCAGGCGGTCCATCGGCGTCGGGCGCTCCATGTCGAGCTTTACGGCATCGATGGCTTTGAGCTGGTCTTCGGTTTCGACAAATGGGAAGCTCGATTCCAGCTCGGACTGCCAGGCGCCGTCGCGGCTAAACGCGTGGCCTTTGGCGACCTCGCGCGCCGCATACAGCCGCAGCATGTCGCGCGCGATTTCAGCCGCCGCGCCGCGCGCGCGCGACTTGTGCTTCTCCCACTCGCCGCTGTGCAGCTTGTCCAGGCGCGGCTTGTCCGCCTCATCGCCCACATAGCGCTGCACCCGGTCGAGCTGGTGCAACGGCACATACAGCCGGTCGGCGTCGGCATACTCAAGCAGCAAATACTCGCGTTCCGCCTCCGCGCCGCTGGCCGCCGCCGTCGAGGGCGTGCCGGTGTTCACCGTCAGCCGCACCAGCCCGCGAAACAGCCCGACGCCGTAGTCTTCGTGCACCACCGCATCGCCGGGCCGCCAGTCGGCAAACGCCTTCTCCGGCGCGCTCGCCCGCGCGCGGCCGCGCGCAAACGACTCAGGTTTGACGTGGCCGAAGATCTCCGCGTCGGACAACACCGTGATGCTTTGCGACGCCTGAAGCACAAAGCCGTTGGGCAGCGACCCGACTACAAATGTGATGCCCGGCACCGGCGGCGTTTCCAGCCCTTGCTGCGGCGCCAGCGCGCTTTGGTTTTCCGACCATACCTCGGCCATGCGCGCGGCTTGCCGCGAAACCACGACCACGGAGCTTGTGGCATGAGCGGCCAGATAGTCCTGAGCGGTGGTCAACTGTCCGGCAAAGTGCGGCGCTTGTTTGAATAGGTAGGCCACTGCTTGGGTGGTGGAAGTGGCGCCGCGCGCCTGCGTGTCGAGCGATTGCCCAAGCACAAGCGGCGCATGCGCTCGCGCTGCTTGAATAAATTCCGGCCAGGCAATGTACGGCAAGCCGCGATCCAAGGTCCGGCTGGCAACAGTCGTCTGCTCGCTATCGGCCGGCTCGTCGCTGTCTGCGCTCTGCGCCAGCGTGTCGCGTTCGCGTTTGGCCTTGTCCTCCAGCGCCTCCCAGGCGGCTTGCAGCTCAATCTCATCATCGACGACAAAGAGCGCAGACGCGTCCAGATAATCAAGCAGCGAGACACCGCGCTCGGCTGGCGGGATATCGAGCGGCAAAATCGTCACACGTTTGAGCGCCTGGCCGCTGCGCTGCGTGCCGGGGTCGAAATAGCGGATCG
>JANMNW010000152.1:0-1773 GCA_031368515.1 Chloroflexota bacterium
TGCACCAATTTCAACGTGGGTGGCCTGGGTGCGAGCAAAGGCATCCCCACCCAAGCGCCGGCGGCGGCAGCTGCAGTGGCTGTCGCGCCGCCCCCCGCGCCAACAAACACGGCCGCTCCCGCAGCGGCAGCGCCAGCCAACCCGCCCGACCCCGCCCCCGCCGCGCCGGTGGCCGTGCCCACGGTGCAACCCGCCATCGTCAACGATGCGGGCGAAGTGGTCATAGCCGTGCCGGGCGACCAACAGCCCGTTGCTCGCAGCGTGCCACAGCAGCAGGACGGCATCTCGCCCGCGCCTGTGGTGCAACCAAATGCCGATCTGGTCTGCGGCCAGCGCGTGACGCACGTGGTGCAACCGGGTGAAACGCTCTTCCGCATCGCGACACGCTACAACTCCACCGCCTGGTCGATTGCGCGCATCAACCGGATCGCCAATGTGCGGCGCGTCAGCGTCGGCAAAAAATTGGTGATCGTCACCTGCGACAAACGCGGTGGCGTCGTTTCCGGCGGCGGCGGTCGGCGATACGTCGTGCGCGCGGGCGACACACTGTTCCGCATTGGCGTGCGCTATGGCACAACCGCCGAGCAAATCCGCCTCACCAATGGGTTGGCCGGCTATGGCATCTGGCCGGGCCAGGTGCTTGTGATCCCCTAGCGCGTTCCGACATCCACGCCGCTCAGCGGCACCATTTCAATCCAGCTGTTGCCCGGTTTGAGCGGCAGCTTGTGGCCGGCTGGGTCGAAGAACTCCAGGTTGCCCATTTCGGCGTTGCGCTTCCACTTGCCGCCGTATTCGCGGCCATCGCGGAAGATGCGCACGGGTCCTTCGCCCCAGAACTGCACTTCGATGGATTTAGCGCCAGTCACATCTTCCTGAATCAGCGTGGTGACGTGATTGGCATAGGCCACGATCACGTTTGTGAACGAAAGGGTCTGGCCGGTGCTTGCGTCGATCTGCTTCTTGCCGCTCAACGCGCGCTGCCAGGCGCCGCTTGCGCCATCATAGGTCCATGACACCAGGCCGGATTTGTAGCCCACTTCGACCGCGTTGGTCGGTTTGCCTTCCGGCCCGGGCTGCGCGGTAAACACCCACGATGCAAACGTCGAGGGCTGATTTTTGCCGCGCTTGTCCAGTTCTTTCCACGCATTGGCTGCATTGCCAAACAGGTTGTGCGGCGCGGAGCGGTCGCTTGTTCGAAACATCGGGCACTGTCCGCACTCATACGGCCCAAAATCGCTGATCATTGTCAGCCCATTCTGATGCGCATACGAATTGCGCATCAGCCGTTTGACCCCCGGGCTCGTGCCGGAGCACACCAGCGCGGCATCGAAAATCACGGGCAGTTCGATGTCGATCAGCCGGCAGCTGCGCACCGAGCCAACCTTCTTCGGCGCATTTGTCAAAAAGAGCGCGGTAAAGCGCGTGATGCTGCCTTCCGAGAGATGCTCGACGACGACGTCGGCTGCGTTCAAACCGCTTTGCGGGCGCACCTCAGCGGTATTGGCGACCTTGATGAGCAAAGGCTTGCGCGCCCTGGCTTCCGGCGAGATCGGCAGGCCGGTATAGGGGCTTGCGTCGGCGGCCAAACCGGGCGTCTCCTGCGGCGTGGTCGCGGCAGTGGCCGGCGCAGTGGCGGCAGGCGCATCGGTTGCGGTTGCGGCGATGGCGACCGGCTCGACAGCCGTTGCGGCGGCATTGGTCGCGGTTGCCGGCGCCGAGGTTGGCTGACCGACAATCACAACTTTTGGCACAAAGGTGACGCTGGGCCTGCGC
>JANMNW010000630.1:0-12541 GCA_031368515.1 Chloroflexota bacterium
GTGCGGTTTGAGGCCGCCTCTTACTCGGGACTGGGGACTGGGGACTCTGTACTTACGACTCGGGTCTCGGCTCCCAGCACCCTCCGCGCCGCCCACAAATTGAACCCGACCGAAAACGCGCCCACAAACGTCAGCGCAAAAATCATCGCGCCGCCCAGGTTGAAGGCGATGCTCGGCGCCACGCCGCTGACCTTGATCAGCATGGCGAAAATAATGTAGCCGAAGTAGTAGTAGCTGATGGGCAGACCGGTGAGCCACGCGTCGTTGGGCGGAAATGTCGGCGCCCGCACGATCGCGTTGATCATCATCGACTCCATGAACTTCTCGCCGCCGCTGTCGGCGATCTCGGGCGTGTAGGCGCGCACATACGCCCAGCCGACAAATGCCATCAGCAACAAGACTTCGGTAGCGACAATGACCGTTGGCAACCGGCGAATGGCGGCGCTCAAAAGCCCCACGATGGTTGACGAAGTCTTCTGTTCGATTTGCCGCCCGCTATTTGCCCCCAGTCCGATTGCCCACACCACCGCCAGACCTAGCAGCGCGGTGCCGACGGAGTTGCTCGTCCAGCCCAGCGTAATGGTGATCCAATAAACAAATGCGCCAAAGATCAGGCCGGCGGCTTTGCCCACGCCGTAGCCGCGATCGGGAAGATGCCGCAGCCAGGCGCGTGCGATCAGTGATCCGCCGACGCCATAGGCTTGCATCCATGCATACCAGAGGAAAAGTTCGGTGAATTGCATCGTTGATTAGTGCGGGGATTGTAACGGCGCTCTACAGGTCATCGAGGCTGCCGATGATGCGCGGCGCGGCCACCGCGCGCACAGCGCTTTTGATGTCTTTGAATCCGCTGCCGGTCAACTGCAGCACGACTTCGTCGTCGGCGCCGATGACGCCCATCGCGCGGGCCTTGACCAGCCCGACATATGCCGCGGCACAGGCGGGTTCGACAAAAACGCCGCCGTCGCGCGCCAGCGTGGACATCGCCGCCAGCATCTCGTCGTCGCCCGCTTCGATGAAAACCCCGCCGCTCTCGCGCACTGCGCGCAGCGCGGCCACGCCATCGCAAGGGATGTCCACGCTGATGCCGCTGGCGATCGTTGTCGATGGCGCTTCGAGAAAAGTCTCGCCGCCGGAGCGCCAGGCATGATAGAGCGAAGGCGCCAGCGCAGCGGTCACGCCGATGAAGCGCGGCATGCGCATGATCCAGCCGAGGGCGAGCAGCTCTTTGAAGCCTTTGTGCACGCCGCTGATGATGTTGCCATCGCCCACCGGCACGATCACCTGATCGGGCGCGCGAAACGCCGTCTGCGCCCCGCGCCCAAGCTGCTCGGCGATTTCAAACCCGGCCGTTTTTTTGCCCTCTCGCGTGTACGGGTTGACGCCGGTGCTGCGGTTGTACCAGCCAAAACGCTCGCAAGCGGCGCTGGCCAACCGCACGGCATCGTTGTAACTGCCGCGCACGATGTAGACCGTCGCGCCGTGAATCAGGATGCCTGCCAGTTTGCCCTCAGGCGTGCCTTCGGGCACAAACACCACTGCCCGGAGGTCGGTGCCCGCGCACATCGAGGCCAGCGCGCCGGCGGCGTTGCCGGTGGAAGCGACGCAGATCGTGCGCGCGCTGAGCGCCATCGCCTGCGCCACCACCAGAGCGCTGGCGCGGTCCTTGAACGAGCTGGAGGGCAGGCGCGAATCGTCCTTCAGCCATATCGCCCGGATGGCCAAGCGCTCTTCTATGCGCGGCGCGCGATAGAGCGGCGTCGATCCCAGGCTGCCCAGCGGCGTGCGCGCATGGGCCGGATCCAGGCCGATCGGCAGCAGCGGCGCATAGCGCCAGATCGATTGATCTGGCGAACCGACCAGCTCGCCCGGGTCAATCGCAGCAGCGATGCGCGCATAGTCGTACAGCGCATCCAGATTGCCGCCATCGTGCGGGCAAGTATAGGCAACCGCGCCTGGCGCATGCAGCGCGCCACAGCGCAGGCAGCGAAATCCGAGCAGATAATCTGGAAGTGGGCGAAGTCTCATCGAAGGCATTTTAGCCATGCAATGCCGCTAGATATCGGTATTCATGCGGAGGATGTCCGTATACGCGACTAAATATGGAGAACGCGACACGATATAGAATATCAGCCTGAAAAACTGAAATCACCAGTTTTTGGCAGTTTTGATTCGATGCAGAAGCGCACAACGCAGATTTGGGGGGCAGCGGGGGCGATTTTTCTGGCACTGTTGATCGCCGCTTTCCTCGCATCTATTGCCCGGTCTTCACGTTCTCTCGGCGCTGCCTTGGTTGAGACCTCCATGCCTATCATTGGTTCCGGACAAATCACGGTTGTTGTCGTGGCGCAGCGCCAAGTGACGGACCAGGCGACGATTTCACCGGAGCGCCGTGTGCGAAACCGCCGTAATGTCGCGCGCGCGCTGGCGACGAGCGCCATCCCTGTCATTCCGAGCCTGTCGGAAGCCGATGAGCAACTCATCGTGTCGGATGGTGAGGCGCCTGATCCTGAAATCGCTTTTGATTTGGCCCAAGGGATAGGCGGACCGCTGCCTGCCAGCGCGGATGCCGGCGCCAGGGCGCCAGTGACACTGGTGCCGATCGCGACCGTCACACGTGTGGGAAACGTCACCATCGTGCCCACCATCGCCGTTGCGACGCAGCCGCCGGCAGCGCCGGGTGCGCCCGCCCAGCCGAATGGCGCGTCAGTCACGCCTGTGCGCACTTCGCCGACGGCCACAGCCTCAGCCATTGCGCCAAATCCGGAAGCCAGCAAGACACCGATTGCGCCGACGGCCAGCCCAGCACCCATTGCAACTTCCGGCGCACCCACCAAGCCGCCCGCGACTGAGATTCCGACAACTGTATTGCCCACTGCTGTAGTCACCATCGCGCCTCCTTCGACGCCGCGGCCGACGGCAGCGACTGCAACACCAGCGCCGCCGACTTCCGCTCCTGCTACGGTGCGGCCGACGACTATTCCGCCAACGCCGATCCCGCCCACTGACGTTCCTACTGTTACTGTGCCGCCGACGGCCAGTGCGACGTTTGTTTCAACAGCTCCGCCCACGGCTATTCCATCGACCGCGACGCCACCGCCGCCAACGATCACACCCAGACCGGAGCCGTCAGCAACGCTTGAGCCCGTCACGAATCTTCATATTCGCGTGTATTCGTCCGACAATCACTCAGCGCAGATGGGATGGCAGATCACCGTATTCCGGCAAGGCAGCGATGACATGCTGGCGGCCGCGGCTACGGATGCAAGCGGCGCAGTGCACTTCACGATGCAGCCCACGGGCACGCGCATCTGTGTTGTTGCGCCTTCGGGCTGGCGCGTGGTCTATCCGGCAGAAGGATGCTACTACCAATCGCTGCCGTCGGGAGACGTTACGCTGGAGTTCGTTGTTGCGCCGCAACGCTAAACGTTGAGCGTCTTCCAGCGCCCGCGTCGATAGAGCACGTATACGACAACCGCCCTGCCAAGCCAGTCGACTGCGGTCCCGAGCCAGACCCCATCCAGCCCCAGCTCGAACTTCACCGCCAACAGCCACACCGCGGACACGCGGAAGAACAGCGCGCCGATCAGCGACACGATCATCGGCGAACGCGTGTCGCCCGCGCCGCGCAGCGCCGCACTGTAGATCATATAGATCGTCAGCGTCGGCAGCTCCAGCGCTGATAGCTTGACCGCGCTGGAGGCTAACTGCAGCACGTCGTTTTCGGCGCCGAAGACGCCGGCCAGCTGCGTGCCAAACACGACAAACGCCGCGCCGGCGGCGATCATCACCGCCGTGCCGATCAGCGCCGAACGAAAGGTGGCCAGCTCGGCCACGCGCACATTGCGCGCCCCCAGCGCCTGTCCAACGATCGTCGACACTGCCGTGGCCAAACCCCACGCTGGCATGAACGACATCGACTCGACGCTGTTGGTGATCTGGTGCGCCGCCATCGAGGCAGTGCCCAGCCCGCTAACGATGCCCATAAAGGTGATGAAGCCCACGCGTTGAATACCGCTTTCGGCGATGTTGGGCAGCGCCAGCCGCCAGATGCGCTTGATCTCAAGCGGGTCCCACACAGTCATCTCGCGCGCACGCATGTGCGGCTTGGCACGACCGGTGATTAGAGCGGCGAAGGCCGCCAACCCGCCCAACCCTTGAGCCGTGGCCGTGGCGATGCCGGCGCCGTGAATGCCCAGGCCTGCGACGGGGCCAAAGCCAAAGATCAGCAGCAGCGCCAGCTCGATATTGACCGCGTTGACGAGCAGGGTGATCAGCATCGGCGTGCGCGTGTCGCCGGCCGCGCGCATGATCATGCTGATCACAATGCGGGGAAAAGCCAGCGGCGCGCTGAGCAGCAGGATGAAGCTGTATTCGGCGCCCATACGCACCACGGTCTCGCGCATCGCCGCATCAGGATCCTGCATGAGTAATGAGAGAAACGGCTGCGCCAGCAGCATCATGACCGGCATGATCAGCACAGAGAGCACCACGGTCATGGCGATGGCCTGCCCGGCGGCGCGCTTGGCCTCGGCAAAGTCGCCAGCGCCCCAGGCCCGAGCGACCACTGCCAGCGCTCCGATGCCGAGCGACATGAAGATGCCCTGCGCGATGAAGTTGTAGGTGCCACTCAACCCAATGGCCGCCAGCGCCGCCGGATCTTTGAGCCAACCCAGCAAGAGTGTATCGGCAAAAAACACCGCCGTGCCCAGCAAATTTTCGAGAATGGCCGGCACCGCCAGCTGAATAATGGTGCGATTGAGCGTTGACTCGGCCAATAGAGGCGCGGTGGGTGCGAGCGGAAGGGTTGGATTGGCCACGATGAGGCTGCGCCGCCGACTTCTGGGTGGCGCGCGATATAGGTTGGTTGAAGTATAGGCGTTGCATGGGTCAGGTGCGCGATCGGCTCCTTCGTGGCTCGTGGCGGGCTCCTCAAATTTGAAAATTCGGGCTTCAGCGCGAAACCCGTTGGGGTTGGCGAAGCGCGTTCCCCCATGGAAAAATGCACCTGGCCACCAGTTAAGCATGCGCGTGGAGGCTTGCGGAGACAAGGAGACTTGGAGAAAGCCCGATGCTCCGCGGCCCCTACGTGGCGGGCGCGGCTAAAATAGCCGGCAACCATGGCAAAAATCACCTTCATTGGCGCGGGCAGCACCGTTTTTGCAAAGAATCTGCTTGGCGACATTCTGAGTTATCCCGATTTGGCTGGCAGTGAGATTGCGCTGTTTGACATCGACATGGATCGGCTAAAGACCTCCGAGGTTGTCGCCAACAAAGTGGCGGCAAAACTCAAGGCAAAGCCCAAGATCACCACAACCACCAATCGCAAAAAGGCGTTGGACGGCGCGGATTATGCGATCAGCATGATTCAGGTGGGCGGCTACCGGCCAGGCACGGTGGTCGATTTTGAAATCCCCAAAAAGTACGGCCTGCGCCAGACCATCGCCGACACGCTGGGTATCGGCGGCATCATGCGCGGTTTGCGAACCATCCCGGTGCTTCTGGACATGGTCAAAGACATGGAGCAGGTCTGCCCGGATGTGACCTTTCTGCAGTATGTCAACCCGATGGTGATGAACTGCATGGCCATCAGCCGCAGCAGCAAGATCAAGACGGTTGGCTTGTGCCACAGCGTGCAAGGCACCGCCGAACAACTGGCGCACGACATCAACGTGCCGATCGACGAGATCAACTATGTGTGCGCCGGCATCAACCACATCGCGTTTTACACGCGCTTTGAGCGCAACGGCGAAGACCTGTATCCGCAGATACGCAAAGTGCTCGAACAGAACAAGCAGCCCTCATGGAACCTTGTGCGCTACCAGATCTTCAAGCGCTTTGGCTATTTTGTGACCGAGAGCAGCGAGCACTTCAGCGAGTATGTGCCGTGGTTTATCAAACGCGACCGGCCCGATTTGATCGATCAGTTCAATATACCGATCGACGAGTACATTCGCCGCTGCGAAGAACAGCTGGCGGGCTGGCACAAGATGCGCGCCCATCTTGAGGCAGGCAAGGACATCAGCGTGCGCCGCAGCCATGAGTACGGCTCGCTGATCATCCACAGCATGGAAACCGGGCAGCCGCGCGTGATCTACGGCAATGTCGAGAACAAAGGCCTGATCGACAACCTGCCGCAGGGTCACTGTGTGGAAGTGCCGGTGCTGGTGGACAAAAGCGGTTTGCAGCCGACCAAGATCGGCGCATTGCCACCGCAACTGGCCGCCATCATGCAGACCAGCTGCAATGTGCAGCAGCTCACGGTCGAAGCTGCGCTCACCGGCAAGCGCGAGCACATTTATCACGCCGCTGCCATGGACCCGCACACCGCGGCCGAACTCAGCCTGGATCAAATCTGGTCGCTGGTGGACGATCTCATCGCCGCGCACGGCAAGTGGCTGCCGGAATATCACTGAGACGTTGTCACGCCCGCCAGCGCGCTTCGCTGGCGTTTGCCGCTTCGCGCAGCTGCCGCTCGGCGCCGGGGAAGGACGTCAGCGCCAGCGCGTGAATCTGTTGCGCATGCGCGCCGTCGTTGAAGCGCGCAATCTCGTTGTAGGCCGCCGTCGCCCAGCCTGGCTCCGGCGCGGCGGCCTGCGCGCACGCATGCGTGATATAGAGCCGCTTGCGCCGGAAGCGCGCCGGGATGTGATCGACAAATGCCGCATACGATCGAAAGTGGCGATACTGCGCGCGTTGAGACAGCGTCTGGTGCAGGGATAGGTCGGTGATCTGGGCAGGCGCGCCGTTTTCGGTGGAGGCATGCAGCGCGATGCCGTCCAGATCGGTGATGTCGCGCAGCATGCGCGCAAACACATCCAGATGATGCGCGCCATCCGCGCGCGGCGGATGCGGCCGCGGCGCGGCGGCGACCACGATTGCTTGCGGCTGGGCGGCCCTGATGGCCGCGCGCGCCCGGTTGAACAGCACAGCCACGTGCCGGGCCGGCAGCTCGTTGACGGCACATTCGGCGATCACCCAGATCCGGCAGCCGCGGCTCTCGCGCACCCAGGCTGCGCACTGTTGCGAAAATACATCCGGATCGACTGAGCGCGCCTGTCCTGCGCCTGGCTCCAGGCAGGTGATGACACCCCAGCCGCTGTTCGCCCACTCTTCATAGGCCGTGCTGCCGGCGGCTTGAGCGCACGTGTTGCCGATTCGTTCACGAAACACCACCCAACCGGTTTTTGCGCCGCCCAGCTGCGAGCGGTCGTAGGGTGCCTGCAAGCCATACAACCACGCGGACGCGCCACGCCCAATTGCGCCATCGTGGGCGGGCTCGCGCCGGTCGGCAAGTGGCGGCAGGCGCAGCTGCGATCCGCGCACGTAGCCTTCCTTCATCGCATAGGTGCGCACGCGCACCATCGCGTTTTCATTGCCGATCTTGGCCCAATCGGCCGCCTGCGCCACGCACAACGGCGTTCCGCCGGCCACGCGCCAGGAAATGTCTTCACGATCTGGATTGCGCTGGAGATGAATATCGCCTTGAGCCAGCGCCACGCCTTGATGCCGAACCAGCGGATCGGGCAGGGTAACCAGCGCAACAAACTCGGCCGCAACATAGCCGGCAATGTCATGCAAGGTCGCAACGGAAATCCACTGGCCGCTTTGGCCGAGCTTGGCTTTGGCCGTCGCAAGCGGCTCGCGCAGCGCCAACAGCGTGCCGGGTTGCAAAGCCTTTTTGGCGCGCGCGCTGAGTGCCGGGCGTTCGCGCAGATTCAAGCCGACGGCTGAAGAGACGCGCAGCATGGGACGGCTGTCGGAGGCGCCGGCAGCTTCTTGAGGAGGTGGGTTCGAAGCGGCTGGATCGGCCTCAATGGCCGAGCCGTCAGCAGCTGCATTGACCGTTACAAACGACGCCGACACAAAGCCCTCTTTCGGCCCATGCTGCACTTTTAGCCAGCGGCCGCGCGTGGGTCCCGAATTCGTCGGCGCATCGGCCAAAGTCAGCACGGTTCCAGGCTTGACGGTGGCCATGATCGCGCCGGTCGATGGCGCCGCGCGGAGCTTGGCGTTGCGTTTTACCGAAGCGGTTGCAAAGCGCTCAAGCGGCGGCTGCACCGACGACTCGGAGGCGTCGTCATCGACGGCTGCGCGCGCCAGCCAGGCCGCCACATAGCCGTCCAGTGCGTGTTCGTTCTGCACGACTTGCGCGCGCAGCCATTCGCCAAACACGCCGAGTTTGTCATTGGCCGCCTGCGGTGTGTCAAGACAGCGCACGCTCGCGCCGGCGGGCATTCGCGCAAGTTCGCGGCTTAAAAAGTTCGGCCCTTCGCGCAACGGCACGCCGCCGTACTCCCGAATGTCCGGGTTGTCGCCGATTTGGATAAAGAACGACTCCGGCGGAGGTTCCGGCCGGCCCGGATTGAAGGCCGGGTTGTCATACAACACGGCGCGGCGAATGATTTGCGCGGGCCCGCCGCTGTAGCCGTAGCGTTTGCGTAATGACTCGGATTCGACCGCCGGCACCGTCCAAGGGTCGTGCATGATGTAGTCATCGTCCTCTCTACCCACCAGCAGCACCCAATGATTTTGAAAGCCTGGGGCGGGAGAAAGGTCAACCTCGACCAGAACCGGTTTGTTGAGCGCCAGTGCGTCGTCGATTGCGCGCATGTCCATCGCGCCTTTTTGGCGCGGCTCGTAATGCGTGAGCTTGATCTGCTGGAATACGCGCCCGAGGCCGGCCCACACCATGCGGGGCCCTATGTAGCCGCGCGACGGCCCTAGTGCGCGCAGTTTGTCGTTGAGCGTGGCTGGCGTTTCGGAAAATCCCAGGCCGTTGACGATCATCGTCATGCAGGTTAGCGTGCAGCCGTCACTGCCGATGGTCAGCCTGGAAAATCCAAGCCGTGTGCCCTTCCAGCGCGGGTCGCGTTGCGACAAAGGTTGCGTGATAAACATGGCGCGCGTCAACGCAGGTCAACAGGCGTCATTCTATGAATTCGGGCAGCTTCTTGCGTCCTACTTTGGACGTGCATAGGGCGCGATGAGAACTGGGGCTTTGTGCCTAGGGATACAAATACGGCTGGGCTGGCTGCTCGGTGGGCTCAATTTTTTCGGCCACAATCATGGGCACAGTATCTTCGGCAAATGCGCCGACTTTGAAACGGCCCACCACGCGCACCCACTGATCTTGCTTGAAGGAATCGAGCGCGTCGGACTCGACAATCAGCCCGAGCGCCGTGGCGTCGGCGACGCAGCAGCTGACCGTGAAGCGCGACACCATGAACTGGTTCGATTTGAAGCGCGGATCGTTTTTGTAGACAAAGCCGACCACATCCGCTTGACTGCCGGCCAGCGCTTTAGGATCGCCGGTGCGCGAGATTTCGCGCAGCCAATCGAGGATGGTCTTGGGGCTGGACGCCGCACGCTGCAGCGTGGTGATGTTGCCGACGCTGGCCGGGGCCGACTGCAGCCCGATGCCGCGCGACGAAATGGCGCTTGCGCCCAGCGGACGGGCGGGCGCGAAAAAGCCTATCATTGCGGGCAGCAGCAGCAGCCCGACACCCATCCATGATGTTGCGCCGCCGCGTTGCGTGACCGCGACGGGGACTGCCCTTAACGTGTTGTGTTGCAGTGTGAGGGCGCGGTACGCCAGCGTCAACGCGAGGGCGAGATAAATGAGCGCGCCAGCAAACACCAGCCACTCGAACCTTTTGTTGATGTAGAAGGCAAGGGTGCCGCTGCTGATCTTTGCATACAGCATCAAGCCCGAGAGTGCGAGCACTCCGGACTTAAGCAGCGCCTCGCGCCTGGATGTCATGGCCGCACTGTAGACGCGCCAGATGAGAATTTCCTTACCTGTCAGGTTGCACAGCGTTTTTGAACAGCGCGAGTATCTTTTGATCGCTGCGCGTCAACGCCAGCGCGCCAAGATCGCCTATAGCCATCCAGCGCAACGCCGCATACCCGACCGGGTTGGCATTCCCACGGACCGCGCGCACCGCGACGATTTGGCGCGTTATTTTGAAGTGCGTGAATGCATGGCGCACGCTGCCCAAATCAGAAACCTGCGGCGCGATGCTTAAGCCGGTGCGGGCGCGCACCATGCTGGCCGCATCGTCCGGCGGCGCGGCGGCTCGAAAGTCCGAGCTGACAAACTCCCACAGCCCGCCCAGCAGGCCTTCGGGTGGGCGCTGGCCCATCAGCACGCATCCATCCGCCCGGCTGACCACGGCCGTCAGAACATGGTGATGCGGCGTTGCCGGCTTGCGCACGCGTTCGGGATATCGCTCCGGTTCGCCCAACGCCAGCGCCCGGCATTGCGGCCGCAGCGGGCATTCGGCGCAATTCGGCGCGCGAGGCGTGCAGACCGTCGCGCCCAGTTCCATTAGCGCTTCGTTCCACGCTCCCGCGCCTCGCGCCGGCGCCAGCGACTCGGCCAGCGGCCACAAATCCTCCGACCCTCCAAGCGCGAACAGCCTGGACAGTACGCGCTTGACATTGCCATCCAACACTGCGGCACGACGGTTGAACGCAAGTGAGGCGATGGCGCCGGCGGTGTATCGGCCCACGCCGGGCAGCCGCAACAGCGCTTCGACCGTGTCCGGGATCGCGCCGCCCAGTTCCGATTGCACCACACGCGCCGCCTTGTGAAAATTGCGCGCGCGGGAGTAGTAGCCCAAGCCTTCCCACGCTTTGAGCACATCGTCCAGCGGCGCTTGCGCCAGAGCCTGTAGTGTCGGGTAGCGCAGCAGCCAGCGCTCGAAATACGGAACGACCGTGGCTACTTGCGTCTGCTGCAGCATCACTTCGCTGAGCCACACGTGATACGGATCGCGCGGTTCGCGCCGCCAGGGCAGGGCGCGCTTGCGCCTGGCGAACCAGCGCAACAGCGCGGCGCGCTGAATGAAGGGCGTGCGTTGCGCCGCGCCGCTCATGCCCGTCTATTCCGCCGAGACATCCGGCGCGCCAAGCGCCTCGCGCATCTTGCGCTGAATCGACTTGGGCAGCTCGTGCAGCTTGCCGGCCGCGCGCAGGAAATCTTTCAATTCTTCCGCGCGCAAGGCTGTGACCGGGCCGGGTTCGGCGTTGAGTTGCACGCGCGGGTGGGTGAACACGATCACCGCGCGCAGCGGCACCTTGATCTCGGGCGCCTTTTCGTCCAGCACTTTTTTGATATCGGCCATGGCTTTTTGCGCGTCTGCGCTGGGGTTGCCGATGGCCTCATCGCGGCCCATCCACGAGCGCAAAAAGCCGCGGTTGTAGCGCCATTTGCCCTCGGCTTGAATCACCGCGCCTTCCTGGCCGCGCGGAATCAGCACGGTGATGCCGCCCGGTTCAATCAGCAGGTAATCGGTCGGCTTTTGAAAGAGCATCAGCGCATATTTGCGATCGAGCCCCTTTAGGCTGTCGCGCAGAACTTTTTCGGGGCGATTGAAGGCCAGATAGCGGTTGGCGTAAACAAATCCGATGCGCGAGATGCCGAAAAGCACCGCGATGATCACAATTTCGGCAATCAGGATCATGGACGGGTTGATGTTGCGAAACGCGGGCGATGAGGAGCCGAGCAGCACGGCGATCATCAGGCCGATGGCGACGGCCACCACACCCAGCACGATGCCGCGCGCGATGCGCGCATTGCGCGCCAGTTTCTTTTCGTCGACGAGGATTTTCATGGTGCGTTACGTATGGCTGTGCGGCGGTTTGTACTCAGACTTTGGCGAGCACGATCGATGCGTTCTGGCCGCCCAGCCCGAACGAGTTGGACATGGCGAAGTTGACCTGCTTTTTGCGCGCGACATGCGGCACATAGTCCAGATCGCACTGCGGGTCCGGGTTGTCGAGGTTGATGGTGGGCGGGATGAGGCCTTCGCGCAGCGTAAAGATCGTGCTGAGCGCCTCGATAGCGCCGCTGGCGCCCATCGCGTGGCCGGTCATGCTCTTGGTGCTGGTCACTGGAACATCGTAGGCGCGCTCGCCATAGACTTCCTTGATCGCCGCAGTTTCAAGCGCGTCGTTGGTGGGCGTGGCGCTGCCATGCGCGTTGATGTAGTCGATCTGGCGCGCGTCGATGCCTGCATCGTCGAGCGCCCATTGCATGGCGCGGACTGCGCCGCTGCCGGTCGGGTCCGGAATGGCGATGTGATGGGCATCAGACGATGTGCCCATGCCTAGAACTTCGGCATACATCGTCGCGCCGCGCGCCTTCGCGAATTCGTAGTCTTCAAGCATCATGACCACGGCGCCTTCGCTGTAGGCGAAGCCGTCGCGCGTGATGTCGAAAGGCCGCTGCGCGCGTGCCGGCGTGTCGTTGCAGCTGGTGCACAGCACACGCATGAGCGTGAACGAGGCGATGGCGCCTTCGATCACCGCCGCTTCGACGCCGCCGGCGAAGACCGCGTCCGCGCGCCCGGCGCGAATCATGTCGGCTGCATCGCCCAGCGCTTGAGTGCCGCTGGCGCAGGCCGCCACCACCGTGCTGAGCGGCCCTTTGGCGCCATACAGCGTGCTGATGTGATGTCCGGGCGCATTGGGCAGCGCGGCAGGCAGGGCGAACATATTGCCGCGACGGAAGTTGTATTTGCGAAACTCCACCATG
>JANMNW010000632.1:0-25207 GCA_031368515.1 Chloroflexota bacterium
CGGCGATGGTGATCAGCGCCATCTTTTCAGGCGAGACATGCGGCAGCACCGAACGAATCGTCAGCCGGTTCGTGGGCGTGTCGATAAAACCGCCCGTGCCGATCGTCGCGCCATTGCTGAAAAACAGCAGCCCGGCATCAAGCGAGTCGGCGGTGTTTTCCATCACATCATCAAGCGTGACGTTGTATGCCCGCATGCGCTCAGGGTCGACCTGCACCTGTGGCATCTTGATGCGTTCGCCCCAGATCGGGGCGTTGGCCACGCCCGGAACGGTAAGCAACCGGGCGCGGATCTTCCAATATGCGATCATGGAAAGATCGGTGAGCGGCAGTGTCTTTGACGAGACACCGATTTTCATCACGCGGCTGGTTGAGGACAGCGGCTGGATCATGACCGGCGGCGCAGCCCATGTCGGCAGGTTGGGGATGACCGTGTTCATGCGCTCAGCCACCAGCTGGCGCGCATGCACAAGGTCTGTCCCGGGCTTGAAGATCAGAACGATCGTGGACAGATCTGGCACCGAACGCGAGCGCAGAATGTCGACGCCTTGAACGCCGCTCAGCGCCTGCTCGAGCGGCACAGTGACCAGTTCCTCGACCGCCGAGGCCGACAGTCCCATGCAGATGGTCTGGACTTCGACCTTGGGCGGCGCAAATTCGGGGAACACGTCCACCGAGGAGTTGCGCAGGCGCACGTAGCCGAAGACCATGAGGGCCGCAGCCATCATCACTACGAGGTAGCGGTAACGCAGGCTGGTTGAGACAATCCAGTTCAACATGTTGTGTTCCCGGTTATTTGCCCACGCCGGTTTCGGCGCCGTACAACTCGGCCGGACCGCGGATCACGACGAGCGTGCCTGTGGGCGGACCCTCGCTGAGCAAGGCGGTTTGCCCTCTGAAGAAATCGACAGTCACCTTCTGGCGCTGAAACGTCAGCGTATCAATGGCCACATAGACCCAGGTGTCGCCCTTCAGATCGTAGATGATCGCGGAGTAGGGCACCACCCGGCGCGTGGCTTCGCTGCCTTGAACCGCGTACTCCACGCTGGCGCGCTGACCGGGCTGAAGCGGTTTGCCATTGCCCTTGATCCGGAAATAGACCAGCTTCTTGTCATCGTCTTCATCGTCGGCCTTGACGGCGTCGTCCTCGGCGTCGGACAGCTCGGCTTCCTCGCCGGGCTCATCGGCATCGGTCGAGCCGATTGCGCGCACGCGCGCAGCCTTCTTGGGGTCGACCGCGGCGGCGTCGGCGGCGTGCAGGCTGGCGCGTAGCAGCACCACGCTGGCGCTCTTGCTTGAACCGACCACCTCGGCACCGACGGAGACGGTGCGAAACACCGTCTGCTCGGTCAGCGGCGCGACTTTGATCTGCAGACGCTCGCTTGCCTTCTGCGAGAGGTGGACGGTCTTATGCTCTTTGTCAACTTTTGATGGTAGTTCCTGTGACGGGTTCGGCGCTGCGGGTTGTTTGGCGCAGCCCGTGGAACCCAGCGTCGAGGCGACCGTCGCGGCAAGAACTACGATTCGGTGGAATTTGGCGTGCATATGTCTCCTGCAATACGTGCTTACATCGATGGCACGTGCGCCACGTCGGCGCTCATCCAAGGTGCGGTCTTCGGCAGTTGCCCATAGCGCAGACACAGCATCGGTAGCAAGAAGAGGTTGAACAGGGACGCGGTGACCAGCCCGCCCAGCGCAACTAGAGCGATTTCGCGCGGCATTTCCAAGCCCGGGCGCGCGCCGCCCAAGGCAAAAGGCAGCAGCAGCAATGCAGTGGCCAGTGTGCCCATCAGGATTGGTCCTATGCGCTCGCGAGCGGCGCGCAGTACCAGCTCGGGTCCGAATGGCTCGCCCGCATCGCGTTGCAGGCGATGCAAATGACTGATGGTGCTGAGGCTTTGACGCACGGTCAGCCCGAATACGACAAGGAGCCCGCCCAGCACACCGAGCACGGAGAGACTCGTGCCGCCCAGCAGCGCCACCAGCACCCCGCCGCCCAGCGCCAGCGGCAGCAGCGCGATTGTGGAGACCGAGAGCGGCCAGCGCTCACTTACGGTCTGCAGCAACAAGATAATGCCGATGGCTGCTATCGCAATGACCAACAGCAAGCGCTGCTGGCCGTCGGCAAGTTCCGCCGGATCGCCCAGCACGCGCACGTGATACTCGAGCGGCATTTGCATACCGGAGACCGCGTTGCGAACGCCGTCGACCACGGTTGCGAGAGAGGCGCCCTGGGCATCAAATGCGACATCCAGATAGGGCGAAATGCTCTCGCGGCGAATCACCGATGGGCTGGTGGTCTGGATGACATCAGCCACCTCGCCCAGCTTCACGTGGCCGCCGCTCGGGGTGTTGATCGTGAGTTGCTTGAGGTCTTCGATGCTTCGGCGCGATTCCGGGACGCCCCACACCACCACTTCAAAGACCTTTTGATCCTCAAACAGACTGCCGACTTGCAGGCCGGAGACCAGGATGGCCGCGGCTCGGCGCACGTCACCGGGCTTGATGCCGGATTTTTCAGCGCGCGTCAAATCGACCTTGATCTCGATAGCGGGTTCTTCAACCGGCAGCAGCACGCGGATGTTGGCCGCGCCGCCGACCGTTCCGACTGCGGCTTTGACAGATTCGGCTTGAGTCTTGAGCAGATCCAGGTTCTCGCCGTAGATGCGCACGACCGGACTCTGCTGCGGCGGGGAGAGTGCGATGCCCTCGCTGCGATCCCGCAGGTAGGTCGACACAGTGAATCGGGCGTCGCTGAATCCCGCAGCTGCGTTTTCAATGCTGGTGACGGTGGCCGCATAGTCTGCAGCCGGGTCCAGACCGACAATCAAGCGGGCCGAGTTGATGTTGACCACTTGGTCGCCAAAGACCGCGCGGCCGATATGCGCGCCGACACTGCGCACACCGGGCACCGCGCGCAATGCGGCCAGCGCTTTGTTGGTGAGCGCCACCATGGCCGGATGCGAGGCTCCGGGCGCGGCCTCGACATTGACGATCAGCTCGGTTTCGTGGAAGCGCGTGAGCGTTGATCGCTGTTGCATCAACAGCGGAACGATCGTCAGCGCGCAGATCAGCAGCAACGCGGTGATGGCCAGTGCCGGACGGCGATCGCCGCTGACTTTCGCCAGCAGGCCGCCATAGGATTGTTCGATCCGTCGCATAAAGGCGGGCTGGGGGGTCTCGCCCGCCGCGGGTTGACGGCTTTTGCGGGGCGCAAGAATCAGGCTGAGGCCTGGAATGACCAGCAGCGACACGGCCACCGCCGCGATCACAGCGAGCGCATGGGCCTGGAACATCGGTCCGACGAATTCGCCGGTGATGCCCGGGATCGCAAAGGCGGGCAGGGTGACCAACAGCACGATCAACACTGCCGGCAGCAATGTATTGCGGGCCGCGCTGGCGATTTCGATGACTACGTCCTCGCGCGCTTCGCGATCCAGCGCTTGGCTGCCGCGCAGTGCATCTGCCAGTCGGCTGCTGTCGCCCATGGCGTCATCGACGATGCTGCCGACGGCGATGATCAGTCCGGTGAGCAACATCACATTAAGCGTGAAGCCGCGCGTGCTGAGCACATACAACGCAGCCACCAGCGACGTGATAATGGCGACGGCCGCGACGAGCGACGCGCGCCAACCGCGCAGCATCGCCAACATGAATAGCACCAGCAGAATCGCGCCGATCGAGAGCGCGCCGGCCAGATTGTTGAACGCCGCCTCGATATAAGATGCCGGGCGGAACAACCCGGTGTTGACGGACATGCCCTTGAGGCCAGGCTTCATGCTTTCCAGGGCGCGTTCGACGCCGCGTGTGACTTCTAGCGTGTTTGCGTCCGGCAGTTTTTCGATGACCAACACGAGCCCGGGGCTGTCGCCGACAATCGCGTCGCCAATAAGCGGCTGGTGATCCTCGACGACCCGGGCGACATCGCCAAGCCGCTTGTTGGTGCCCTCAAGCGCGACCTGGCCGAGAGCGTCGGCCGAGTCAATGGGGGACACATGCCAAATGCCGAGGCGCTGCTGCGGGGTATCGATAAACCCGCCGGTGCCCGGCGTTGACGCCTCAAGATAGCTTAGTGACGAGACCCAAAGCGCATTTCCTGTGGTTTCGACCACCTGCTGCAACGTGACGCCTTTCGCTTTGAGTTCCTCCGGGTTGACCTGCACCTGAAGCTGGCGGTCGCGCTGGCCCCAAATCGAGACATTGGCCACGCCAGGCACACTCATCAACCGTGGCACGATCGTCCAGCGCGCCAGCACCGACATCTGGATCGGTGTGATGTCCTGTGCGATCAGCCCCACCACCATGAAGCGGCTGGTCGCGGAAAGCGGTTGCAGCATCGTCGGCGGTTTGGAGACGTGCGGCAGCGCGTGCGCTTGGGTCATGCGCTCGGTGACCATTTGGCGCGCTCGATACAGATCGGTGCCGGGTTCAAACAGCATCACGATCGAGGATAGTCCAGCCACTGATTGCGATCTGATCGTGGAGATCCACGCCACGCCGCTGAGCAAGTCCTGCTCGATGGGCACGGTGATCAGTTGCTCCACCTCTTTGGCCGACAGGCCCAGTGCCTCGGTCTGCACTTCGACGTAGGGCTGAGCAAACTCCGGCAGCACATCGACTGGCATTGCGCGAATGCGATTGACACCCAGTGCCATCAGTGCCACGGCAATAGCAAGAACCAGAAAGCGAAAACGCACACCCGTCCCTATGAGTCCTCGAAGCATCGTAAGTCCCCCACTTCGAATGGCAGTTGAGAAAAATACGCGAGAGTGGAAAATCCACCCTCACGCTCAATCGGCCGCCATTCACGACGAAATAACGTCATTGCGTTGATCGTGCGGCTGAAGGTGCAATGCGCGGTCCTCTATGTGTCTTGATTAGCCGGACGCATTAACTACCCTTGTGCGGATTAGCATAGTCAATAATCCTGCAAATTCACTGCCGCCAGAAGACTATTTTCGCTACCTTTGTTTAGGTATCTGTTTGACACGGGAGCGGTGGCCCTGTGGTCGGCGGCCAGTTGCATGCTAAGTAGCCCGTGGTGGTACGCAAAGCTGACGGCTTCCAGCCGCGAATGAACATGCAACTTGGCGAGCAAATTTCGGATATGGGTTCGAACGGTGAACGGTGTGATGTGACACGCCGCGGCAATATCGTCGACGGAGCAGCCGTGAGACAGACAGACGAGGATTTCGCGTTCGCGGCGCGTGATCAGATGCGTACTAATATAGCCGTTCGAGTTGCGCGAATGCTTGATCCGCCGCACGGCACGGGCAATTAGCGGCGGTGGCAGAAACGCGTCGCCGCGGGCGGCTGCACGGACAGCCTCAATCAGCTCTGACAGTCCCTGCTGTTTGAGCACAAAGGCGTCGATGCCGGCTTCAAGGTAATCGTCAACCGCCAGGTGGTCGGGGCCTGCCACCACAGACACAAGCCGAGTGCTTGAGTGAGTATCGCCCAGCGTGCGAGCAATGCTCATGACATCAGCAGGGAGCAGCTCCGATCCAAGCAACAGCACATCCACCGGTTGGCGCGCAATGAAGGTGAGTGCCGCCGCACAGGTGTTGACGTGCGCCAGGACTTTCAGTCCTTCAGCGCCGTTTAGCGCATTGCTCAGCGCCTCACCCAGGAATTGGCAATCGTCGACGATCGTGATAGACGCGCGCGTTGCGTCGACCGATACGCTGTGCATGGCGGCCCCCTTTTCAGTCGCGTGATCGAAGTTGGACAAGACAGACGCGACTGGTTCACCCAGCACACCTGCCCTCTCCCATCCGCAGGATCCTGATTAACAATGAGGCGACACGAGTGGACAAAGCTGTCAAATAATAGCGAGCATGCGGATATTTACGCGGGATACTACACCGGCGCAACGGATTGTCAACTGGCAGGTTTTTGGCGCTCCGCCGGCAAAACCGGTTCAGCCGGAATAATCAGAGCGCATAGCGTGCATGATGTGCTGGGCCAGCTCATTTCCGCCGCCCGCGCTTTGGCCCTGGCCGATCCGTCGAACGCAGTCGACACCGCCGCCCTTGCGTGATAATCCGCGCCTATGGCATCGATCATCAACGGCACGGAAATCGCCGCGCAGATTCGCGAGGAAGTTCGACAGGAAACGGCCAAACTTGCTGCCAGCGATGTCACGCCCGGCTTGGCCACGGTGCTGGTGGGCAACGACCCGGCCAGCCATGCCTATGTGCGCAGCAAGCGTAAAGCCTGTGCGGAGGCCGGCATCGCCTCGATCCACAACGAGCTGCCGGCCGACACGAGCCAGGAGGCGCTCATCGCGCTGCTGCGGGAGCTGGCCGCGCGGCCGGACGTGCACGGCATCCTGGTGCAACTGCCGTTGCCGAAGCACTTGAACGAAGACGCGGTGCTGGCCGAAGTGCCGCTGCACAAAGATGTCGATGGCTTTCATCCGGCCAACCTGGGCTTGCTCGGCGTGAAGGGCAAGCACGCGGCTTTTGCGCCCTGCACGCCGCAAGGCTGCATCGAGCTGCTTGCGCGAACGGGCCACGCCGTCGCCGGCAAACGCGCTGTGGTGATCGGCCGCAGCACCATCGTCGGGCTGCCCGTGGCGCTGATGCTGCTGGCACGCGACGCCACAGTCACCATTTGCCACAGCAAGACGCCCGATCTGCCCGCTGTGGTGCAGCAAGCGGACATCGTAATCGCCGCGATCGGCCGCGCGCGCTTTGTCACCGCCGACATGATCAAGCCCGGCGCTGTGGTCATCGATGTGGGCATCAACCGCATCGACGATCCTTCCGCGCCGAAAGGCACACGGCTGGTTGGTGATGTCGATTTCGACGCGGTGGCGCCCATTGCGTCGGCGATCACGCCGGTGCCGGGCGGGGTTGGCCCGATGACCATCGCCATGCTGCTCAAAAACACCTTGATTGCCGCGTCACGCTTGAAACACTAAGCTTGCCCGCACAGCATCCGCGGTTATCATCCTGCCTGTTGGATCCGATCGAAGAGGAAGGGTGGCTATGACCAATAGCGTCCGTTTGCTTGTGCCGGCGTTGCTCAGCGCCGGAATGCTCCTGAATGCGTGTTCGCGCGCGCCTCAAGTTCAACTGGAACCCACGCGCACGCTCGCGCCGCGGCCCAGCGCCACGCCAGCGCCTCCGACTCCGGCCGTTACGCCGCGTCCAACCGCCGCACCGATGACAGGGCTGACGCGCGACAACGTCGAAAAGCTTGAGAAGCTATACACGCGCCGTGAAGCCATTCCGCGCAACATTTACACCGTGGCCGACGACCGGGTGGGGCTGTTCTCGAACAACCTCTTCGAGGTGTTTGACGCCGGCACACTGCAGTCGATTCAGCAAACGCCCCTGAAGGGCCGCGTCGAAGGCTCGCTCTGGTATGCGCTGTCGGCTGATGCGCGCGTGGGCGCCATCATGACGGCCGACGGCCAGGTCGATTTTTACGATCTTGACGCTGGCGATCTGATGCGCACCGTCAAGGTGTCGGATGTGGCGCTGCAATCCACTTCGGACATTGCGCTGAATGACGACGGCAGCGAGATCGTGGTTATCGCCAACCTGTCTTTGTATCGGGCCAACAGCGATGATGGCAAGCGAATCGGCCGCGCGGTCAAACTGGCGAGCGACACCCGCTACGTGCTATTTGCGCGCGACGGCTCGCGCGTGCTGGCGGTGCGCGCCTCGGGCGCGCTGGATGTGTTTGACACGCGCGATGGCGCCAAGGTCACGCTGGCCGAGCCGATACAAGAGCTGGCGGAACTGTCGTGGAGCCCGGATGGCGTGCGCTTGTCCACCTCCACCGCCAATCGCGTCTGGATTTGGGACGCGCGCAGCGGCGAATCGTTGTGGTCGTTGAGCGAATTGCCCACCGCGGTGTCGGTCGCATTTCCGCCGGCGGGCGATCTGATCGGGCTGTATGGCGATGGCAGCGTGGTGCTGTATGACCTGGAAAAGGGCCAGCCGGTCGAAACGCTGGCGCTGAGCAGCGGCGGCGCCATTCGCACAGCGCAGTTTTCGGCCGACGGCAAAACGCTGATCGCCGAAGGCGCGGGCATGCTGGAGAGCTTTAGCGTGCCGGATGGCAAGCGGCTGGCTTCGTTACGCCGCTCGGCGTTTACGCAGATCTCGTTTACGCAGGACAACCATCTGCTGGCCTGGAGCGACCAGTTTCAAAACGGCGAGCTGGCCTCGCTGGCCATCACCGATGGCGCCACCGTGCACAGCATGATGCACAAGGAACCGATTCGCCGCGCGCTGGTCGGCCGCGTCGGCAAATTTGTGGCCAGCAGCACGATCAACCGCGCCATGTCGGTGTGGCGCGTCACCGATGGCAGCAAGGTGCTCGATATCCCCGAGGTCGCCGGCGCGCGCGGCATCCTCTGCATGTCGCCGGACGAAACCTTGCTGGCTTATTTTGAAAACGGCGCTGTGGTTGTCCGCGAAATCGAGGGCCGCAACACGCGCAAAAAATTTAAGGCGCCGTTTGAAAACTTGCTGGGCCTGACGTTCTGCGACAACGAAAAAGGTTACCTGGCGTTTCAAGACGGAAACGCGATCGAAGTGATGAACCTCGAAGGCCGCACGGTATCGACCATCGAGTTTGCAAAGCCGATTAGCGACAGCGCCCAGCTTGAAATCAGCTTTGATGGGCGCTACCTGGCCGGTGTTGTGGGTGGCGAGGTGATAGTCTGGGATGCGGAAACGGGCCAGGAGATCTTGCGCCATCCGGTGGGCGAAAACGGCGGCCAGGTGCAATTCAGCGCGAGCAGCGACAAGTTGGTCGTGAGCCATGGACGCATCACCGAAGTGCTGAATGTCGCCAGCGGCAAGGCGATCACGCTGGACGTGCCGGCAACGCATTTGTCGACCTACACATTCCCGCCCGACGGCCGCATCATTGTCACCATCGCGCGCGTGCTGGATGAGCAGGAGCCGTTTTTGAGCGGGCAGCCAAACTTTACGCAAGGCGAGATCACGATTTGGGACGCGCAAACCGGCAAGCCGTTGCGCACCATCACGCTGGATGATCCGGTCTATTCTTCCGCGCTCAGCCCGGACGGCTCGCGCCTGGCCATTACCGGCATTGATGGCGCGGTCAGCGTGTGGGGAATCAAATAGCGCGTTCTGCCCTGCTATCATGCATGTCCCGCGTTTGGGCGGGAAGCACATATGAGCACCTGGGGCAAATATCATGTCGCCACATTCGGCTGTCAGATGAATGAAGCCGATTCGCAGCGGCTTTCGTCCGAGCTTGAGAAGCTCGGCATGCGCGCCACGCCAACGCGCGAAGAAGCCGATGTGCTGGTGCTCAACACCTGTGTGGTGCGGCAGGGCGCCGAAGACAAAGCCACCAGCTATCTGCACATGATCAAGCCGCTCAAGCAGGAGCGGCCCAACATGATCGTCGGCGTCATGGGCTGCCTGGTCGGCGTGCGCGGCAATTCGCCGCTTAAAAAGGCCTTTCCATGGATCGATGTCTTTATGGCGCCCAGCGAACCGGCGCCGATGGTCGATTTTCTGCTGCAAAAAGAGGCCCGGCATCTTGCGGAGCTCGAGACCGCCGAGCGATTTGCATTGCAAGATGGAACTGAAGGTGCGGAAAGTTCTGCAAGTGCTGAAGGTGCTGAACGTTCAGCACTTGCAGCACCTTCTGTTTGGACCCGCGCACCGTTCCCGTTTGTTTTGCCCGCCCACGAGATCGGCAAGCGCGTGACGGCCAATGTGCCGATCGTGCTGGGCTGCTCGCACGCCTGCGCGTTTTGCATCATCCCGTTTCGGCGCGGCGCCGAGCGCAGCCGGCCAGCCGCTGAGATCGTGCGCGAGGTTGAATCGCTGGTGGCGCAGGGCGTCAAAGAAGTGACGCTGCTGGGCCAGATCGTCGACCGCTACGGCTACGATCTGTTGGGCGACGACTACAAGATCCGCACCTACAACCCGGGCGCGGCTTCGGGCAACCCGTCGCAGCGACTCGCCATCGACACGCCGATGGTCAAGCTCCTTGAACAGGTCAGCGCGGTGGATGGCCTGGAGCGCGTGCGGTTTTTGACCTCGCACCCGAATTGGATGACCGATGAGCTTCTTGACGCCGTGCGCCAGCTGCCCAAGGTCATGCCGCACATTGAAGTGCCCGTGCAGGCGGGTGACGATGACATCCTGCTCAAGATGCGGCGCGGCTACACCCGCGACGACTATCGCCGGCTGATCGAGCGGATTCGCGCCAAAGTGCCGGGTGCGAGCATCGCCACCGACATCATCGTCGGATTTTGCGGCGAGACCGAAGCGCAATTTCAGAGCACCTACGAGCTGCTTGAGGAGCTCAAGCTGGACATCATTCACATCGCCCGCTACTCGACGCGCCCGCACACGCTGGCCGAACGCGACATGGTCGACGATGTGCCCCAGGCCGAAAAAGACCGCCGCTACGACGCCCTCAACGATCAGCACGATCGTTTGACCGCGCAAATCAACCGATCGTTTATGGACCAGACGGTCGATGTGCTGGTCGAGAGCGATCACAAAGGAAAGTGGCGCGGCCGTACACCGCAGAACAAGCTGGTCTTTTTTGAGGACCTCACGCGCGATTGGCGCGGACGCGTTGCGCCCGTGCGCATTACCTGGACCGGCGCCTGGAGCATGCAGGGCGCGCTATCAACAACCGAGCCGGGCTGACGTTTCGCTCAGCCGTCGGTTGCGTTTTGGCCATCCACTATCTACCATTGAACCGCTGAACCGCACTCACAAATCATGAGCCGCAAAGAACACATCAACGAGTATGCCGTCATCGGGTTGGGGCGTTTTGGCCGCAGCCTGGCCAGCGACTTGACGCGCCGAGGCGCGTCTGTGCTGGGCATCGATCGGGATGCCGAGCTCGTTCAACGCTATGCCGACGAGATCACCGACACCGCGATCCTCGATTCGACCGACGAGGCCGCATTGCGTGAAGTCGACCTGATGTCATACAAGACTGTGGTCGTCGCCATCGGCAACAACTTTGAAGCCAGCCTGATCACCACCTCGATTCTCAAATCGTTTGGAGTGCCCACCGTCATTGCCAAGGCGCAGACCCGCCGGCAAAAAGACATTCTGCTGCGCATGGGCGCCAACCGCGTGGTGCTGCCGGAATATGAGGCCGGCCAGTTGCTGGCGCATGAGCTTACCCATCCCGGAGTGATCGATCAGTTCGATCTTGGCCCGGGCTACACCATCAGCGAGCTGACCTTGCCGCCGCGCTGGGCCGGATTGGCGTTGAGCGACGTCGGTTTGCGCGCCAAATACGGCGCCACCGCGCTGGTGGTCAAGCGCGGCAACGACGTCAACGTGGTTCCGCCGTCCGGGTTTGTGCTGGAAGCCAGCGACATTATGGTCATCGTCGGCACCCACAAGGCGATCGAAGAGATCTCCGCGCTTGAATAGGCGCTGATTTATGGCACATTTCGATGCGAGGCATGCGCATCCAACCAAGCGCGCAAGTTTGCCCATCCCAGTGCGCTTGGTTTTGGGTCTGGCATTGCTGGTTGCAACCGGGACGATTCTGCTGTTGGTGACAGAGTACTTGTCCGATCGGCCGCTGACCTGGAACGAAGCCATGTTCACCACGGTGTCGGCGCTCACCGTGACAGGCTTGTCGGTAATCAGCCCGGGGCGTGATCTGACGTTTCCCGGCCAGGCGGTGCTGCTGATTTTGATTCAACTGGGCGGCACCGGGTTCATGACACTGGCTGTCGTTTTTTTTCAGCTGCTGGGCTGGCAGGTCCGGCTGGAAAATCGCATCGCACTGCGGGATGCGCTCGGGCTGAACAACCTGGGCGAAATTCTGCGGCTGACCAAGCGCGCGCTGTTGGTGCTGCTGGCAATTGAACTGATCGGCGCTTTGGCCCTGTTTTTGCATTGGCGCTCGTTTGTGCCGCTGCCCGTGGCGCAGATCGCGTGGTATGCACTGTTTCACGCGGTTTCGGCGATGTGCAACGCCGGGTTCGACCTGTTCGGCGGCTTGGCACAGTTTCCCGCCGGCCTGGTGAACGATGACATCACCATGCTGATCATGAGCACGCTGATATTTCTCGGCGGCATCGGCATCCCGGTGATTTCGAACGTGCTGCTGCTGCCGAAGTACAAACGGCTGCGCTTTCATGTCAAGATCGTGCTGATCACCAGCGTGTTTTTGGTGCTCTTCGGCGGTCTGGCGATCATGCTTTCCGAAAGCATGCCCGGCGGCGTGCTGGTCAACGAGCCCAGCCTGTGGCGGCGATTCTCGATGTCGACTGCGCAATCCATCTCGGCGCGCACAGCCGGGTTCGCCTGGCTGCCAAACTTTCAGGATATTTCGTCGTCTTCGCGCTTCATGCTGATGACGCTGATGTTCATCGGCGCGTCGCCCGCATCGATGGGCGGCGGCATCAAGACGGTCACCTTCGCCGTGCTGGTGCTCTCGCTGTACAGCTATGTGAAAAGTGCGCCCGAAGTCACGGTATGGCGGCGCACGATCAGCAAAACCAATGTGCAAAAAGCCGCGGCGGTGCTGACGGCGGCGCTGTTCGTCATCTTGACAGCCACCTGGATTCTGGCGCTCACGCAGAACGCCACATTGGACAAAGCCATGTTCGAAGTGATCTCGGCCTTTGCCACCTGCGGCTTGACGCTGGCGTTCACCACCGAGATGGACGTCTTTGGCCAATTGCTGATCATGTTTGTGATGTTCTGGGGGCGCCTGGGTGCGCTGACCGTGGTCAGTGCCGTGGCACTGCCGCGCAAACGCACGCCGGTGCAGTATGCCGAGGATGAGGTTCTGATCGGATGACCTATGTTGCCGCTAAAACGCATCCAGAGTGTGGCTCCCACCGGGATTGGAAGCCTGTACCACCGGCGAAAAAGGCGGGGCCTTCACTTTTGTGACGAGTTCCAACGAGGCAGATTCCCGCTTCCCGATCACCCGTTGCCTAAACGCCAACGGACGCGCGCAATTTGCCGCGCTGGTTGAGGCCATATCGCAGCGAGAGACGTTCGTGGTGCGCGGCGATGTGGAGGGTCAGGGCGCGACCATCATCGCCGGTCATTTGGCAGAGCTCTTCTTTCACCGCGCCGACATATTGGAGCGGTTCTTAAGCAAGCCCAAACACTTTGAGCTGTTCGAGTCGCCGGAAGCTTTTGCCGCGGCCGGCGGCATCGGTGGCGGCTGCTATCAGCCGAGGCGGATCTGCATTCAACTGATGCGCGCGCGCTTGAGCGAGGGCTTTGGCGGCGCGTGGCCGGGCGTGGCGCCGGTGTTGCACGAGCTGGGCCACATGCTCGATCACTTAAACCCGCATACCGGTGGCGCGCGGCTGCGCTGCGATGGCTTGCTGCCCGGGCTGCATCCGCGCGATGGAGCGGTGTATTCGCCCACTGCGCGCGCGGCGTTTGTGGCAGGCAAACGCATTGAGCTTGAGCGTTATCGCCGCTGGGTCACGGGCGAGGCCGGCCCGCACGACACGCCGCCTCTTGGCCACCCGTATGTCTTTCAAAACGACGGCGAATTCTGCGCCGGGTATCTGGAGATGTTTTTGCGCAACCCCAATGCCATGGCGCAGCTGAACCCGGCGCTACATAGCGGCTATGTCGCGCTGCTGCGCTGGGACCCGCGCCAGGCCTGGCCGAACGATTTTGAGTTTTACATTGCCGCCAACCGCGCGTATTACGCCAGCGGCCAGCGCCCGCCCGTCAGCCGCTGCCGCGCCCCGCGCTAGCCACGCGATCATCCGCCACGGCGTGTCTTCGGAAGCGCGCGAGGAACGACGCTGCGCTGAGCGTGTGCCGAGCCAGGGTTCGTGCAGCTGTTCAGGCAGAACTGTAGTCGACCGCCCAGCGTAGATATGGCGTGGATGCGGTATGCTGAACTTTGCGAGAACGGATTTCGGCTGAAAGGAAACCATGAGACATCTTGAACGCCATCGCATGGGCCGCGCTGGCTGGTTGCGCGCGGCGGTGCTGGGCGCCAACGACGGCATTGTGTCGACGGCGAGCCTGCTGGTGGGAGTGGCTGCCGCGTCGGCGACACGGTCCAGCATTGTGCTGGCTGGCGTGGCCGGGTTGGTGGCCGGCGCCATGTCGATGGCGGCTGGCGAATATGTTTCGGTCAGCTCGCAGTTGGACACCGAGCACGCGGACATCACGCGCGAACGCGGGGAGCTGGCGGCGGCGCCGCAACACGAGCTTGACGAGCTTGTGGCGATCTATGAATCGCGCGGACTGCAAACCGCTTTGGCGCGCAGCACCGCCGAGGCGCTCATGAAGCACGATGCGCTCGGCACACATGCGCGCGATGAGCTCGGCATCAGCGAATTGACGTCGGCCAGGCCGGTACAGGCAGCGCTGGCGTCGGCGCTGACTTTTGCCGCTGGCGCGCTGCTGCCCATGCTGGTGGCTGTCCTTTCTCCGGACGGCTGGATAGTCTGGGGCGTCTCCGGCGCGTCACTGTTCTTTCTCGCCGCGCTGGGAGCGCTCTCGGCCTATGCCGGCGGCGCGCCGGTGTTGCGCGCGACGGCGCGAGTGACGTTCTGGGGCGCGCTGGCCATGGCGCTGACCGCCGCTATTGGCGCGTTGTTCGGCACAGTGGTATGAGGCGTCGGCGGACTGCTACACTTGCGGCCATGCACATCCGACAACTCGGCTCGACCGGCCTCAAAGTCACCGAAATATGCCTGGGAACGATGACGTTTGGCAATCAAAGCGACGAAAAGACGTCGTTTGACATCATGGATGTGGCGGATGCGCACGGCGTCAATTTTTTCGACACGGCCGATGCCTATCCGCTTGGCAAGAACTGGGAAAGTGCCGGCGGCACTGAAACGATCATCGGCAATTGGCTGCGCGAGCGCAAGGCGCGCGAGCGCATCGTGCTGGCGACCAAATGCCGCGGCGCGACCGGCCCGACACCCAACGACGAAGGCCTGAGCCGCAAGCACATCATCTCCGCGTGCGAAGCCAGCCTGCGGCGGCTGCAGACCGATTACATCGACTTGTATCAAGCCCACGCGCCGGACACCAGCGTGCCGATCGAGGAATCGCTTCGCGCGTTTGATGATCTGGTGCGCTCGGGCAAAGTGCGCTACATCGGCTGCTCAAACTATCCGGCCTGGCAATTGGCCGATGCGATTTGGACCAGCAAGCTCAACCATCTGGCGCGCTACGACTGTGCGCAGCCGCGCTACAACATTTTGTTCCGCATGATCGAAGACGATATCTTGCCGTTGTGCAAGGCCCACGGCCTTGGCGTGATTGTCTACAACCCGCTGGCGGGCGGCATGCTGACCGGCCGTTACCGGCGCATGCGCCAGATCGAGCAGGGCTCGCGTTTTGCGCTGGGCAATAACAGCGGCCAGCTCTATCAGAAGCGCTATTGGAAGGACGATGTATTCGAGGCGGTGGACAAGCTGTCGGACTACCTCGAAGCACGCGGCAAGAATCTGACGCATGCGGCGCTGGGCTGGGTGTTGCGGCAAGACGGCATCACCAGCGCCATTCTTGGCGCCAGCACGCCCGCGCAGCTGGAAGAGAGCCTGCAAGGCGCCGATGTCCGCCTGGACGACGAAGAGCTAGGCGCGTGCAACGAAATTTGGTTCAATCTGCCCCGCGAGCGTGATCCGCAGGTGGCACGGCGATAAATTTTGCTGATTGTGTTTAGAACTCATCCTAAAATGTGGACTCCACCTTGCTTGCACACCTGAAACGTTGGCGAAAAAGGGGGGCCACATTTTCAGGATGAGTTCTAACGTTCAGCACCGTCCGCACCTTTTTGCATTTGCGCTGCCTTAACATGGCGCGGCGATACTC
Organism: Chloroflexota bacterium; assembly: GCA_031368515.1. Classification (GTDB taxonomy): domain Bacteria; phylum Chloroflexota; class Anaerolineae; order J036; family Brachytrichaceae; genus CANJQH01. Next base: position 15,800 of record JANMNW010000632.1, read on the forward strand.
TGTCACGCCACATGCTGATACATCGACACTTCGACATTCACCGCACCCTGCAACACGTCGCTTTAAGATACCTTCAGCACTTCCAGCACTTTCATCATGTCCACCCGTCATCTGCACTTTCCCGAACTCCACAACGCCCGTGATCTAGGCGGCCTCCCGGCGCACAACGGTGGCAGCACACGCTGGCGCGCGTTTGTGCGCACGGATGGGCTGCACAATTTGAACGACCTTGGCCGCACGGCGCTGCATGACTATGGCGTGCGCACCGTGATTGACTTGCGTATGGCGGATGAGCTGCGCAATTTGCCCAATCCGCTGCAAGGCGATGCGCGCGTCAACTTTGCCCACATTTCGCTGTTGGGCGAGCCGGGTGATCGTTCGTGGGAACGCAACAGAGGCCTGGCGCCCCATCGCGAGTGGGCGCTGATGATGCTTGAGGACGCCCAACCCCACATCGCGCGCGTGTTTCGCACGATCGCCACGGCGCCGGATGGTGCGATTCTCTTTCACTGCCATGCGGGCAAAGACCGCACCGGCCTGATAGCCGACCTGTTGCTGGCGCTGGCCGGCACGCCGGAGTCGGTGATCGTCGACGACTATGACTTGAGCAACGAACGCTTGCGGCCGCTGCACATGCAGCTGATTGTGAAATACGAGGATGCCGTCGAACGCGCCAAGGTGCTTGATGGCTGGTCGGTGCATCGCGACACCGCGCATGCGGTGCTGGAGCACGTGCGCGCGAACTTCGGCGGCGCGCAAGGCTATCTGTCCCACATCGGCCTGGATGACGCTGCTGTGCAGGCGATACGCCGTCGTATGATTGCCGACACCCTATGACACACGATGCCCATGTTTCCATTGGTGCGCAAAACTATCGCGCCGATATCGCCATTCGGACGCACGCGTTGATTGCCGACGAGCCGGCCGCCACCGGCGGGCAGGATCTGGGTCCGACCGCGTTGGAGATGGTCGCCGGAGCGCTAGGCGCTTGCACGTCAGTCACATTGCGCATGTATGCCCAGCGCAAAGGCTGGGATCTGCAAGCCGTCGATGTGAACGTCTCAATCGACTTAAAGGCGATGTCGATCAAGCGCGAGGTCAAGCTGACGGGCAATCTAGACGCCGAACAGCGCGCGCGGCTGCTGCAAATCGCCGACGCCTGCCCAGTGCACAAGCTGCTGGCCAATCCAGTGCCTGCCACGACGGTCGAAGCAGCTTGAGCCTGGAAAACAAAAACCGGGAGCGGGCGACGTTGTGACGTCATCCGCCCCCGGAGATTTGTAATTGCTACGAACCCGGCGAATTAGTTGCCCGAGCGCGAATCCAAATACGTAACCGCTTCGCCGACGGTGGTGATCTTTTGCGCGTCTTCGTCGCTGATTTCACCGCCGAACTCTTCCTCAAACGCCATGATCAGCTCGACCAGGTCCAGCGAGTCGGCTTCGAGGTCGTCCCGAAACTTCGCCTCCATGTTCACCTTTTCCGCCGGCACGCCCAGCAGCTTCACAGTCAAACCTTTTACGCGTTCATAAGTGGACTCAGCCATTTAATTCATTCCTCCTAGGGGTATCGAACTCGTCCAATTCTATATCGGTCAACGATGGGGGCTATAACACCCGAGGCACTCCAGAGTTACGCGGGCGTCGGCGCAGCGGCCGTCGGTTAGACTTATGTGCGAAACCGCATGAGTGAACAGATCCTCGAACGGCGCAAGGCCGACCACATACGCATAAACCTGGATGAAGATGTGACCTCTCGCCTGAAAAGCGGGCTGGAGCGGTATCACTTCATGCACGAAGCGCTGCCGGAGCTGGACGCCAACGCCATCGATCTGTCCCAGACGGTTTTTGGCAGGAAATTGCGCGCGCCGCTGCTCGTCTCTTCGATGACCGGCGGCACCGAGCAGGCGCGCTGGATCAATCGCAACCTGGCCGCAGCGGCGCAACAGGCTGGCGTGGCCATGGGCGTGGGCAGCACCCGCGCCGCCGTCGAGCATCCGGAGCTCAGCGAAACCTTTCGCGTACGCGATCTGGCTCCCGACGTGCTGCTGCTGGCCAATATCGGCGCGGTGCAGCTTAACTACGGCTTCACCGTGAATCAATGCCGCAAAGCGATCGAGTTTATGGACGCCGACGCGTTGATTCTGCATTTGAACCCGATGCAGGAGGTGCTGCAGCCGGAAGGCGACGTGAATTGGTCGGGTTTGCTGCCTAAGATGGCCGCTGTCGTGCGCGCGCTGCAGGCGGATGGCAAGCCCGTGATGGTGAAGGAAGTGGGCTGGGGCATTTCGCCGCGCGCCGCGCGCGATCTGGCCAGCATCGGCGTGAGCGCCATCGATGTGGCCGGAGCTGGCGGCACCTCATGGTCGCAGGTCGAAATGTATCGCGCCCAAACCGAAGTGCAACGCCGCATTGCCGAGGCGTTTGTCGACTGGGGTATTCCCACCGCCGAATCGATCGCGCATGTTCGCGCCGCCGCGCCGGGAGTTCCCATATTCGCCAGCGGCGGCTTGACCAACGGCGTCGATGGCGCCAAATGCATCGCCCTGGGCGCCACGCTGTTTGGCCTGGCCCGGCCTTTTCTGAAAGCCGCGACACTGTCGGCCGATGCGGTTGTCGATGAATTTGACGTCATCCTCGGCCAACTGCGCGCCGTCATGCTGTGCGTCGGCGCAGGCGATATAGCGGCGCTGAGCCGGGTGTCACTTTTGGATAGCGGGCGGTGAACTGAGGGATGGTGAGCGGTGGATCGGTGAGCGGTAAAAGGCTTAATGTCTACTGCACACCCCACACCCCACACCGCTTACCGATCTACCGCTCCCCGCCTACCCCCTAGCGTCCACCTGCGACTGCGCGCACATCGCGCATGATTGAGCCATCCGGATTGAGCACCCGCGCTTTAAAGCGCCAGTCGCCGCCATAGGTGTCGACTTTGATCAGCAACGCGTTCAAGCCTTTTTTGAGCGTGATCGGCGGCAGATCGATGTCGCGAAGATCGTCGGGCATGCTGCGGCCGACCTTGTTGCGCCATACTTCACGGCCATTTAGCCAGACCGCAATGCCGTCGTCGCTGTTGAGCCCGAGCAAGCCGCTTCGATCGTCCGGCGATTCGATCCAGATAAACGCATAGGCCACGGCTTTGTCGGCGATGACGCCAAACACACCCGGCGCCGGAGTGACGAAGGCGCGAAAATCGATGTCGTGCGAGGGGCTGCGCACCAGCCAGGCGCGCTTGTCGCCGGGGTTGACAACCGTTCCCGCTTCGCCGGCGCCGCCGTTTGCCGCCAGCCCGTCGCCATTTAAATCTAACCAGGACGTGTTGCCAAGCAGCTGCCAGGTGCGAATGTAGCCGTCGCTGTGCGGCGGATACAAGCGCAGCCGCGCGCTGGCGAATTGGCCGGCTGGACGGGGAACGGCAAGCAGCACTTCGACGAATGTGTCGTCGCCGATGTCCTGAGGCATGACGAACTCGAAAGCGCCAACGCTTGAGCGCGCCAGTGTGACGCCGCGCCGGCCCTCATGCCGCGTTGCGATCCACTCGGCCGCCGGCCCGCTGGTGCGCAGCGACACGCGGCCGCCGCGCGCGACCGTGTCGCCATCGGCCGCGCCGCTGATCAGCGGCGCGGCATCTGCAGCGGATGCGGTCGAGCGCAGCGAGCCCAGCGGCCGGTCTTTGAAATACACGCGCTGAAAGCCGCGCGACTGATACGACATAACATACAACGCGCCATCGCGGCCAAATTGCACATCGACCGGTTCGCCGATGTTGCCGACCAGATCGTGTGTGGCGACAACGGCGCCGGCGTTGTCGAGCTGCGCGCGCTTGACAAAGAATTTGGAATAGTCGGCAAAGAACAGATCGCCGCGCATCTCGTCCGGAAAATTCGCGCCGAAGTTGAAGTCGCCGCCGGTGATGCTGGCTGGCGTGCCGGAGTGCGGATATACGATGTCCTTTTTTGCGGTTGTGGCGGTGGTGACGCCGGCGCAGGCCGGCGCCCTTTGATAATCGGGAGAATTGTCCGATCCTTCCACGCACGGCCAGCCGAAATTGGCGCCCGGCGTGGCGCGCATCAGCCATTCGTAAGTGTTCCAACCCACATCGCCCACATACGGCACGCCGCTTTGCGGATGAACGCTAAAGCGGAATGGGTTTCGAAACCCGTAAGCCCAGATGCGCGAGCGCGCGCTGCGCGGCGCCTTGGCGTCGTAAAAGGGATTGCCCGGCAAACCGGCGCCGCTGGCAGGGTCCAGCCGCAGCAATTTGCCTTGGATGTTGTCCAGCGACTGGGCGCGCAGCGAGATGTCCTGCACGCCCTGCGACAGCGCGCCATCGCCGAAGGAGGCGAATAGCGCGCCATCTGGCGCAAAGCGCAGCGAGCCCACCGAGTGCTGTTGGGTGTCCGAGCTGAAGTCATCCAGCAGGATGCGCGCGCTGTTGGGACGGAGGACATCGCCCTCCATGGTGTAGCGCACGATTCGGCCGCTGCGCGGGGCATCGACATCGCGTTCGGCGCCCGGCGGATCGTACACATATGACAGATAGACGTAGCCATTGCGCGCAAAATTGGGGTCGACCGCGATGCCGATCAGGCCGCGGTCGACAAAATCGTTTACTTGCTCGCGAATGTCGAGGGCGGGGCGCCCATACAGCATGCCGTCGTTCCAGATCTTGACCCGGCCGGCTTTTTCCAGGATGAAAATACGCCCGTCCGGCGCAAAGGCAAAGCCGGTTGGCAGCTCGAGATTTTCGGTGAGCTTTTCGACGACGACGCGAGGGTCGTCGGCTGAGCTGACCGGAGCTGCTGGGAAGGCTATGACCAGCGCAGCCGCTAGCAAAACTGCATGAACTATCCGCACCGGCCCATTATCGGCCGGCCCGCCCGCGTCAGCGCAGCAGCTGTGTGAAGATGTCGTTGGTGATGCGCCCGACCATGATCCCCAAGCCCAACAGTCCGAAGTGCAGGAGGATGCGCGGGCACCCATCCCGGGGAGCCTGTTGCGCAATCTTAGAATTTCCTTACCCGTCAGGTCGCTAGAATCACCCCCATGACTGTCGAGAGCAGTGACGTGATTGTTGTCGGCGCAGGCGTCATGGGAACTGCCGCCGCGCTGCACCTGGCCAAAGCCGGTGCGCGCGTGCGGCTGTTTGAACAGTTTGCGATCGGCCATGCCAGGGGCAGCTCGCATGGCGCGTCGCGCATTATTCGCTTGGCCTATCCGGAGCCGGAGTATGTCCGGCTGGCGCAGGCGGCTTTTGCGCTATGGCGCGACCTCGAATCTGAGTCGGGCGCGCACTTGTTGCATCGCACAGGCGGGCTGGATTTTGGCGCGCCCGACGCGCTGGGGCTGGCTGAAATCGGGGCCAACTATCGCGCGATGGGCGTTGAGTTCGAAGCGCTGAGCGGCGAGGAAATCACCCGGCGCTATCCGCGGATAAAACCGCCCGCAGGGTCCATCGGCTTTTTTCAGCCGGATTACAGCATGCTGGCGGCTGATCGGTGCGTGCGCACGGCGGCGGCACAAGCGCAGCACCATGGCGCGCAGCTGCACGAAAACGAAGCTGTGCGGCGCATCAGCGCGCGCAATGACAGCGTCATTGTGCACACCGACCGCGGCGATTATCACGCGGCGCGGCTGGTGATCGCCAGCGGCTCGTGGGTTTTGCCGCAGTTGCGCGCGCTGGGCGTCGATCTTCCATTGGTTGTGACGAAAGAGCAAGTGCTGCACATGACCGCGCGCAATCCCTCCGATTTCGAAATTGGCCGCTTCCCGCTGTTTATCCATCGCTTTGCTGGCACAACCGTGCTGGGTTCCGGATTTCCATTGCTGGGTCATCGTGCGCCCAAGTTCATTTACGACCGCATCGGCGCGGTGGTGGACCCCGGCGACCCCGATCGCGCGATCGATCAGAAAAATCTAGAGGTCGCGCGCGACTATGCGTTGGGCGTGATCGACGGACTGACGGGCGACGTGGCCGAGGCAATCAGCTGCCGCTACACCATGACGCCGGATGAGCACTTCGTGATCGACACGCATCCTCAACACGCGCATATCGTGATCGCCTCGCCCTGTTCCGGGCACGGCTTTAAGTTTGGCAGTGTGATCGGCCAGATTTTGAGCGACCTGGCGCTGCGCGGCACGACGGCGCACGACATTTCGCTTTTCAAACTAGCTCGCTTTGGCGCGCTGGCCTGATGCGATTACGATGGTGGCCATGTACGATTTCAAAGGCAAATGTGTGCTTGTGACCGGCGCAGGCGCCGGCATTGGCAGAGCCATCGCGCTGCGCTTTGGCGCAGCCGGGGCGACCGTGATCGTGAACGATGTTGCGGCCGATGCGGCGCAAGCTGCTGCCGACGCCATTCGAGCGGCCGGAGGGCGAGCCGAGGCTGCGCCAGCCGATGTGTCCAACGAGGCCCAGGTCGACGCGCTGTTTGACGGCTTGCAGGCGCGGCATGGCGCGCTGCACGTGCTCGTCAACAATGCCAGCCTCGTGAACACCGAGCGACATTTTCTCGAAGCGGACGCGGGCTGGTGGAACCGTATCATTGCGGTGAATCTAAGCAGCGCATTTTTGTGCGGACGCCGGGCGGCGCAGATGATGGCGCGCGCGGGCGCAGGCTGCATCATCAACATGTCCAGCGGCGGCGCCACCCGCGCGCACCGCGGCAACGCGGCCTATGACGCGGCCAAAGGCGGCATCGAGGCCCTGACCCGTGCCATGGCCTTGGATCTGGGCCCGTATGGCGTGCGGGTCAACGCGATTGTGCCGGGATCGATCGACAGCAAAGGCCTGGATGCCGAGACTAAACGCGCGCGCGGGGTGAACTTCCCGCTTGGCCGGATGGGCGAGAGCGACGAGATCGCCGGACCGGCGCTGTTTCTGGCATCCGACGATGCGAGCTACATGACCGGCCACATGCTGCTGGTCGACGGCGGATTTTTGGCGCAACAGCGCTCGGCAACCGTCGACATCTTTCCGCTTAGCAAATTCCCGGTTGTGAAGTAGAGAGTGGATAGCACTATTTACGTCCACGCTGTATTTTTTGATCCCTACCTCACAGGTACTGACGTTGAAAACTCCGACGCGCCGCGATCGACGGTGATGGCCATCGCGGTGAGTTTGGCGCCGCGCCAGGCGGAGTTGGCGGTGAAGCGCCAGTTGCCGGCAACGTCGGTCAGCGTGCTGCCTTCGAATGTGCGCGCATGGCCGCCATCGTCGCTGAAGACTTCGATGGTTGCGCCCGGGCGCGCTTTGCCGGTCAGCACCAACCCGGTGAGGGAGAGATCGTATGGCGCAAGCATGTTGCGATTTCCACCGTCGGCCAGGTAGACCGTGGCTGACACAACGCCAAAGATGCTGTTGCGCGTCCACACGTTGAGCCGCGTCTCCGACGATCCACGAATGCCATAGTTGCCGCCGCTGATTGTGTTTAGCGCCACTGTGTTGATTTGCGCTTTGTCCCCGAACGAGATGCCCTCCTGCCCGTTGCCAGCGATGGTGTTGGCCAGGATGTGGTTGTGATGGGCGTCATCCACCAGCTGCACGCCGTCTTCGACGTTGCCGGTGATGATGTTAGTGAGCAACACATTGTCAAAGCTGTCACGCTCGATCGTCACCCCGCGCAGGTTGTTGCCAAAAGTGTTGTTGCGCACCGTGGTGCTGTAGGCGTCGAGCAGGCGCAGGCCATAGCCCTGGTTGTCATAGGCGTGATTGAACTCGATCAGGTTGTTGTATGACGGCGTGTAGGGTCCGCCAGTGGAATCGATTCCGCCTGGATCAACCATGAAGCCGTGCGCGCGAAACGGCCTTTCGTCGGCTGTGTATCGGTTGGCGTAGGAACGATTGCGGCGGAAGATGAAATTGTGGCAGCCGCGCGAGATGATGAAGCCATGGTTGCCATTTTCGTAGGCCGCGTTGTCCTCGACGACAAAGCCGTGCGAGAAGTCGTGCGGGTCGAAGCCATAGCTGTCGTTGTGATGAAAGCGGTTGCCCTTGATCAGCATGCCGCTGGCCGCGTACGAAAAGAAGCCGTAATACAGATGATGGATATCGCTGTCGATCACCGATCCGGTGACGCCGGCAAGCAGCGTGCCGTTGAAAGTGCGTTCATCGCGCCAGCTCAAGCCGTAGCTGCCGCTGCCTTGCGGCGAACCCAGATAGGCGATTTCGCTGGAGATCACATCCATGCGTGCCGCGCCGACGGCACGGACAAAGGCGCGGCCGTTTTTTGGTGTGCTGTCAAAGCCGGGCGTCAGCGTGTCCCATGACGTGACTTTTGTGCCACTGATCACGATCATGCCGTCGACGGTTTCGAGATAAGCGTAGCTGGCCGCATCGATGGTATTCGTTTGGGGCGAGGTGTCGCTGCGGATCTTAAGCCAGGCGGCATCACCGCCGATATCGAGGCGCACATTGGGGCCGATGCGCAGCGCGGTATTCAAACGCCAGACCCCTCCGCCTTCGTCTGTGAGCAACGGCGCGCGAGTCAGGGTGAGGCCGCTGCTGGCGGCGGCGATTTGGGGCAGATCAAGTACAAGCCCGGGGCCGTCGATTTGCACCACTTGCACGCCGTCCTTGATTTTGAGCGTCACACTGGGTGCGACGCCCGGCGCCGCAGTGGGAATGGCGGTGGGCGCGGGCACGGCCGTAGCCAGCGGTGGTGTTGGATAAGAAATGAACAGCGCATCCACCATCACGAGCGGAAGATAGACGCGGTATTGAGCGGGTTCGACGGTTTGTGCGGCGCCGGGCAGTGTGGCGAACATGCCGGCAGCGGCGAGCAGCGACAGACAAGCTAGGGCAGGGCGTGACAGCAGGCGAACCATGGTTTGCCCATCATAGCGACTGTGCGGCTGGCGTGCATGGCGGCTCTTGCACGAACTTCTGCGTGGGATTAGTGTCGAGCATCTCGCTGCTCACGTGGCGAGCCGGTTGGCGCCGGCATTCGTGTGTATAACGGGGGCATGTTCAACTACAAGGCGATGTTTGATTTGAGCGGGCGCACGGCGCTGGTGGTGGGCTCAGGCAGTGGCATTGGCCAGGCTGCGGCGCTCGGGCTGGCGGCTCATGGCGCGCGCGTTGTTTGCGCCGATGTGAATGTGGCTGGGGCGGAAGAAACGATGGTCGGCATTCGCGCCGCTGGCGGTGACGGCCAGGCAATCACCTTGGATATGCGCTCGTCGGCAGCGATCGACGCAGCGCTGGCGCCACTGCCGGCTATCGACGTGCTGGTAAGCACGCCCAGCATCAACGTGCGCAAACCGTTGCTTGACATCAGCGATGAAGAATTTGACCGAGTGGTTGGGCTGAACTTGAAAGGCACGTTTATGCTGATGCGCTCGGTGGCGCGCGGCATGGCCGAACGCGGGCGGGGCAGCATTATTGTGTTCAGCAGCATACGAGGCG
>JANMNW010000641.1:0-10042 GCA_031368515.1 Chloroflexota bacterium
AGTCCGCAAGGCATGAATTGGCTGGCGCATTTGCTCCTCTCCGAACCCGATGTCGATGCGCGCGTGGGCAGCGTCGCCGCCGACTGGGTCAAGGGCGAACGCCGTCTTGCGTTCAGTTTGGGCGTGCAGCGCGGGTTTGCGTTGCATCGTGTGGTGGATCACTTCACCGACACCCACGCCATCGTGGCGCGCAGCCATGCGCGTGTTCAATCGCCTTACAAGCGCTATGCCGGCGTGCTGGTGGACGTGTTCTACGATCACTTTTTGGCGCGCAACTGGGCGCTCTTTTGCGCGCAGCCGATGCGCGCGTTTATCGATGAGGTGTATGCCTCCGTCGCCGCGCATGAGGCGTTTTTGCCTGAAGAAATCAACCGCGGCTTCGCCTACATGCGGCGCGACGACTGGCTGGGCAGCTACGCCAGCGTCGAGGGCGTCGCGCTCACCTTGCAGCGCGTGTCCCGGCGGCTTCGACCGGGCAACCTGCTCGCCGATGGCGCCGCTCAAATCAACGCGCATTACGACGAGCTCAACGCCGATTTTTTGGAATTCTTTCCGCAGCTGCAGGCCCGGGCGCGCGACTGGATCACAATTTCCGGCCCACCACCAGCATCCCGCCACCACTCGCAGTAACTTCTGCGTCGTAAAGCGGTCGAAACTTGGGCACCAGTCGGTCGTGGACAAGCTTGGCCATGACGCGCTGATAGCCAAGCGGGCGCAAGCGCGGCGAGGCCAGCAGGTTAAACGCCGAGCGTCCGCCAATGTTGTATTCGCGGTTCATGCGATCCCACTGCGCTTCCGCTTCCGGTGAAATGTAATAGCGCGCTTCAATCAGCTTGATTCCGACCTGCGCGAACAGCACGCGCCATTCGTCGGCGGAATGGTAGTGATGGTGCGCGAACTTTTTGTCGACGCTGAGCGCATAGGCCTCCGCCGTTTGCTTGTTCGGCGCGGTCTTGTAGCCATCCAGCAATTGACGAAACTGGTCGCTCGGCACGGTGAACACGATCAAGCCGTCCTTGCGCAGCACGCGCGAGAGCTCGGGCAGCACGTTATGCGGATCGGGGATGTGCTCGACGACCGAGTTTGAATAAACCGAGCCAAAAAAGCCATCGCGATACGGCAGATGATGGCCGTCAGCAAACTGCACGCCGCGCCAGTAGACGCCGCCGTCGCGCGCGTGCGGCAATTCGCCTGGCGCAATGTCATTGCCATAGATGCCGGCCTGTTTGCCAAAGATCGCCTCGGTGTAGAGGCCATCGCCACACCCAAAGTCCAACATCGGCGATGGAAAATCCAGCGTGGCTAGCGTCTTTGCTTCGATGCTGCGCCAGAGCGCCACCGGCGGCGCAAACCAATAGCGCTTGAGAAAATCGGATAGATAGTCTTTGTCCTTAAAGACGCGAAGGGTCTCAGCCATGGGGCCGGGATTATCGCATTGACGATTGACGATTGACAATGGTCAATGGACAATCGTCCTTCGTCCATGGAACTTGCACTCACGCTTCTAAAGCTCGGCGGATCGCTGCTGACCGACAAAACCCGCGACAAAGCCACGCGGCCGGATGTCATCGCGCGCCTCGCGCGCGAGATCGCTTCCGCCGACGGCGCACTCAGCGGAAGACTGATCCTTGGGCACGGCTCCGGCTCTTTTGGGCACACCACGGCCAAGCGTCATGGCACGCGCAACGGCGCGCGCACACGCGAGGAATGGCGCGGGTTCGCCGAGGTATCGGTCGCCGCGCAACAGCTCAATCGCATTGTGGCCGACGCACTGGCTGAAGCCGGCGTCCCGGTGTTCAGCGTGGCGCCGTCGGCATCGGCACGTTGCGACTACGGCATGCTGGCGCACATGGATCTTGAGCCGATCGCCGCTGCGCTTGCACATGGGCTGACGCCGCTGGTGATGGGAGACGTGGCCTTTGACAGCGTGCGCGGCGGCACCATCGTCTCAACCGAGGAAGTCTTTGCCTACATTGCCGGGCATATGCCAGTGTCGCGCGTATTGCTGGCCGGCGAAACCCAGGGCGTTTATGCGTCGATGGACGATCGCCGTGTGATCGATGAGATCACGCCCGCCAGCTGGGAGCGCATCAGCGCAGGCGTGGGCGACTCGCGCGGCGCCGATGTCACCGGCGGCATGGCCGGCAAAGTGCGCGACATGCTGGCGCTGACCGGCGCGCACCCGGGCTTGACCGTGCGCATTTTCTCGGGCCTGACCGACGGCGTCGTCGCGCGCGCGCTGGCTGGCGAAGCGGTGGGAACGCTCGTGCGTTGAGCACTCTTCTGTTGCATACTCTCCCGCATGAAAACCAAAGTCACCAAACAGCAAAAAGAGTTCTATAGCGACAACGGATTTGTCGTGATCGACAATTTTCTGACCAAGAGCGAGCTTGCGCACTGGCAGACCACAGCCGAGGACGCGGTCAAAAAGCGCCTGGCCAAGCGCAACGGCATGACCAATCAAGCCGACCCGGAACAGTATTACGCCAATGTGTTTGTGCAGTGCATTCGGCTGGCTGATTCACACAAAGGCATGCGCGAGCTGATGTTTGACGAAAATCTGGGGCGCATGGCGGCCGAGCTGGCCGGCATCGACGGCATACGCATCTGGCACGATCAGGCGCTGTTCAAGCAACCCTACGGCAACCCGACCGGCTGGCATCTGGACAACCCCTACTGGTCGTTTTCATCGCGCCAGGCGATTTCGATGTGGGTGGCCCTTGACGACGCGACCCTTGCGAACGGCTGCCTTTGGTATCTGCCAGGCACGCACAAACTGGCGCGCTGGGAAAACACCGGCATCGGCGAAAACATCGGCAGCCTTTTCAAGATTTACCCGGAATGGCGCAAGATCACCAGCGTGCCCGCACCGGCCAAAGCCGGCACAGCGGTCTTCCACAACGGCCTGGTGGCGCACGGCGCCAGCGCGAACATGACCAACACCCGGCGCCGCGCCATGACCTGCGCCTACATGCCCGACGGCAGTACCTTCAACGGCCAGAAGAACGTGCTCCCCGATGACTATTTCAAGTCGCTCAAAATCGGCGACCTGCTAAATGACAACAAGCAGAATCGGTTGTTGTGGAAACGGAGTTAGGTCGCAACTCGCGACTCAGCATGCCTGCTTGACAAAGCTCCGGCTCAGCTTACAATCACTCTGGTATAGACCAGAAGCCAACCGGTATAGCGTCATGCGCATCAGTCACAGAGATCCCCGTCCGATCTTCCGGCAAATTAGCGACACGTTGCGCGAAGACATTCGCACCGGCTCGCTCAAATCCGGCGTGCCGATTCCATCCGAACGCCAATTCGCTGAAAAGTTGCAGATCAGCCGCATGACCGTGCGCGCGGCGATCAATGAATTGGTGGCCGAAGGGCTGCTGGTGCGCAGGCCGGGCCGGGCCACAACGGTGTCGGCGGGCATGATCAGCAAGAGCACGCAGGGCTTCATGTCATTCACCGAAGACATGCAGTTGCGCGGAATGGCCGCAACATCTCGGCTGCTCAACAGCCGCGAGGAAACGGCCGACGCCTCGGTTGCCGCGCAGTTTGGACTGAACGCCGGGTCGCGCATCATCGTTTTGGAACGCGTGCGGCTGGCCGATGGACAGCCGATGGCGCTGGAGCATGTGCAACTCCCGCAGCGCCGTTTTGCAGGCATCCAGCAGCACGATCTGCAATCCCATTCGCTTTATGCGGTTATGGAGCGCGAGTATCAAGCGGTGCCGCGCACTTCGGACGAATCGATTGAGGCGGTGGCATTGACGGCAACAGAAGCGGCTTTGCTGGGCGTGGCGCCGGACAGCCCGGCGTTGCTGGCACGGCGTGTCACGCGCGATGCCGCAGGCCACGTGCTCGAAGTGGTCAAGACGCTCTACCGCGGCGACCGCTATCGCATGGTCTTTACCAGAAAGAGGAGCTAGACAATTGTGCTTCCGAAAGGGTTGATCGTGTCCTGCCAGGCCTATGAAGGCGAGCCGCTTTTTGGCGCGCCGATCATGGCCGCCATGGCGCGCGCGGCGCAGGCGGGCGGCGCCGTGGCCATTCGCGCCAATGGCCCGGACGACATCGCCGCAATTCGCGCCGCAGTTCCGCTGCCTATTGTCGGGCTGTGGAAACGCGGCAGCACCGGTCCTAGCGACGTCTACATCACACCCGATCGCGAGAGCGCCCGCGCCATCGCCGCTGCCAGATGCGACATGATCGCCATCGACGCCACCGCGCGTCCGCGCGCGGGCGGCGACACCCTGGTGGGCCTCATCGACTTTATCCATAGCACGCTCAAGCTGCCGGTGATGGCCGATGTATCATGCATCGACGACGCGGTGGCGGCCCAGGCAGCCGGCGCAGATGTCATCAGCACCACGCTGGCCGGTTACACCGCTCACGGCCGGCCAAGCATGCCCGACCCCGACTTCGACTTTCTGGCCGAGGTGCTTAAACACGCACGCGTGCCGGTAGTCGGCGAAGGGCGCTTTGCGGCGCCGGAGCAGGTGGCCCGCGCCATCGAGCTGGGCGCGCACGCCGTCGTGGTCGGCGCGGCCATCACACGGCCGGAACGCATTACCGCCCGCTTCGCACAGGCCATCCAGTCTGTGAAAATGAACGTCGAACTGTCAGGAGGTGAGTGAAAACACGAGTGAATCAACCGATCGCCAGCGGCCGCGACGCCGCGAACACATTACTGTCAGTCGCGAATTAGCTACTTGTAAGAGGAGAATCTAGAAGATGTCAAGCAAAACCAACCTGAACCGTCGCACGTTCCTGCGCACCAGCGCGCTGGCTGGCGGCGCAGCCGCCCTCGCCGCTTGCGGCGGCGCGGCCACCCAGGCGCCCGCGCCAACCCAGGCGCCTGCGCCGACCGAAGCGCCCAAGGCCGATGCGCCCGCGGCGGAACCCACCAAAGCCGAAGCGCCGAAGATGGACATGCCCTTCCCCATGGATGCGGCAGCGGCCAACCCGTTGAAAATCGGCGCCGATCCGATCGATGGCGTGTTCTTCTCGGGCGGTTTCGGCCACGATTACATCGTGTATGCAGGCAAACTCGTTGAAGGCGCACACCCTGGCGTCAAAGCCGGCGTCAAGCCGATCCAGAAAGTCAAAGAAGAGCTGCAGCCGCGCCTGGTCGAAGGCAATCCTCCCGATGTCATCGACAACTCCGGCGCCGGTTCGTTCAACAACACCGACCTGGTTAACGATGGCCAGCTAATGGACCTGGCCGAGCTGATGGAAGCGCCTTCGTTCGACACGCCCGGCGTGAAGTTCAAGGACACGCTGTTCCCCGGCTCGCAGGCCGATCTGGTGTACGACGGCAAGCAAATGGGCGTCAACGTCGCCTACACCGTCAGTGCCATGTGGTACAGCAAGCCTTGGCTTGAGAAGGCCGGCATCAAGATCCCCGAGACATGGGCCGACTTCCTGACCGTGCTCGACGGTATTAAGAAAGAAGGCAAGATGGCGCCTTGGACCTATCAGGGCAAGTATCCCTACTACATGTGGGGCATCGTGCTGAACCAGCTGATGTACAAGTCGGCCGGCAACGCTGCCATCGTCTCGATCGACAACCTCGAGCCGAATGCATGGAAGAACCCGGACATCCTGCGCGCGGTGCAGGACGTGCATGCGCTGTGGGACAAAGGCTACATCATGGACGGCACCGCCGGCCTGACCCACACCGAGTCGCAAGCCGAATGGCTGAAAGGCAAAGCCGCCTTCCTGCCGTGCGGCACCTGGCTTGAGAACGAGATGAAGAAAGAAACGCCGGCCGACTTCGCGATGACCGCGTCCGGCATACCCGGCTACAAGGATGGCAAAGGCGACATCAACGCGATCGCCGCCGGCGGTGGCGAGCCATTCGTGGTGTTTGCCAAGGGCAAGAATCCCAAGGGCGGCATGGAGTTCCTGCGCGCGCAGCTCTCGCGCTCATCGGCCAAATGGTTCGCCGAGAACGTCAGCTCGATCATGCCCGTGAAGAGCGTTGAAGGGTTGAAGGCGAGCGAAGGCGTCAAGAGCGCCATTGCCATCGTCGAGAAGGCTGGCACAAACATCATCCAGTTCCAGCTTCCGAACTGGTACTCGAGCTTCGGCAAGGAAATCGAACAGCGCACTGGCGAGCTGCTGACGGGCAAGATGAAGCCCGAAGAGTTCGTGGATGCGATGCAGAAGAAGGCCGATGAGATCGCCAAGGATTCCGACATCAAGAAGTTCACGCGCAAGGCATAGTCTTCGCGACACAGACTTTGGTTATGTGAATCGCAGGATCCCGCCACCCTTCGGGGTGGCGGGATCCTCCAGGGGTGGTCGCGATAATTCGGACGCGGCAACCTGCGAAGCGTAAATCAGCTCGCCATGCTTAAATCGCCCAAAGGAGGCGTCCGCTGTCCTGCGCGGCGACCCAAAGATGAGATACGGTAAGAATCGCTTCGTTTTCTCCTTTCTTTTCGTGCCCGTCGTGCTCTATATCGTGTTTGTTCTGGTGCCATACATCGGCGCCATGGCCATCTCGCTGACGCGCTGGTCCGGCACTTCCACGCTGGACAAGATCCAGTTTCGCGGTTTGCAAAACTTCCAGAAAATCTGGGGGGACGAGCAATTCTGGAACGCGCTCTCGCACAATGGCATCGTGTTGCTCACTCAACCGATCATCATCATTTCGCTGGGTCTGCTCTTCGCCGCGCTGGTGACCATGGGCCAGATCAAGGGCGCCAAAATCTTTCGCATCATCTTTTTCTTTCCGCAGGTGATGTCTGTCATCGTCGTCGCCATTTTGTGGAGCTTCATTTTCCACCCCAGCATGGGCATCATCAACGGCGTGTTCAAAACCGTGCTCGGCTGGTTCGGACAACCTTGGTCGAATTTCCCGTGGTTGGGCGACACCGCCACCGTGCTCGGCGCCGTCATTGCCGTGGCCATTTGGCAGGCAGTGGGCTTTTACATGGTGCTGTTTCTTTCAGGCATGCAAGGCATCCCGGACGAATACTATGAAGCCGCCAAGATCGATGGCGCAAACGGCCGCCAGCAGTTTTTCGGCATCACCATCCCGTTGCTCTGGGAGACGATTCGCACCGCCATCGTCTTTTTGGCCATCGGCGCGATGGACATGTATATCTATGTCACTGGCTTGACCAATGGCAGCGGCGGCCCAAGCCGCGCAGCCGACGTGCTTTCCACCTACATGTATGAGCAAGCCTTCGGCGGCGGCAACAATGCCAACCCGTTCGGATATGGCACCGCCGTCGGCGTGGTGCTGCTCGTGCTCATTCTTGGCTTGTCGATTTTGAGCTTGCGCTTTACCCGGCGCGAAGTTCTGGAGTATTAATCCATGGCTGCACACGTTCAACCTCATGCACCTGCAGTCAGCGGCAAGCTTTCCAATGAGTCATCCGCCGGTGGCCTGGCCATCAAAATCCTCGGCTACGTGCTGCTGGCCGTCTGGGCCGTCATCGTGATCTATCCGATGGCCTGGTCGGTGATCACCAGCTTCAAGGCCGACGCCGAGATTTTCGAAAACCCCTGGGCGCTGCCGGCGACATGGATTTTCGAAAACTTTGTGCGCGCCTGGACCAAAGCGCAAATCGGTCAATACATCGGCAACACCTTTTTGGTGGTGATTCCGGGCATCTTCTTCACGCTTCTGTTTTCGTCGATGGCCGCCTACGTTTTTGCGCGCTATGATTTCAAGCTCAAGGGCGCGCTGCAGACGATGTTTCTGGCGGGCATGATGTTCCCGATCTTCCTGGCGCTCGTGCCGCTCTTTCTGGTGATGAAATACATCGGCCAGTTCCTCGGCATTCCGATGTTGAACACCTTTCATGGCCTGATCACCGTCTACGTGGCCTTCTCGCTCTCGTGGACGATTTTCTTCATGACCGGCTTTTTCAAGACGCTGCCCAAAGAAATCGCCGAAGCGGCCACCATCGATGGCGCGTCGCACTCGCAAATCTTCTTTCAAGTCATGCTGCCATTAGCGAAACCAGGATTGGTCTCCGCCGGCATCTTCAACTTTCTGGGCCAGTGGAATCAGTTCATCCTGCCTACCGTGCTGATGAGCAACGCCAATGTGGCCGACGGCCAGACACGCTATGTGGTGTCGCAGGGCTTGTACTACTTTGCCAATCAACAGCGCTACCAAAGCGACTTCAGCGGCCTGTTTGCCGCCGTGGCCATCATTACCATCCCCACGCTGGTAATTTACATCATTTTCAACGATCGCATTGAGAAAGGCCTCACGGTCGGCGCAGTGAAGGGATAACGCGTAGAGCGTTTATAGTAAACCAAAAGAGTCGGGCACTCAAGCGCCCGGCTCTTTTCTATTCACTATTACTATCTGCTTGCCAAGCGCCCCAGCTCAAAATCGATCTCAAATGTGCGCTGCCAGGGGAAGCGTGCGCTGCCAGGGGCAATCCGCCAGCGGCCGGCATACCCGGGCAACCGTTCAATCAGTGCGTTCAGTCTGCGTTCGACAAATTTAAGCGCTTCCGGACGTTCGGCTGCGCTGGGCTCGCGCCCTGCGGGCTGTTGGGCGCGCAATTCGGCGCGCACCACGCGCTGATAGCCCCAGTCTTCCACAAAGCGGTGCAGCAGGAAGCGTTGTTGCGCCAATTCATCACCCGCGTGTGTCAGGCTGGCCTGCGCCAGCGCGACGCCTATCGTATTGCCGGCCGTGTTCCACGCGCCATACGCCGCCAGCCGGGACAGATCGACCGTGGGCAGCAGCGCTTCGATCAATGCAGGATCTGCTCCGTTTGGATACGCCACGTCAGCAATCACCACTCGCTGTCCCGCCTGCACGCGCCGGCGCGCATCGTGGGCCAAATGGGTCAACGGCTCCCAGCGTTCGCCGCGCTGCCGGCTGGCCAACTCCTCGGCGTACTCGTTTCGTCCAGGCAATGGCGCGTTGACCGCCATCCAAATCTCGCCGCCCGTTGCCACTGGCACACCGCCCATAGCTTGTATCTGGCGTTCCACGGTCACACGCACCGGGCCATCTTCAAATGCGGCGACGACATCCGCGCCCTCCGCCGGGTAATACGCCACTTCGACGGCGGGCGCGCGGCCCGCCGCGTGATTGGCCGCGCGCGCCAGCAGCGCGCATCCGACTTCATCGGCTCCCGGGTACATCAGCAGCCTCTGACCCAGCGCAAGGCGACTGGCCGTCTCCTGCAGCCAGCGTTTTTCGCGCGTTGGCAAGCCGTGCGGGCTGGTGTCGTCGGAGCTGAGCACCAGCGTGTCGAAAACGCCTTCGGCCGCCTGTTGCAGCAGGGCCAGGTTCACCAGATGGTTGCGCGAGCGTCGGCGAAGAAAATCAAGGCGCACGTCTTCCGGCAGCGCTTGCTCCAGCCCGTGCAATGCCTCCTGAACGGGCTCACCTTGCAGGGCGCGATCCATCAGTTGCGAAAGCGCAAATAGCTGCCGGCCATGGTGCAACCAATAGTCGGGCTCTTCCACATCGCCGTCAAAGTCGGAGATGCGCATGATCGTGTTGAACCCAAGCACCTGCAGATCCGGCCGCTGCCGCTTCAACCGGCGTAATAGTTCCAAGCGGTCCAAAATGTCAAACACGGAATCGTGGCTGGTGCGCGATGCGATCAGGCTGCCATAGCCGAGCATCTCAGCCGACACGATCACTGCGTCCAATGTCGGGGCCAACTGGCTGAGCCATTCACCCAGTTTGCGCCGATCGGCCCGGCGCTTGTGGGCGCTCAGCAGTTCGGGCGGCGGCATGCGCAGATCGATTCCAGCTGCAGCCGCAAGCATGGCCGGATAGCGCGTGTTGACGGGCCGCTCGTCGAGCGGAATCAACGCAATGGTCATGGCTTCACGGCCTCAAACGCCAACGCACCCGCGCCGGCGATCGGCGCGTCGGTGCCCAGCTCCGCGGCGCGAATATCGATTTGCGCGGCCTTTTTTGTTCCAATTTAATGCCCGGTAACACGATCCTGAGCTTCGACCGGGTCGCCATCCACCTGGGCGGGCGCGAAATTCTCTCGCCGACGTCGTTCGATGTCGGGCGCGGCGAATTCGTCTGCATCGTCGGCCCGAG
>JANMNW010000657.1:0-1616 GCA_031368515.1 Chloroflexota bacterium
CGGCGATGGCCGTGCCCTTCACAAACATGCGTCGAGTCACTGTTTTATCGGTCATGAAATTTCTCTCCTTTGAATCGCAGCCTGCGCTGCATGTAAAGCATAGGCGAACATCCAAAAGTCGCAAATGCGCTAACGCAAAAATGACAGGCTTCGCTGAGAAACCTGTCATCTTCACGGATTCCCGACGCCCCCGGCAGGACTCGAACCCACAACACACGCCTTAGGACGGCGCTGTTCTATCCATTTGAACTACGCGGGCTGATCAAGAATGCGTATTGTAGCTGGAGCGCGGGCGACAGGTCTTGTTGGGAGCGCCTCAGTCTTGTTCGCCAATCACGCAATCACTCATTTCGTTGCACCTGCCGCACAAACGTCATCGCGCGGGAGCGCCGCTCAGTGACAAACGACAGATACGACTGCAGCACGCGCTCGGCCTCCGCGTGCACCTCGCGCGTGACATCCAGCGCGCTGATCGCTGCGTGATCCTGCGTCTGCATCGCCCGCAACAGCATCAGCACGCTGCGCGTCATCGACAATGGCCCGCGCGCCGCTGCCCGCGCAGCGCGCGACACCACCCCGCCATCCATCGGCGAAAACAGCACCGCGCCATCGCCAGGCTCAAGCGCGTCGCCAGAGATCGCGCAGCGAAACAACTGCGGGCTGTAACCGCTCAGCATCAGCACGCGCAGCTCGAAGTAGCGCGTGCTGAGGGCCGGGTCCGCCGCCGTTGTGAGCCAAAGCAAGCCGTCGGACAACAGATCGTAGAGCGCCCGGTCCTCGTGATCTTCCTGCGCAAACTGATCGGCCAGCTCGCACAAGTAGTGCGCCATGCTGCCGCGCAGCATGTCTTCGCGCAGCGGCAGGTGCGGGTCGATCAGCTCGGCTTGCGTGATCAGGTCAAACGTGCGGCCATGCGCCAGCAGCAGCTGGGTGCGCGCAAACAGCTCAATGTGGCCTGCCTTGCGGCTGGTGGTCTTGCGCGCGCCTTTCGCCAGCACGCGCATCTTGCCGCGCAATGGCGTCAAAATGGTGATCAGGCGGTCGGCTTCGCCATAATCGCTGCGCCGCAGAATGATGGCCGGGGTGACTGTTGTGCGCGAACGGGATGTCATTGGGATGAAAACTATAATCCCTGTCCATGTTCAAAGTCCTTATCCCCGACGATCTGTCGCCTGCCGGGCTCGACGTGCTGCGCGCCGTTCCGGGCGTGGTCGCCGATGTGGTCAAGAAAATGCCGCGCGCCGAGCTTTTGGAGAAGATCGCCGACTATGACGCGCTGATTGTGCGCAGCGAAACTAAGGTCGATGCCGATGTCATCGACGCCGGCAAAAAGCTGCGCGTTGTCGGCCGGGCAGGCATTGGCGTGGATACCATCGATGTCGATGCGGCCACCCGCCGCGGCATTATCGTGATGAACACTCCGCAGGCCAACACGATCGCTACCTGCGAACACACCATGGCCATGATGCTGGCGCTGGCGCGCAACATTCCGCAGTCGGACGCATCGATGCATCGACTTGAATGGACACGCGGCAAGTTTATGGGCACGCAGCTGGCTGGCAAAACCTTGGGCGTTATCGGTCTGGGCCGCATTGGCACACAGGTGGCCCGCCGAG
>JANMNW010000670.1:0-11329 GCA_031368515.1 Chloroflexota bacterium
TGCGCCCGTGTGAGCGCGAGCAGCGCGGCTTTGGACACGCCGTGCGCGACATAGCCGCGCCAAGGATACAGTGCGCCTTCATCGACGATGTTGACGATGCTGCCAACATGATCGTATGTCTGCATGGCGCGCCCAATCACCTGGCTCAACACATAGGGCCCTTTGACATTGACATCGAATGCGCTGTCAAATTCCGCCTCGGTGGTCGCCAGATAGCCGCTGGTTTCATACGACGAGGCGCTGTTCACCAGCACATCGATCGCGCCAAAATGCGACAGCGCGCTTGCGCCCAGCGCTTCGGCCGATTGCCAACTGCCCAGATCGGCCTGACACATAAACGCGCGCCGGCCAAGCGCTTCGATTTCGCGGGCGGTCGCTTGCGCCTTGTCGGCGCTGTGGCTGTAATGCACCGCGATGTCGGCGCCTGCGCGCGCCAGCTCCAGGGCGATTGCGCGCCCGACGCGGTGCGCGGCGCCGGTGACCAGCGCGGTTCGGCCGTTCAGATCCATGCCGCCATTATCGCGGACGAAGCTGGTGGCGGGCTGAGAAGAGCGCGTCAGCGCGGGTTGCTGAGCCGCTCGATCAAATGGCGCGCGTCGGCGTCGTTGGGGTTGGTGCTGAGCGCGCGTTTGAACGCATGGATGGCGAGATCGATTTCGCCGCGATCGCGGTGAATCAAGCCGATGTTGTATTCGACATTGGGGGCGTAAGGATCAAGCAGCAGCGCGCGGTTGAAAGCGGCCAGCGCCTTCTGCTGTTTCTCATCGGTCGCGAGCACCGGGTTGCCCAGATAAGCCGCGCCCAGATTGACCCACACCTGCGGTTCGTCTGGGTGCCGCTCGGCGGCGCCTTCCAGAATTGGGACGGCTTGTTTGAAGCGGCCGGCCATGATGTATGCGCCGCCCAGGTTGAGCGCGGCTTCATAGTGGCCGGGCTTGAGCTTGTGTGCGCGTTCCAGCAGCGGCAGCGCCTCTTTGGGCTTGCCGCTGTTGAGCAGCTGCGAACCGCGCACCAGCTGGTCTTTAAACTGCTGCTCAAACTTTTCCGCCAGCCAGCTGTTGAGTTGATCGTCTTCGGACATAACTTCTAAGATAAAGCCTCGGAGGGAATTTCTAGAACCCTTCGAGCCGCGACATATCCGCAATGCCCGCTGCCTGGGCCACCACCCGTCCCAGCAGCGCCAAGCGCGCGCGCTTCAGCCCGGCATCTTCCACCATCACCATGGTCTTGTCGAAAAACGCGTTGATCGCCGGCGTCAGCGTTTCCAGATTGGCAATCAGCCCATGCGCATCGGCCGCGGTCGGCAACGCGTCCAGCACCCGCGATAGAGCGCCCGCCTCTTCGGACGGATCAATGGCCGTCGCGCCCTCGGCGCCGGCCGGCGCGCTTTTGATGATGCGCGCGCAACGCGAGTAGGCTGCCAGCAGCGCCGGCCAATCCGATCGCTTGACGGCGGCGTTCAGCGTCTCGATGGCCGCCACCGCGCGATACGCGTCATCGCCCTGTTCAGCCAGCACCGCGTCGACCACGTCGTATTTGTTGCCGGCGTCGTTGAAGATCACCCGCGCGCGGTCGAGAATAAAGGCATGCGCTGCATCAAGCGCCTTGTCATCCATCTTGACCGGCAGTCGCGCGGCCGCGCTCTTCAAGCCGGCGCGCAATGAGAATGAGGCTTCGGCATGAATCAGGTTGGTAACAATGCCGATGGCCGCGCGGCGCAGCGCAAACGGGTCGGCCGACCCTTTCGGCGCCAGGCCGACCGCAAACAACCCGGCGATGCTGTCGAGCTTGTCGGCCAGGCCCACGATCAAGCCTGCCGCGCTTGCCGGCGAGCGATCGCCCGAATAGCGCGGCAAGTAATGTTCGAAGATGGCGTCGGCCACCGCGCTCGTATCGGCGTCGCGGCTGGTCAGCTTGTGATAATCGCGCCCCATCTGGCCCTGCAGTGAAGTCATCTCTACCACCATGGCGGTTGCCAGGTCGGCTTTGCACAGATGCGCGGCTTTCTTTGCCGTTTCAAGGGCGGCACCCTGCGCGCCGAGCTGGTGCGCAAGCGGCTCGACCAGGCTTTCGATGCGCTTGCTCTTGTCCAGCATCGAGCCGAGCTTGCCTTGAAACACGATCGTGTCCAGGCGCGGCAGATAAGCGTCGAGCGGCTTTTCGATATCCTGCTTGAAAAAGTAATTGGCGTCGGCGAAGCGCGCGCGCACCACATCCTCATTGCCATGGCGGACCAGATCCAGATGCTGGTCGTTGCCGTTGCGCACGGTGATGAATTTGGGCAGCATCGCGCCGGCTTTGTCGAGCACGGTGAAATAGCGTTGCTTTTTGCTCATCACGCCAATCAACACCTGCGGCGGGATCTTCAAAAACTCCGGGCCGAAGTCGCACAGCAGTGCAGTGGGCTGCTCCACCAGATTGGCCACTTCATCGAGCAGGTCGTCGTCTGTCGCGACTATGCCGCCGATGCTCGCGGCAACCGCGTCGATCTGCCGCTTGACCTCGGCTTTGCGCGCGGCGATGTCGCCGATGATTTTGTGCTGTGCCAGCAAGGCTGGATAGTCTGCGGCCGCGGGGATGACAAACTCCGGCGAACCTTCGCCGCGCGGGCCGATGCTGACGTTGCCGGTCTGCACGCGGGCAAAGCTGAAATTGATCACGCGGTCGCCCAGCAGCGCAACAATCCAGTTGACCGGCCGCGCAAACGGCACGTTGCTGGCGTTCCAGCGCATGGTCTTTTCAAACGAGAGCTTGCCAATCACCTGCGGCAGCACGCCGGCGAGCACGTCGGCCGCGGGCTTGCCCGCTTCCACTTTGCGCGCATACACATAGGAGGCGGCGCCTTCGGTCTTAACAACCAGCTCGCTCGGATCGATGTTGAAGCGTTTGGCGAAGCCGATGGCCGCCTGGGTGGGTTTGCCGGCGGCGTCAAGCGCGGCTTTGGCGCCGGGTCCTTTCACCCATTCGTCAAACGCGCGCGTGGTCGGCGCAACATCGCGCACCAGCGCGCTCACGCGCCGCGGCGTGGCGAACAACTGCACTGCGCCATGTTCGATGCGAGCGGCAGCCAGCGCCTCTGTAAGCGCCGCGCCCAGCTGATCGCGCGCGCTGGTGACGTTGTCGGCGGGCAGCTCTTCGACGCCAATCTCAAGAAGAAGTCCCGAGTCCCGAGTCCCGAGTCCGGAGACAGAGGGTGTCAAAGTTGACTTGGCCCGCTCGGGACTGGGGACTGGGGACTCGGGACTCTCGAGCCAAGGATGCCCGGCTTCGGCGCGCTGCTCGACATACTTGGTGGCCACTTCGCGCGCAAGATCGCGGATGCGGCCGAGAAAACCTGCGCGCTCGGTCACGCCGATGGCGCCGCGTGTGTCGAGCATGTTAAACACATTCGAGCATTGCAGCACATAGTCGTGCGACGGCAGCACCAGGCCGCGATCGATCGTGCGCCGGCATTCGCGCTCATAGCGCTCGAACAGCTCGTGCAGCTCCTCGACATCGGCCTGATTAAAGGCGTATTCGCTGCGCTCTTTTTCGTCCTGAAGTTT
Source organism: Chloroflexota bacterium (assembly GCA_031368515.1). Lineage (GTDB taxonomy): Bacteria > Chloroflexota > Anaerolineae > J036 > Brachytrichaceae > CANJQH01. Next base: position 3,546 of record JANMNW010000670.1, read on the forward strand.
GACGTCGCCGTAGGTGCGCACGTCGTCCCACTTCAAGTCAAACACGCTGCGCACGTTTTGTAGCGCCATGGCGATGCGTTCCAGGCCATAGGTGAGCTCCAGACAGGTTGGATCCAGGGTCAGACCGCCCACCTGCTGGAAGTAGGTGTACTGGGTGATTTCCAGCCCGTCCAGCCAGACTTCCCAGCCCAGACCCCAGGCGCCGATGGCGGGCTGCGCCCAGTTGTCTTCGACAAAGCGAATGTCGTGCTTGCTCGGATCGATGCCGATGGCGCGAAGGCTTTCAAGATACAAGTCCTGCGAGCGTTCGGGCGCCGGTTTCAAGATCACTTGAAATTGGGTATGCGTGTAGAGCCGGTTGGGGTTCTCGCCAAAGCGGCCGTCGTCCGGGCGGGTGCTGGGCTCCACATAGGCCACGTTCCAGGGTTCCGGGCCAAGCACGCGCAGAAAGGTGGCCGGGTTCATGGTGCCGGCGCCGACGTTTTGGTTGTACGGCTGCCAGAGCAGGCACCCTTTGGATGCCCAGAACTGTTGCAGCGTAAGAATCAAGTTCTGGAAGTTCTGCATAGAAGGGTCGAATTCTACGGGAAACGCCGGCGCCGGCCGCCTCGGATATGACGCTTTAATGTCCGTCCCTTATAATTTTGTGCACTTTCGACGGACTGTCTGAAGGCATCATGGGGGATCTCAACGACCATGCCACCACGACGTTGCACGAACTCCTGACCGCGCTCAAGCCGCGGTCGACGGAAAGCGAGCTCGCGCTGGTCCGGCACGCCTATGAAGTGGCCGAAAGCGCGCATCACGATCAAATGCGCCGTTCGGGCGAGCCCTATATTTCGCATCCATTGACCGTGGCCGGCATTTTGGCCAGGTTCAATCTCGATGCGCAGACCGTGGCCGCCGCGCTGTTGCACGATGTGGTTGAAGACACCATCGTCACGCTGGATGAGATTCGCGCGCAGTTTGGCGATGAAGTTGCGATGATGGTCGACGGCGTCACCAAGCTCAGCCAGCGCGAAGGCATCAAGAGCAGCCTTGCCGCTGAAGAAGCCGCGACTGCCGAAGCTTCGGCCGAAACATTCACCTACCGCACCGACCGCGAGGCCGAATCGCTGCGAAAGATGCTGTTGAGCGTGGTCAAAGACGTGCGCGTGGTGCTGATCAAGCTGGCCGACCGCCTGCACAACATGCGCACGCTCGCGGCCATGAAGCCGGAGAAGCAGCGCAAGATCGCGCGCGAAACGCTGGACATCTATGCGCCGCTGGCCAACCGGCTGGGCATTTGGGAATGGAAGCAGGAGCTTGAAGAGCTGGGGTTGCGTTACGCCGAGCCCGAAGACTACGCGTATCTCAGCGTGATGCTGTCGATGGGCGCGCGCGAGCGCGATGCCGCAGTTCAGGGCTATATCAACAGCGTGCGCGAAGCGTTGACCGACAGCGGCCTGGTCGATTTCGAAATCACTGGCCGGGCCAAACAGATTTACAGCCTGTGGCGCAAGATGAAGCGCAAAGGCACCACGTTCGATCAAATCCGCGACACGCAGGCGATTCGCGTGATCATTGAGGATCAGGACGACGGGGAGAGTCCCGAAAGCAACGCTGATGCGGCAAGTGTCAACGGCGTGAAAAACGGGACGGGCGCGGCAAGCATCGGCAGTGTCAATGGCGCGAAGGATGCGCCTGGCGCAGTCGGCATCGCCGCTGCGGCGATCGTTGGCGGTGTCAACGACACCCCCGACACCGACCCCATCCGTTCCACGCCGCCATCGGTTGACACCTCGGACGCCTCAAGCTCGCCCAATGCGTCCGAAGCCGCCCGCATTCGCGAGCTCAAGCTGGCGGCAAAGCGGCGCATGCTGGGCGACCCAGGCGTGCAGGCCTGCTACATGGCATTGGGCGTTGTGCACAAGTTATGGCCGCCGATCCCGGGCGAATTTGACGACTACATCGCAGTTCCAAAGGACAACCACTACCAAAGCCTGCATACCGCCGTGCAAACCAAGACCGGGATGCTGGAAGTGCAGATTCGCACCCGTTCGATGCACCGCTCGGCCGAATTTGGCGTGGCCGCGCACTGGCTTTACAAAGATTCGACGCAGCTGGACCGCAAATATCTGAACCAGATTGAGGCGTTGCGCAGCGCGATCAAATCCATCGGCAACGAAGCCGAGGACGCCACCTCATTTGTCGATGCGCTCAAAAACGATCAGTTCAAGGAGCTGGTTTTTGCATTTACGCCCAAAGGCAAAGTGGTCGAGTTGCCGCTGGGCGCCACGATTCTGGATTTTGCCTATCGCATTCACAGCGACATCGGGGATCGATGCCGGGGCGGCCGCGTCAACGGCGCAATGCAGCCGGTGAGCTATCCGGTGCACAACGGCGATGTCATTGAAGTGCTGACGCGCAAAGAGCCCATGCCCAGCCGCGACTGGCTGCATGGCAACACCTATTGCATCACCGCCAACGCCAAGCACAAGATCCGCGCTCATTTCCGAAAGCAGGACCGCGAACAAAACATCATTGCCGGCCGCGAAATCATCGATCGCGAGATCAAGCGCATGGGCGTCACGAACTGGATGAAGGCCGACGATATCTTCCGGCTGTTCAAGATCGAGGCCGGCGCCGAAAACGATTTCCTCGAACGCATTGGATTTGGCAACATCAGCTCGGTCAGCATCTCCAGCCGCATCATGGAGGAGGACCGGCGACGCGATCAGGAGCGCCAGGAACGCCTGTCCGGCCTGGGCAGCCTGGTCGATCTGTTGCGCTCCCGCCCGGCGCCGAACAATGGCGCGTCCGGCTTGAAGCAGGGCCAGTTTATGGTGGCCGGCGTGCCCGGGCTGCAAGTTGAAATCGCGCAGTGCTGCAATCCGGTGCCGGGCGATGAAGTGATCGGCTATATCACGCGCGGGCAGGGCATCCGCGTGCACCGGCGCGATTGCAAGAACATGGCCAACGCCGAGCAGGAGCGCCTGATCGACGTCGTGTACGAAGGCGCGTCGCAGGATGCGTTTACGGTGCAGCTGCTGGTCATTGCTGCCGAGCGCACCGGGTTGCTGGGCGAATTGGCCACCGCCCTGGGCGAGCAAAAGATCAACATCGTCGATTGTCAAATCGCCAAGCGCGACCTCAAGCATGGCGAAGTGCAGGTCTGGATCAAGGCCGAAGTCAGCCACATCAGCGACATCTCCAGCGCCATGAGCGTGCTCAAAAGCGTGCGCAACGTGTTTGACGTGCAGCGCGTCACGAACGGCAGGCGTTAGCATTCTTCCCACACCACCCAGGACTAAATTCCCGGGTTTTCAGCGTTTCCCCCCTTGCCCGAGGGACGGTTCGAACTTAAAGTGAGACAACAGCGCGCGAGCGCCCGGCTATAAACATCGCCACACTCACAGGAATTCGGCATGTCAGCACCCAAAGTTCGCGGCGACTACGACCAGCTTCAACGCATTGCGCAAGGCTTCGGCGCGGAGCGATATCGCCGGCATCGACGAGCACAGCCCCCTGGAAAACACGGCGAGCACCCCGCCCATGGGTTTTCTGGGCGCGATTTTTGAAGGACTGGCATACCTTTTTCTCAACCGCAAAAAGCTGGCGCGGCCCGCTCGCTTTGTCATTCGCACGACCGGAGGAGCGGCGATCAATTTCGACCGCAGCCTCGTCGCCGATGCCAACGCGCTTGCGCTGCACACCGCCAAGCAGAGCGGCAAGCTGATCACCGTGCATCGGTGACCGGCGGCGACAGGCGCATTTTGCCGCGCCAGCCCGTATGATTGTGCTCGTCCATGCACGAAGCACCCGATTACCGCGCGTTTAACCTTTCCGGCAGCCATGCGCAGGCAGGGTTTGAGCTGGGTCTTGCCGATCCGCCGTTCAAAATGCAACCGTGGTGGTTTGCGCCACCGCCGGCGCGCTTTGCCACTGCGTGCCACGACGTGGTGCGCGAGCTGCATCCGCACCTGCTGGACGAATTTGCCGCCTATGCCGATGCGCAGCGATTCGATGCGCATGAGTTGTGGCGGCAATCGTGCCGTGTCAACCTGAAAGCGCGCATCGCCGCGCGCGTGTCCGCCGAAGGCTGCTCGACGTTTGCCTGGCATAGCCCGGACGGCCGCGCGTTGATCGGCCGCAATTACGATTACTGGCCGATGCAGGCGCGAAGGCAGCGCATTCGATTTATGCCTGACTGCTGCGCATTCGCCAGCATCGGCGCGCGCGGCGGTGTGCCGTGCGGGCGCTACGATGGCATGAATACGCACGGGCTTTTTGTCTCGCTGCATGTGGTGATGACCGACACGCCCGATGCGCAGGAGGTGAAGCCCGGAGTGCCTTTTCATCTGGTCGGCCGCATCGCGCTGGAGCTGTGCCACAGCGGGCGCGAGGCGCGTGATCTGCTGCTGGCCATGCCGCATCTCAGCTCGCTGAACTATTTGCTAGCAGATGCGCGCGAGGCGTTTGTAGTCGAGGCCGATCCGCGCAGCGTGCGCGTGCTTGAAGCGAGCGGCCCACTGCTGGCAGCCACCAACCATTTTCGGCACCCGGACATGCGGCGCTTTCAAGGCCGACGCAGTTCGCCCAATTCTGATTGCCGCCTGGCATTTTTGATGCAGCAGGGCGATGCCTCCGGCGCGGCTGTGACCGCCCCCGTGGACGGCCTGCTGGATTATTCCGAGCGGGTCATGGCCGACCGCAGCGCGCCGATGTGCGGCGCAAGCGGCGCGCTGACGACTTTGTGGTCGTGTGTGGCCGAGCTGCGCTCGCGCCGCATTCGCTATGCGCCGGGCGCGCCGGACAGCACGCCGTTCTCTGAGATGCACTGGCCCTAGAACTCATCCTAAATATGTGGGCCCAACCTTTTCCGCCAACGTTTTCGGCTGACGGACAAGGTGGAGTCCACATATTGGGATGAGTTCTAGAACTTATCTCAAATTTGCGATGAGTCCCAGCCATCACGGCATGGCCGCGCGCAACGCGCCCACGGCTGAAAGCGCGCTGGCGCCAATAGCCAACGCCCGTTCGGATTGGGTGAAGCAGCGTTTTGACTCGCCGCTCGGGTCGACGTCGGCCACGCGCATGCCGGCTTCTACAAGCAACCCGTCGTGAATCAATCCACGCAAGACGCCGTTGACACCGGCCGTTACAGGCGCTGTGCCGATGGAGGCGATGGCCTCGTTGGGCTGAACCAAATCACCGATGGCGCGCCGCCCGCGGATGATGCCAGCGCGTGACGCGCGCACAACATGGCATGAATCGTCCGCGACGTTTTCAAGAACCGCATGGCAATCCAGACCGGCTTCAAAGCCCGGCCCTAGCGCAATCACGCAAGCTGCATCGCTGCGCTGCGTGCCCAGGTTTCGACCGGCCGAGATCGCGTCGATGACGATGGCGGGATGAAGCAAGCCGACGATGCGGCCGGCGGCATCGGCCATCACGGGCAATGTCTCACGCGACCACAGATAGTAGGCTTCATCGGCCTGGCTGATGCGCTCGGCCTGCAGGCCATCGACAGTCGCTCGGCCGTCGTAGAGCGCGGTGGCGAACGCCACGCTGCGCCGGACCACGATGGGCCGCGGCAAATCGGTGCACAGGACGCGATAGCCACTGAGCCACAGGCGGTGGGCCACGCCCGTCCCCGCCTCGCCCGCGCCTTTTACCACGACAATCGGCCGTTCTTGCGCCATCCGCGCGATCATAGATCACATGGCGTCACAGCCTCGCGCAACAGACTTCAACCTTTTCCACCCGCGTATTCGGCGGCAACGCAAGCTGGCGTCCGATTTTCGAAATGCGTCCTAGAACTATCCTGAAAATGTGGGCCCCACCTTTTTCGCCAACGTTTCAGGTGTGCAAACAAGGTGGAGTCCACATTTTAGGATAAGTTCTAGGTTGAATCGCCGCCGGTCGTCCAGAGCCGCCGCATTTCGTCGCTGCTGGCCAGCAATTCATCCAGGCCGCCCTCGGCATGCACGCGGCCGTCTTTCAGCACGATGATGTGATCGGCCCGGTGCAATGCCGCGCGCCGGTGCGACACCACCAAACAGGTCACGCCCTGCTGTTCGGCCAGGCGCGCCCATAGCGTCTGTTCAGTCTCGACATCCAGCGCGCTGGAGAGATCGTCGAACACCAGCAGCTCGGGCCGGCGCACAAACATGCGCGCGGCCGAGGCACGCTGCAGCTGCCCGCCGCTTAGCTTGACGCCGCGCGGGCCGACCAGCGTGTCCACACCGTTCTCCAGATTCGGCACATCGCGCTCCAGCACCGCCTGCCATAGTGCGCGATCCAGCGCAGCTGCGCCGGGCAATCCCATCAGGATGTTGTCACGCAACGTTTCAGAAAATAGGCGCGGCGTCTGCGGGGTGTAGGCTGCGCGCGGCGGGGTCAGAAACGTGGCGGGATCGGCAATCAAGGCGCCGTTCCAAAACAAGCTCCCGGCATCTTTCGGCAGCAATCCCAACAACACGCGCAGCAATGTGCTCTTGCCGCTGCCGATGCGCCCGGTGATCACCACAAACTGCCCGCGCTTGATGTGCAGATCAATCGCAGCGATGCCCTTGTCACTGCCGGGATAGACAAATGCCAGGCCGCGCGCGCCGAATTCGCGCAGCGCATCGCGGAGAACCGGCTCTGGTGACGCCACTTCGGGCAACGGGCCGCGCATGCGCAGTCCGTTCGCGCGCTCGACCAGCATCTGCGGCGGCGCGCCCTGCAACAGCGCCACGGCGCGGCCGAGCGACACGCCCATCTGCCGGTAACGTGTGACAAATCCGCCCACCATGCCGATGACAATCGCCATCCAGCCCAAATAGGAAGCGAACAAGGCAAAATCGCCGACCGACAATCGCCCGCTTTGCAGCGACTGCGCGCCAACAAGCAGCAGCGTGCCCGTGGCGATATTGGCCGCACCAAAAGAAAATGCGTCGATTACGCGCGTGAGCAAATGATCGCGCAACGCCGCAGTGCGGCGCGTCTCGTTGGCGCGCTGCAGATGGGCCACCACGCGCGCTTCGGCGCCGGCCAGCTTGACCGCTTGCGCCGATCCAAATACTTCGCCGAGCAGCCCGGTTACAGCGCCAATAGCTTCTTGATTCGACTTGCGATATTGATGAATGCGGCGATTGGCGATATTCACAAAAACCAGAATCGCCACCAGCGGCACAAACGACAGCACGGTAATCGTGACATCGATGCGCAAAAGGCTGACAAGCGCGATGCACACGGCCAGCGCCTGTCCCACCGGATCGACGGTCCAGGCCACAAGCACGCCAACATGCGCAAGGTCGTCGCGCAAGCGGCTGATCGCTTCACCCGGCGACGAGCCCGATGGCAACGGGCTGGCGCCTGGCCGTTGCAGAATTCGGCGCAGAAGGTTGTGGCGCATCAACCCTTCCGAGAGCACTTGCAGGCTGCGTTCGCCAACCCAGCCGCAGCTGAAAATCCACCGGGAGAGTGACACGCCAGTCAACGCGGCAGCCAGCCCCCACACAGCCGCGCGCGCATCAGCCGTTGCGGCCACGGACTGCTGTGCGGCAAGCAGATCGAACAACTGGCGCACGATGGCGCCCGGTATCATTGGCCACAGGTATGACGCCAAGATGCCAATTGAGCTGAGCACATACATACCAAAGTAGGTGCGCATCAATGCCAGGACATACCACCAGGCGCGCTCAACCCGGGGCGATGGGGGGGGATTTTGTGGCGTCACCATGTCAATACCTCAGACCAGCGTCTGCTCAATGCCGGCGGCAAGCAGCTGCGCAAAGCGCGTCTGTGGATTGGCTGCC
>JANMNW010000005.1:0-2059 GCA_031368515.1 Chloroflexota bacterium
GGCTGCGCGGTGCCCGTAGCGCACGCCGTCATAGCGGCTCAGGTTCGAGCTGGCTTCGGCAGGCGCAATGATGTAGTACACCGGAATCGACAACTCGGTGCGCGGCAACGAGACGTCGAGCAGGGTCGCGCCAAGCCGCTCGAAGTCACGCAGCGCCGCGCGCACCGCGCCCGCAACATCAGCAGCAAGCGCGGCGGGGAAGAACTCGCGCGGCAAGCCGATGCGCAACCCGTGCAAGGGCTGCGCCGCGCTCGCACCGTCCCGGGCCGCGAGCATTGCGGCATGAAAGTCCTGCGGCGCGCGCTGCGCGCTGGTCGAGTCGCGTTCGTCTAACCCGCTAATCGCGCTCCGCTGCAGTGCGCTGTCTTGCGCGCTGCGCGCCAGGGGGCCGGCTTGATCGAGGCTCGACGCGAACGCAACCATGCCATACCGCGAGCACACGCCATAGGTCGGCTTGATGCCGTTGACCCCGGTGAAGCTTGCGGGCTGGCGAATCGAGCCGCCGGTATCGCTGCCCGTTGCCGCAGGCATCAAACGCGCGGCGACTGCCGCAGCCGAGCCGCCTGAAGAGCCGCCTGGCACGCGCGTCGGATCCCACGGGTTTCTCACCGGGCCATAGGCTGAGTTCTGGTTGCTTGAGCCCATCGCGAATTCGTCGCAGTTGAGCTTGCCCAGCATCACCGCCCCAGCCTTGGCCAAGTTGGCGACGACCGTCGCATCAAATGGGCTGGCGTAGCCTTCGAGCATCTTTGAGCCTGCGGTGCTGGGCATTTCGCGCGTGACGAAGATGTCTTTGTGTGCCAGGGGAACACCCAGCAGCGTGCCGGTTTCTCCGCGCGCGCGGCGCGCGTCGGCGGCGCGCGCATGGGCCAGCGAGACCTCTTTGTCGCTGGCCAGCAGTACACCCAGAGACGCCTGCGTCTGCAAGCGCGCGAGGAGGTGCTCGGTGACTTCGACGCTGCTGGTTTGGCGCGCCGCCAATGCGTTGGCGAGTTCGCGCACGCCCAATTCATGCAAAGGCTTCACTCGATGACCTTGGGTACGAGGTACAGGCCATCGATCACGGCCGGCGCGCCGCGTTGGTTTGCTTCGCGGTTGTCGACTTCACTGACGGCATCTTCACGCAGGCGCAGGCTCGTTTCCTGGATTGCCGACAGCGGCGTGTACAGCGGCTCGACACCGCTGGTGTCAACCGCGCTCATGCGCTCAACGATGCTGAAGAAGCCGTTGAGTTGCGTGAGCATCGCGGCCCGCTCGTCAGCACTGAGGTCCAACCGTGCAAGATGCGCAATGCGGGCAACATCTTGCGGTGTCAATGCCATGATTGGGCCAATTCGGCGAGGTTGCGCAGGTGACAATGCGGTAGAGCTGGGGTATTATCCCCGGTTATCCACAGTCTCTTGCACCTGCGGCAGGTCGTTGATTTGCCGGGTCGGTGCGGGGATCACGTCGTAACAACGGTGCGACCCGCCCGGCCCCGGGTGGTCTCGACCAGTCGCCTCACTGCCCGCACCATGCTTGCATCTTTTCGGCGTCACTTTTCGACAGACCTTGCAATCGATTTAGGAACTGCGAACACGCTGATTTACGTGCGTGGCAGGGGCATCGTGCTCGACGAGCCCTCAGTGGTTGCGATTCGCCATGAAGGCGGGCCGCATGGCAAGAAGACGATCCTGGCCGTGGGCACCGAAGCCAAGGCAATGCTCGGCAAGGTGCCGGGAAATATCGAAGCCATCCGCCCGATGAAGGACGGCGTGATCGCCGACTTCACCGTCACCGAGCAGATGCTCAAGAAGTTCATCAAGATTGTGCATCCGCGCTCGATCTTTCGGCCCAGCCCGAGGATCATCATCTGCGTGCCATGCGGTTCGACGCAGGTCGAGCGCCGCGCGATTCGCGAATCGGCGCTTGGGGCCGGCGCCTCCGAGGTCTATCTGATCGAAGAGCCGATGGCGGCCGCAATCGGAGCCGGCCTGCCCGTGAACGAGGCCAACGGCTCAATGGTCGTTGACATCGGTGGGGGCACCACCGAAGTCGGCGTCATCAGCCTGGGCGGCAT
>JANMNW010000013.1:0-11050 GCA_031368515.1 Chloroflexota bacterium
GGCTGCGCGGCCGGCCGGTGTTGATCTCCTTCGGCTACACCTATTGCCCGGATGTATGCCCGCTTACGCTGGCCGATTTCAAGCTGGTCAAAAATCAGCTCGGCGCCGACGCCGAGAATGTGACCTTTCTGTTCATCAGCGTCGATCCCGGCCGCGACAGCACCGCGGTGATCAAGCGCTATCTTGCGCTTTTTGACACCAGCTTTATCGGCATGACCGGCGACAGCGCAACGATTGACGCGATCACCGACAGCTTTGATGCGTCCTATCAAATCCAAAAACCCGCTGCGGGTGAAGCCAATTATTCGGTGGCGCACACCAGCTTCACCTACCTGCTCGATAAAAATGGGCTTTGGCGCTTGAAGTTTCCATTCCAGACGCCTCCAGATATCATTGCCGGCGACGTGCGCAAGCTGCTTGCGGCCGACAGCGCGCCGCCATAACACTCGTCGGAACACGCAACTTTGCAACCATCATCCGTTCAAACCCTGATGCGATTCCTGCGCGCTGCGGTGCGTTGGCAACCCGGCGAATTTGCCGCCGCTGCGCGCACGTTTGGCAAGTGGAGCGTGCTGGGCGCGGCAACCGGCGTGTTGGCCGGGCTGGCCTCGGCCGTTTTTTTGCTCAGCCTCACATGGGCCACAAACATCCGCGAAGCGAATCCCGAGCTGCTCTTCGCGCTGCCCATTGCAGGCATGCTGCTGGGCTGGTTCTATCAACGCTATGCTGGCGCAGCGGCGTTGGGCAACAACCTTGTGCTTGAAGAGATTCACTCGAATTCAGCGCGCATCCCGCGCCGCATGGCGCCGATGATTCTGGCCGGCACCGTGCTCACGCATCTGTTCGGCGGTTCGGTGGGGCGCGAAGGCACCGCGCTGCAAATGGGCGCAAGCCTGGCCGACGCGCTGCGCCAGCTCCTCAAGCTCGACCGGCATGATCGCCGCTTGCTGCTGATGGCGGGCGTCAGCGGCGGGTTCGGCTCGGTGTTTGGCACACCGGCGGCCGGGTTTGTGTTTGGCATGGAAGTGCAGGCGCTCGGCCGCATGCGCTACGAAGGGCTGATCCCTTGCCTGGTGGCGGCATATGTCGGCGACTTAGTCGTGCGCGGCTTGGGCGTGCCGCATGCGCGCTACCCGGCTGCGCCCATCATCGGCGTCGACGGTGTATTGCTGCTGAAGGTTGCTGTCGCGGGTGTGGCCTGCGGGCTCACCAGCCTGGTGTTCATCGAGCTCACGCATGCGATCCGGCATGGGTTGAGCCGGGTGCGGCTGCCGTTGTTGCGGCCGGTCATCGGCGGGATTGCGGTGATTGCGCTCACGCTGTTGCTGGGTGCGCGTGATTATCTAGGGCTGAGCCTGCCGTTGATCGAGCGCAGCGTGCGCGGCGAAACGGTGCTGGCTGCGGCGTTTGCGCTAAAGCTGCTGTTCACGGCAATCACACTGGGCAGCGGTTTTCTGGGCGGAGAAGTGACGCCACTGTTTGTCATCGGCGCGGCGCTGGGCAATGTGCTCGGGCGCGCGCTGGGCGCCGATCCGGCATTCATGGCGATGTTGTGCTTTGTGGCGGTCTTTGCCGGGGCCAGCAACACGCCGCTGGCTTGCGTGCTGCTGGGGGTGGAGCTTTTTGGCGGCGGCGCGTTGATCTACGGGGTGGTCGCCTGCGCCTTGGCCTATCTCACATCCGGCCATCGCGGCATCTATTCAACGCAACGCATCGGCACAGCCAAATCGCATCACTTCGATGCGCGCGAAGACGAAACGCTGCGGGCGCATGCCGACCGTCAGCGTTGAGCGCGCTTATTCCGCCTACATCACGCGCGCGCCGATCGACATGGCTTCGTCATTCGTCAAAATCGGAATCCCGGCGCTTTGAATTAGTTTCAACAACATCCATTGCTGGCCGACGGCCACGCCGGGCTGCGCCGATTTCGGCGTCTGCTTGGCGCGAAGGTAGTGCCGTGTGATATCGGCGGCCACTTCGGGTGTGAGCGTGTAAACCGCTCCGTCAAACTCGACCTGGATCTCCTGCGCTTCTGGCATGCGGGCGATTCTAGAGCCTGGCCTGATCAATGGCCGGCGCTGGGTTGTGGCGGGCCAGCCTGGGCGCCGGCGCGGCCCGTCCACTTGCCAGGCCAGCCGGGCAGAAACAAGCCCAGGATCAAGGCCGCGATCGACGCGTAAAACGTGATGCGATAGGTGTTTTCAAACCCGCGTATGTTTTCAGCGCAGGCGTTGTCCAGCGTGGCGCGAATGGCGGCTTTGGCCGCATCCTGTTGCTTGAGCGGCGCGGCTTTGATTTTCTCCAACGCAGCCGCTGGAATGTTGTCGGCAGCGGCGACGCCTGGCGTTTCACACACGCCAAACGGCGCGGCCCGAACGGACGGGTTGGCGTTGCGCGCCGCATCCTGTTGCGTGCGCACCTCTTGCGACAGGCTGCTCGACAAGACGGTGGCAAGTGCGGCCACCGCCACAGCCTGCACCACGAAGCGCGTGCTGTTCTGAAGCGACGAGCCGCGCGGCAGTTGATCGCGCGGCACCGCGCCGAGCGCGGTGGTGAAAGTCGTTTGCAGCGTCATGCCCACAGCCAGGCCGCGAATGAACAACAACCCGACGATGGTGCTGATCGGCGTCAACGCCTCGATCAGGGACAGCTGCCAGGTGTTGAGACACAGCAGGATAAAGCCAACCACCACCAACGGTCGCGGTCCGATTTTGTCATATAGCCGGCCGGCGGTGGGTGTGGCGATCGCCGACGCGGCGGCGACGCCGAGCAGAATGGTGCCAGATTCAAGCGCGGTTCGGCCGCGCATGGCTTGCAGATAAACCGGCATCAGAAACTCCGCGCCAAAGAGCGCGACGGTCGTGACATAGCCGATGAGCGTGGCATTGGTGAACACGCGCCCGCCAAACAGGCGCAGGTTGAGCATCGGTTCTTTCACGACAAACAGTTCGACGATGGCGAAGGCGATCAGCGCGGCTATCCCCACGCCGAAAAATATCATCGTGTTGCCCGAAGTCCAGCCGTTGCTCTCCGCGATGCTGGCCGCATACAGCACAGACCCAAACCCGATCACGGACAAGACCAGCCCGAGCGGATCGAAGGTCGGCTTCTTGGCCGCCTTTTCATTGCGCAAAAAGCGCGAACCTAAAATCACACCGGCAATGCCGATGGGGATGTTGAGGAAGAAGATGGCACGCCACAAATTGGCGTCGACCAGCAAGCCGCCGAGGATCGGTCCAAGCGCCGGCGCCACCGTAAGCACAATGCCAAATAACCCCAGAGCTTTGCCGATCTCACGCACGGGAAAGGCGCGGTAGAGCATGGCCGGCCCCAGCGGCTGCGCGATGCCGCCGCCGATGCCCTGCAGGGCGCGCGCGGCGATAAGCAGATTGAGGCTGGGCGCCAGGCCGCAAAAGAGCGAGCCCAGCACAAACAGGGACAAGCCAAATAGATAAACCCGTTTGGTGCCAAAACGATCGCCGAGAAATCCCGACATGGGCGTGGTAATGCCCAGCGCCAGGACGTAAATGCTCAGCACCCATTGCGTGTCCGCCAGCGGCCGGCCGTATTCGCTGCGCAGCGTCTGAAAGGCGACGTTGACCACCGTGCTGTCGAGGATGATCATGAAAATGCCGAACGCCACGGAGATCAGCACTTTCCATTTGTAACGAGGATCTGGGTCAGCTTGCGTGTCTGCCAAAGCGGATGGGGCCGGGTTCATAGGTCGTCGACTATAGCAGGTTTGTTAGCAGTGCTAATAAAATAAGTTGACTGATTCGCAGCTGATTAAGGCTATGGAAATACTTGGTAGGTGACAAATGCCGGATCAGGCATCTGTCACCGCTCTTTCGACACCGCCCAGCCCATCACGCCAGCCAGCAGCATAAAAACAAACATCAGATCAATCAAAAAGAAGGAGTGATCGACCATGCCGTGCGCCAGGACCTCAGCCAGATAACCGGCGCCCGCAATCGCCAACACGCGTGTGTTAGGGCCGCGCAAGCCGCGCCGGATCAATGCGACAAAACCAGCCACCATCGCCGTGCCTGCCGCAAACCCCGCCACACCCAGCCGTGTCAACCAATCCAACACGACATTGTGCGGATGCGACAAACCCGGCTCCTGCCAGGCCGCCGGCAATATGTAGAACCCGCGATATGCATACAGATAGTTATCCGGTCCAACGCCCAGGAATGGATGATCCAGAAACATGCGCCACGCGCTTAGCCACAAATTCATGCGAAAGAACGTGGTGCCGCGTGTCAGATCAAACACATTCTCAAGCCGTGTGCCCTCCACCAACGGGCGCAATGCGCCAGACAGCAAAGCGAACAGACCCGCACCCGCCAGTACCAGCCCAGCCAGCCCCAACATGCGCCAGCGCCCGCCTGCCAGAAGCAACATGGTCACCAACATGGCCGGCAAGCCGAACAACAGCATGCCGCGCGATTGCGACAACAGCAGCGCCAGGCCAATCGCGGCGCACACGCCAACCATGCCAGCGCGGCGCAAACCAGAACGGCGGTCGTATTCAGTCGGCGCGCTGGAATACCAGCGCCCGCCGCCGAGCGTCAGGGCCGCAAGCGCAAATGGCAGCGCGCGGGCCAGATACAGCGCATCATTGTTGGCCGAGCCAAAAATGCTTTTGATGCGCGGCAAGCCAAACTCGGCCAGATAGCGCTCGCCGCGCGCATAGTTGAACAGGCCGATGCACGCGATCGCCAGCGCGCCCGCCACAAATGCCCCCAGCAGCAGGCGCGGCGCGGCATTCGACAGCCGCGCAGTGCGCAGCACCAGATAGAGCAGCGCCGGCTCAAGTATGACCAGCCGCAACTCGCGCCAAGCCACCACCTGCTGCGCCGCCTGGCTGGTCGACAACACCCCGACCAGCGCCAGCCCAAGCACGCCCCAATCCAGCGCGCTAATGCGCCGCAACAACTCAGCCGCGCCCAGCCGCGGGCGATCCTGTCCACGCTCTGCAAGCCAGCGCCCAGCCCACTGCACCACCCATGAGATTGCGCACATGAACGTCAGAATTTCCACCATCGGGAAAGAGCGCTCGAACAAGCGTTGTGGCAGCAAAAAGAACGGAATAAAAAACGCCAGCAATAGCAAACCGGCTTCAAGCCGAAACAAAACCAGGACAAACAACGCCGCCAGCGCGGCAAGGCTTATCACCAGCAACGGCGACCAAAACAGCACGCCGGATACCAGCCCGCTCACCGTGACATGCACGGGCAAGCTCAGCGAGTGCCAGGCTTGCGCCGCATCCTGCGCCCACGCCAGCGATGACGTCACCCACAGCGCGAGCCCGGCCAGGACCGCCCGCCACATCGGCACAGGCTGGCCGGGACTGCCCGCGCTCGACCATTGTTCGCGCAGCCAGGAGCGCCACCGCGCGCGCCATGTGGCCACGCCGAAAACCAAGGCAGACAACAACAGCGCGACCGGCAGCAGCCGCAGGCTGGCCGCCACGCGCGCATCCGGCGCCGCCGCGCGCGCGCTCCACCCAATCAGCGCCCATTGATTCCAGCCGCGATCGACGCTGATCTCGGCCACATGCTCGCCCGGCCCCAACCCGCTGGCCACGGGGATGGTCTCGATCTGCGGCGCCAGCGCGGGCGCAGTCATGATCAGATAGGCGCCGCGCGGTTCGCGCGGCAACAGATTGGCCGGCTGTCCGTCAATGGTTACAAAGGTATACGCCCGATAATTGCCGCGCCGCACGATCAACGCAAACGCCTCGCCGCTAAAGCGCACGCTGACTTTGGCATCCGGCCGCTCGGGGATGTCAGCGCCGAGCTGCTCAAAACGCCAGCCTTCGGTAAAGGTGGCATTTGAATTTGGCTCGCGGCAGTCGGGCTGCGATGACTCAATTTCAGGCATCGCCGTGAGCAGATTCTCCAGGCGCAGCGCGCGCGCCACGCTTTGCGGCAGCCGGCAATCGGCAAACAAACCAGCCCGCGTTGAATACGCCGCATCCTGCCCGGCTGCGGCAAACGCATCGAACACCGGCCGCGGCTTGCCGCGCTGATCCAGCAACGCAAAGCCCCAGCGCGCATCCAGCTCCGGCTCGCTTTCACGCGGGCGCGGCTGCAGACCGTCAATAAACATGGCGCCCAGCCAGGGCCATTCGCGCGCCACGCGCCGCACTGCGTCGGCGGTGTATTCGGCCTGCTGCGCCTCGCTCACCGCACCCCAGATCGATCGCTCGCCCTGCCAATCGCCGGGCAAGGCGTTCCAGCCAAACGCCGCCGCCCAAATCGCCTTGTGGCCGTCGCCATGCGCGACCATGACCTCGCGCATCAAGATCACATGCGAAAAGTTAAGCAGGCTCGGGTCCACACGGCGGTCGCCGGGCGGGAACTCAAAGCCATACGGCTTTGCCGCGGCGATGTCAAACGCCTGATGCCCGCCCAATTGATAGAGCTTTTGCAAAAACGTCTGCGGCTCGAGATTGACATTGCTTTGCTCGACCGTGGGCGCCAGCGCAGCCAGGGCCACGATCGCCACAGGGTTGATCTCGCGCACCGCCTCGCGCGCGGCGCGCAACAGCTGCAGATACAGCGTCGGATTGACGAGCGCATCGCCCCAGGCGGCGGAAAGATTGGGCTCATCCCAAATTTGATAGGCCATGACGGACGCGTCATAGCGCGCGGCAAATGCCCCTGCGAACCTGGCGAAATCACGCAGGTCGCGAGGCGGCGCGGTCTCGGTTGCAGGCGCGTTGGCCGACCCGGAATCACCGCGCGCCCAGGCGGGCGTCGTCCACAACACGGCCAGCACGCGCAGGTTGTATTTGCGCGCAGCGGCGAAAATTCGGTCGGCCGCAGCCCAGCGAAACGACCCGCGCTCGGGCTCGATCATGTTCCAGCGAAACTCATGACGAACTGCGCGCAACCCCGCAGCCGACAATTGCGCCATCTGGCGGTCCAGCGTAGCGTCACCGGCACTTTCAAAGTCGACATTCACGCCAAGGTGCAGACGTTCGGCGCCAAACACCGGTTGTGGAAAATCATCGGGGCGTCCGCGCGCATCGAATCGCTGTGCCGAGCGCGCGCCGAACAAGGCGGCGACGAAAAGCGCGCAAAGCAACAGGGACAACAGCGACAGCGCCCGAACCTGGCGCAATGAAAACGACATCGAGCCGCCATTGTGCCATGCGCGCCCGCGTCGGCGCCAACGGCTACGCAACGCCTGCCAAGCGTCACGGCGATTCTGGATAACGCGCCAGCACCACGCGCGCCTGTATCGCATCCAGAAACGGCCCGCAGATCGAAAACACATGGGCAATCGCTCCGTCCCGGCGGCCAAAACGAGTGTCCAGTCGTTTGCCGGCCAGCAGGCCCAACACCCCTCCGACGGCATCATCGATCAGCGCGCGCAATGCTGCCTGTTGCGCGCCTTTTGGGCTGCGCGCATCTCGTCGTCCGAAAAGCGGGCAGCGCCGCCGATGCCCAGCTCATGATCGGCGCTAACCTGCTCGTCATGCAAGCCCGGCAACGCGGCAGCCGCCCGCTCGCAAGCGCGGCCGCGCACCTCTCGTCCCAGTAGATGCAGATTCCCCAACCATTCAAGAAAGCCGCGCAACGTGCCGGGCCAGTCGCCGTCATGAAGTGGCGCGGTCTTCTCGCGCAGCCATGCATAGTAGCGCTCGGGCGCCAGCACGCGCATCACATCGCGATCGAAAAATCGTCCCCGCCATTGCGCGAACAAAGGCTGCGCCAGCGCCCTGACTTCGTGCGCGCGCAGGGGAGGGTCAGGCGGCGCGGCATCCAGCCAGGCCAGCGCGTAGTCGAATGCTATGCGCGCCCCTCGGGCATCGTCGCCATGCAAAGCGCCGGCCATTCGTTCAATCCGGGCGCGCGGCATCCAAGACACAGCTTGTGCGGCTTGCGCGATCACTCGTCGCTCTTGCGCTTCTTTTTTGCGGGAAGCACATCGGGCTTGATTGAGTGAAAGGAGGTGCGGCTGTCCTCATCGAACATCTTGACGTTGAAGTCAAAATCGCCATGCAGCATTTCGTACATCTGCAGCGATTCGTCGGCTTTTTGCTTGAGCGCGCCGTCGGCGCTGGTGGCGGTGCTTTCGAGCAGGCGCTTGGCGTCCAGACCGCCGATTTGCGCCAGCGCCTCCAGCGCCGCCTCGGCCACATCATTGTCAGTGTCGTCGATCAGCTCGCCAAGCTCCTTCACCGCATCCACGTCTTCAAGCTCGCCTGCGGCGCGGGCGGCTTCGCGTCGGATGGCGGGAGAAACATGCTGCAGCTCTGCGCGCACCAGCGGCTGATAAGCCTGATTGTCGCTGCGGCCCATGCCGATCACCGCGCTGAGTTTCAGTTGGGCATTGTCAGACGCCAGCGCGCTGCGCAAAAAGAAATCCACATCACCGGTGCCGGAATAGCCAATCGATTCAAGCGCGCGCTGATACAAGGGCGTGTCTTCGGGCGCATGGCGCAGCACATGCATAAGAGCGGCGTAAATTTCGCTGCCGCGCGCCTTGCTGATGCGCTCCACTTCGTTGAGATACATGAAGTAGCCAAGCACCTTGGCGGCAGAAGCGCGCACAGCCGGAACGGGGTCATTGCGCAGCAATTTCACCAGCGGGCCGATCAGCGACGGGGATTCGAGCTCCCACAGGCCGAGCACGCTGTCATCGCGCACGCGCGCGTCCGCGTCCGCCAGGCTGTTGCGGAAGATATCGAAGAAATCCAGCTCGGCGTCTTCGAGCATCAGCACGCGCAACTGCGCGGCGATGGCCGCCCGTCGATCGCCATCCAGCGCGCGCCACATTTTGTCGAACTGCGCCAGCTGCGCGGCATCCATGCCCGTGAGCGCACGCAACGCGCGATCGTCGGGCGCGTCGGCGCCATCCAGGCGCATCAGCGCCTCGTCAAACGGCAATGCCTTTTCAGTCGTCTTCGCCATTGTGCGAGCAGTCTACAGGCTTCTTCAATTCGCCCCGCGCGCGGGCGCATCCGCCACTCGGGGCAACCGTTGAATGACCCGGCCAGGCGATGCGTCGCGCAACGCGTCAAGCTCGACGAATTGGCTAAATCACTTGCCCGCGCGCTAGCGCGATGGAATCACCGGCCGGACCACGTCCAAAATCATCATCAGCACGGACAGGCCGATCAACAGCATGAAACCCAGGCCATGCACCCATTGCTGCCGAACCGGGTCCACGCGCTTGCCGCGAATCCACTCGATCAGCACAAACACGATGCGGCCGCCATCCAGGGCCGGCAGAGGCAGCAGGTTGGTCATGCCCAGCGCAAAGCTGATGAAACCGGCAAACCAGACGAATGGGAAATACCCTTCGATCTCGCGGTTCTCAATTAATGTCACTCCCATTTGCGTCATGCCGATGACGCTGACCGGACGCGCCTGCTCCCACGACATGCCGCGCCGCGCAATTTCCGTCGGCAGCGTGACGATGGTTGTGACGATGCGCGCAAAATCAGATCCCGCCCGGCCCAGCGCCTGCGGCACGCTGTAGGGCACACGCTCGGCCTTCACCACTTCATATGCCAGGCGCACGCCCAGCGGCGCATCCGGATTGAGTCCGTCCGGCATGGTCGCAGTGAGGGTGAGCTGCTCGGCCGCGCTCTTCAAGTTGGCCGGGTCGCTCGGCCGCGACACGACGAACGTTACCGGCTTGCCTGCGGCCGCAAGCGAAGCTTCACGCAGCGGGCTGTGATTGAACGCGCGCTCTTGCCCGGCGCCCTCATAGACCGCGCGTTGCACCATCGGCTTCGTATTTACGAACAGCACGGCATCGCCGGGCTTGATGCCGACCGTCGCGGCTGCGCTGCCGGGGTTCACTTCGAGGATGCGGTATTGATATTCAAGCGGGCGCGTGGCGAACAGCATGTAGGCCAGGGTGAAGATCACAAATGCGCCGACAAAGTTCATGATCGGCCCGGCCGCCAGCGTGATCAAGCGCCAGCGCTTGGGCGCGGCAGCCAGGCTGTGCGGATCGCTTGGATCGTCTTCGCCGGTCATTTTCACAAAAGCGCCGATCGGCAGCCAGTTAAGCGAATAAATTGTGCCATCGCGCTCAAACAGCTTGATTGCTCGCGGTGGGAAGCCCAGGCCGAATTCTTCAACGCGCACGCCCGCGGCTTTTGCGCCCCAGAAGTGTCCCAGCTCGTGAATGATCATGAGCGGGCCAAGCAGCACGATGAAAACCAGAATGAAAATCAGGAAATCGGGCATAGGTTTGAGCTTATCCCACTTTTGTGAGGCTGTAATAAGCCTTTTGTGGGAATGCGCTGAAACCGGTGACGAGATAACCCGCGGCGAAGGCCTGCTCAAATTCGGCGCGCGTGCGCAGGCGTTCGGCTTGAGCCAGCTCAAGATTGTTGCGCTTTGTCGCCTGAAAGTCGGCCGGCACCTCGATGCGCGCATCTTCTTTGCGCGGGTCGAAGACCAGCAAGCCGGCGGCTGCCACGACTTCGCCGCTGGGCCGCGTCTCGCGGTCGAGCCACCAGTCCACTTCGAAGCGATCGGACGGCAAGCCTTGATTCATCGCATCGCGCATCTCACCATAGCAATTGCGGATGTATTCGCCGCACACGCAGCCTAGTTTTGCGATGTTCAAGCGCGCGTTGCGCGTCTCGAGTGGATCATAAGTCCACGTCATCAGATTAAAGCCGCGGGCGCTGGCAGCCGCAGCCTGCGCCCGCTTGAGGGCTTCACCCACACCGCGGCCCTGCAGTTCAGGGGCGACGGCTGCCAGATGCGAATGCTGGCACAGGCCGCGCAGCACGCCCGGCTGATGGGCGGGCGCCAGCATGCTCAGCACGCAAGCGATCATGATCCCGTTCGCATCAAACGCGCCCATGGCCAGCCCGCCATGCCGTTGCAAGGTGATGGTCATGTTGCTCGGCACCTCGGCGTCGCCCACCCAGACGCGGCGCTGCAGCGCCTCGCATTGGCGATGATCCTCGAACGATTCAAAGTGACGAAGGGTGAAATCGATCATGGCTGACAGAAGCTGACAAAACTCGCCCTTGGGCGAAAACTCTAACAGTTTTCATCTCTTAAAG
>JANMNW010000120.1:0-30317 GCA_031368515.1 Chloroflexota bacterium
GGCGCCCCTGTTCAGACAGCACTCGCCAAGACAAACCCCGGCGAGAAACGCCCCCTGAACATCGCAATTTTCTCACAAGCGATCACCGCGCTTCGGCCAGCTCGCGTGCGCGCGCTCGACGGTGTTTTACCGACCGCGACCATCGCGCAAGTGCAGACGGAACTTGCACAGGGTCGATTGACCAGCGAAGAACTGACGCTCTACTATCTGTGGCGCATACAGAAGTATGACCTGGACAAGCTCAATGCCGTCACCGAGCTGAACCCGGATGCGCTGGACTTGGCACGACGATTCGATGCTGAACGGCGAGCCGGAAAAGTGCGCGGTCCACTGCATGGCACTGTTGCGCTACTCAAAGACAACATTGGCACCGGAGACGCACTGCACACCACTGCCGGCGCCGCAGCGATGCGCAACGCGCGTGCCGACCGCGACGCATTTCTCGTGTCGCGCCTGCGTGAAGCAGGCGTAATCATTCTTGGCAAGACAGCCATGACCGAATGGGCCAATTGGACAACGACAGGTCCTATGCCAGGCGGGTTCAGCGCATTAGGCGGCCAGGTCCGCAGCCCATATGGCGGCAAGCTGGATGTAGCAGGTTCATCCAGCGGTTCAGCTGTTGCCATCGCGGCCAATTTCGCCACGTTTGCGGTTGGCAGCGAAACCTGGGGGTCGCTGGTCGCTCCGGCAATCGCCAACGGCGCGCTCACGATCAAGCCCAGCATGGGACTCATCAGCCGCGACCGCGTGATTCCAATTCTGGATTCCTCAGACGTTGCCGGACCTTTTGCCCGCAGCACGGCCGATCTGGCTTTGATCATGGATGTGCTGGTTGCAACAGACGTCAATGATCCGATCACTGCCGCCGCTGCAACAGCACCGAAAGGGTTCGCAAGAGACCTGAACGGCAGTGGCCTGCGTGGTTTGCGGGTCGGGGTTATTCCGGCTCTGGCGCCTGAAGAAGCGCCGCTACAAGCGCAACTCATCAAGTCGCTCAAAGCCGACGGCGCCGAAGTGGTCGAGCTGGGAGCACAGCCAGATACGTTCACCACCTATGGCGAAGAGTTCCTGGCGATTGGCTTCTACGGTTTCAAGACCGGCGTCGAGCGTTATCTCGCGGCAACAAATGCCCCGGTCAGAACAATCACCGAAGTCGTGGCGTATAACGCGCAATCACCCGCCGAACGCGCCAAGTATGGACAAGACATGCTTGAAAAGTCTGCAAACACGCCCATGACATCGGCTGAATTCGCGCAGCGTGCGCAGGCTTTCAATCTCCGAACCCGAACGGATATCGACAAACTGATGGCAGCCAACAGGCTGGATCTGATCGCAGGTACTCAGTGGGCGGTCATCGTCGGCATTCCGTATCCGCCGGCAGGATATCCCGCCATCGTGACCCCGGCAGGTTATCTTCCCAACGGCACGCCAGCCAGCTACACCTTGACCGGCCGCCTGTTTGACGACGCCAAGCTGATTCGAGCCGCGCACACTTTGTCTTTGTTTGCGCCGTCATGGCAGGTGCCTGATCTCCGCAAATGGCGCTAGGCAATCAGTGGCGTGACCTGGTTGCCCAGCTCACGCCATGCGGTTTCGCTGCCCTCGGCATAGCTCGCATCATATGCAACGTCACTGTGACATCAACCGAAGCAGGCTGCGCGCTTGATCACGCCCCACGTCTTTCATGGCATCGGGTGTGGTCTCGTAGGCCGCATACATCAGCCCCTCAAGTTCTTTCACCTTGGCTGCCGGGATGGTGAGGCTTCCGTCTGTGTTCCGGGTGAGTCCGTCCAGCAGGCTGCCGATCGTGGCCCCCCACAGAACATGGAATTCTGCGGCCAGCACTTCTATCTGCTCAGGCGCTGACTTGCGAGCGAACTTGACTGCCTTTTCGTATTTATTCAATCGTTTCTCCGTAAACAACGATCTCTTGTCAACTGTCAATCGTGACAAAGAGATTGCTGCTTGCACTTGTGATGATGACGTTGTAAGCCCTATCACTGGATGGTGCCGTCATTATGGCCTGTGTGCCAGCCGCGTTTCGAAATATGAGCGAGTGCGAAAATAGAAAAACGCGGCCTTGGCGATCATTGCGCGCTACTCGGTCACATACAGAAAGTCGAGCGCCTGAAACTAGCGATAGCCGCCGTCAAAAGATACTAGAACTCATCCTGAAAATGTGGGCCCCACCTTGCTTGCACACCTGAAACGTTGGCGAAAAAGGTGGGGCCCACATTTTCAGGATGAGTTCTAGCCCGCATCGGCACGTGGCGGCGCTGCTGGCCAGATGGGCGTCGGTCCATTGCAACGTTGAGCACCCATCTATGCCGCAGAGTCAGCCCTCAAGCAACGCGTCAGTCGCATGCGCGTCGTCATCATGGTCACCCATCCAGATACCACGAAGCCCAGCTTGGTCACGCGTGTGAAGGCGAGTTGCTCGCCCGACTCCTCATCCCAATAGCGTCGCGCGCGGGCTGTGATGGAAAGGGTTCTCGTTGGCCGTGGCGTTGAGCATCCTCGTCGTCCAGGATCTGGCTCAAGATGGCATTGGGCTGCGCGGGCGTGACCTGGCCAGCAGCGCACGGCCGCCAGTCGCAAAGCCCACGCCTTTCGACTATCATCTCACTGTGACCACGATTGGCGTGCTGGCCGGCTGGCAGCTGTACAGAACAGCCACAAATCTGAGTTACCTGCTGCCAGTTCTTGACGGAATCAATCGAGCTGCCCAGGATTTGGGGTGCAATCTCTTGCTGGGTTGTGGCATCGGGGCATCAGGCAGCCCGGACGATCCGCCTCGGCCCGCCTGGCCCCTTCCGGCCACAGATGTGGATTTTGTTCCCATTGGTTCGTGGAATACACAGGGGCTTATCATCTTCACGCCGCTGCATTCGCAACAACGAACACAATATGTGCACGAACTGATTGCAGCTGGGCAGCCTGTTCTGTTTGTGGGTACGGGCGAATCGGGCCAAACCATTGCCGCCGACAATCATGCCGGCGTGTCACAGGCGATTGCTCATCTGGTCGAGCACGGTCATCGGCGAATCGCGTTCATTGCCGGAAGCCAGGACGACTTGTCCGGCGACTCGGGCGAGCGGTTGACCGCGTACAAAGCCGCTATCAATGCCCATGGATTGGAGTTCGATGATCGGCTGGTCGCATTTGGCCAGCACGTCTACAGCGGTGGCCAATCCGCGATCCGGGAAATACTCCGATCGGGGCGCGCGTTCACCGCGGTTCTCGCCAGCAACGACGAGTCCGCGCTCGGTGCGATGCAGGCGCTCAAGGAGGCCGGAAGGCTTATTCCGGACGACGTGGCGGTCATTGGGTTTGACAATCGGCTTGAAGGCGCCGCAGAAAAGCCCTCCCTGAGCAGCATTCATGTCCCGCTGTTCGACCTCGGATATCGCGCCGTGGAATCCATACTCGATTTGATCAATATAAAAGCCGGGTTGCCGGGAATCATTAGGGTGCCCACCCGGCTCTTGGCGCGTGAATCGTGCGGCTGTGCCAGCCTTGATGTTCTAGACGCGAGCGATGGCAGCGCCGCGATGCCGCCTGAAGGGGAGCAGTCCGAAGCGCAGGCACGCTTTCTGGACGGCCTTGCAGCCGCAGTCATGAACGAGGCGCATCATCTGGAGGCGAAGAAGTGCCATGATTGCTGTCGCCGATTGGCGGACGCGTATGTCATCAGCGTGAGACAAGCCGAGCGTTCCGCGTTGTTGGTTACCCTGGCCGACATTCTCCAGCACACGGTTTCCGAGGATGACGACGCGCATATCTGGCAGCGCGCCATCTCGTTGATTGCCAGCAAGGTCAAAGCGACATACCCTGCAGATTCGCCATCAGCGCGGCTGGCCGATGAGATTCTTAATCGAGCGCGGCTGTTGATCGGCGCCACCAGCCTGCGCCAACATCGTCAGTATGTTTCGAAACAACGTCAGACGTCCAGGGGCCTTAGTTTGCTGACTGCTGCATTGCAGACTGTTCTGGATGAGGCGCAAGTTTTCGGGCAATTGGCACAGCATTTGCCGGCACTGGGTATCGACTTGGCGTGGCTCACGCTGTTCGAATCTGATCCGAGTGATCCGAATGGTTGGAGCACGATTCGTGACGTGCTTGCGCCGAATCGCGAGCCAGTTCGCTTGCGCACAAACAACTTTGCGCCCGACACATTGCTTCCTGCCGACAAGCCCTTTCACTTGGCGCTGATACCGCTTGTAAACCTGACCGGACAGCTTGGGTACCTGGTATTCGGCACCGGGCGGCTCGACGTATACGGCGCCATCGTTGAGCAAGTCGGAGGCGCGTTGAACGCCGCGCGCCTATATCGTGAGGCCACAGAGGGCCGGCGGCTTGCGGAAGAATCCGACCGACTGAAGAGCAGGTTTTTGTCGACCATCAGTCATGAATTGCGCACGCCGCTGAACCTTATCGTCGGCCTGAGTGGCATGGTCTTGCGCACGAGCGAAGAAGGCGAGATGCTGCTTCCTGCGCCAACCCAGCAGGATGTCGAAAGGATTCACGCCTATTCGTTGCACCTGGGAGGGTTGATCGGTGACGTGCTGGACCTGGCAACAAGTGATGCCGGCCAGCTGCGATTGAACAACGACTTTATCGAGTTGGGCCAGGTTTTGCGCATCACTGCTGACAGCGGTCGCCAGATGGCGGCTGACAAAGGCTTGACTTGGGAGGTCGATCTGCCGGAGTCCGGCCCCTGGATCTGGGGCGACGCGACTCGCCTGCGTCAGGTCGCTCTGAATCTGATTGGCAATGCCATTAAATACACCGAGCGTGGCGGCGTAAGCCTGCGCCTGCAAGTCGGATCCGACGTTGCGGTGGTTACAGTCAGTGACACAGGCTTGGGCATTGCACACGATGAGCAAGAAGCCATCTTCGACGAATTCCACCGGGCAGAGCGCACGGTTAACCAGGGCTATGCCGGAATGGGACTCGGGCTGTCCATCAGCAAGCGCCTTGTGGAAATGCATGGGGGCTCGATTGGCGTGCGGTCATCAGGTGAAAACGGCGCCGGCTCCGCATTCTATTTTTCTCTGCCGGTCATTCAACCCTCCGAGGTTAGCGCTAAACACCGCGCAAAAACCACGGAGGGAAAACAGAGCATGTGGGTGCTAACCACCCACCCCGCATCAAGCGTAGGATTTTGCGAACGATTGCGCGAGCGCGGATTTGAGGTGCAGGTGATACCGGCCGAGTCACTGCCGAATTGGCAGACAGGACAGGCCCAGCCAAAGCCCGACGCTATTTTGCTGGATGTGCAACTGGCCTCGGATCTCTCTGGGAAGGTGTTGACCACGCTTAAGCAAAGCGAACTGACCCGGGAGGCGCCGGTTGTTTTTTATGAGCTGTCGGCCGAGCGCGGGGCAGTCATGGAGCTGGACTTTCTCACCAAGCCAATTGGCCCTGCGGAGATGATCCAGGCGCTGGATGAACAGTGGCTGCTTCACAATGCAGATGCGCCGGAGAAAATCATTTTGATCGTGGATGATGATGCACAGACGGTCGACATGCACGCGCGGATGGTTCAGTCGCACTCCGCCCGGCATCGCATACGCAAAGCCTACAATGGGCACGAAGCATTGGCCTTATTGCGGCAAGAACGCGTTGACTTGGTCCTGCTCGATCTGAACATGCCCGAACCGGACGGATTTGCGGTGCTCGACGCAATGCGCGCCGCTGAGTTGAACCGTTACACCCCTGTCATCGTCGTAACCGGGCAAACCTTGACCCAGCCTGCCATGCAGCGTCTGACTCAGGGCGTGGCAACAGTGCTGAGCAAAGGCCTGTTCAGTGTTGACGAAACGCTGTCTCACGTCGAGGCTGCACTCGGGCGCCTGCGCAAGCGAGGCAGCCAGGCACAGCGCCTGGCGCGGCAGGCGATGGCTTACATTCACGAGCACTACGCCGAGCAGATCACACGCGAAAGTCTGGCGCGCCTCCTCGCGGTCAACGAGGACTATTTGACGCTGTGTTTTCGCAAGGAAGTGGGAATGACTCCCATCGCATATCTGAACCGCTATCGGGTCAACCAAGCCAAGGACCTTCTCGCTAACAGCGCCCAGAGCATCACCGAGATCGCAATGACGGTTGGATTTTCAGATAGCGGCTACTTCAGCCGCGTATTCCGGCAGAAAGCGGGCGTGTCGCCTGAAGCCTACCGGCAAACCCTGGTCTCCAAATTGTTCTAGGTGCGTGTCCAGAAGTTCTGGCGACCAACTTGGGCTAAGGTCGCGCCAGCACGAACAGCAGCCCATGAGCACGCGGCAGGCGATTGACAGGATTTGTCCCAATAGTCATCGTTTTTCTCCATGCCGGGCATGGCTCCGCCGCCAAACAATACTCTTCAATTGGAGCGACAGACCGGAACGTTGTCCCGCCCTCTGACAATCCTGCGAGCATTGGCAGTCCGCAGCACCACTCCCCCAATGTTTTTCGATTGATTATGTTCCGATCGGCATAACTGGACCGCGCATTGACTCAATGCGGCAAGTATCACGATGCAGGCGGTGATCTAGCCAGGAGTCGCGGCTTCACGCATGCCAGGCGCCTCCGACAAACCGCGAATTGATCAAACAGGAGAGGAGATCATGAAGACAAGATTGAACGCCCTACTGGGTTCGGTCGTCGTGGCCAGCTTTATTCTGGCTGCCTGCGGCCCTGCTGCTACTCCGGCGCCCGCTGCCACGTCGGCGCCCGCTGCCACCGTGGCGCCCACTGAACCTGCGGCACAGGCAGCGACCGATACCCCGGCCGCAGCCGCCCCTGACGCGCCGACGGCCGTGCCTTCGCCCACCATCCCCCCGCCGATTCTGACCGGCGGCGACGGTTGCGATCCAGCGGCTACAAAAATCACGTGGTTCATCGGTCTCGGCGCAGGCAGCAACGCGGACGTTGTGCCGCTCGAGAAAGCATGGGTGGACAAGTTTAACAAGTCCCAAAAAGAGGCCTGCTTGATCATGAACGTGGTCTACAACACAGGCTCCAATTCATATGACGCCCTGCGCGCACTGATCGCCGGCGGCAACGCGCCCGACATTGTCGGGCCGGTAGGCAAGGCCGGACGCGCCAGCTTCCAAGGGGCTTGGGCGGATGTCTCGCCGTTGGCCAAAGCAGCCGGGGTCGACCTGAGCAAATACGATCCCAAGCTGCTGGAATTCACCAAAGACGAAGATGTGCTGGTCGGCCTCCCCTTTGCCTTGTTCCCATCCTTCATCTACTACAACAAGAAGTTGTTTGATGAAGCGAAGCTTCCTTACCCTCCGCAGAAAGTAGGCGAGCTGTACAACGGCAAACCCTGGGATCTCGCCAATTTCCAGGAATTGGCCATGAAGCTGACGGTGGACAAGGATGGCAATGACGCTACCAGCGCGAACTTCGACCCGAAGAACATCACGCAGTTCGGCTTCTTCGAGCAGTGGACCGATGCCCGGGGCATAGGCGCGTTCTTTGACGGCGGCATCCCGTTTGACGCCGCAAGCAAGACGGCGGTCATTCCCGACAGCT
This sequence comes from Chloroflexota bacterium, assembly GCA_031368515.1. Classification (GTDB taxonomy): domain Bacteria; phylum Chloroflexota; class Anaerolineae; order J036; family Brachytrichaceae; genus CANJQH01. The sequence goes on from JANMNW010000120.1 coordinate 7,525, forward strand.
ACAAAGCGGCCTGGAAGTGGTACTACGACGGCGTCTGGAAGTATCGCTTCATGCCCAATGCCGATTATCAGAACAGCGACCAGTTCAACAAGGGCAATCTGTTCGCCTCCGGCAACGTGGCGATGTCGTGGGTCCACACCTGGTATACGTGCTGTTTCGACAACTCCAAGATCAGCTGGGACATCGCGATCATGCCCTCGGTCAACGGCAAGGTCACGGCCAAATTGCACGGTGATACTTTTGCCATCCTCAAAGACAGCAAGAAACAGGATATCGCCTTTAAGGTCCTCAGCCAGATGGTTGTATCCAACGAGCTGGCCGTGATGTATGGCGGCATGCCCGCTGTGGCGGCTGATCGCCCGGCGTTCTTCGCCGAAAAAGACAAAGCAGCCGCGCCCAACAAGATCAACTGGAGCGTGGCCGAAGCGATGCTCACCTACCCCGATCTGCCGAACCACGAAGCATGGCTGCCCAACCTGGCGAAGGCCAACAACCTGCTGGGCGCTTTTCGCACCTCGATGGATCAAACGGCGAACTTGAACTTGGACGAGGCCATCGCCAAACTCAAGAGCGATCTGGATGCAGCCTATAAAGAAGCCAAGTAATCCGTAAGGCCAGTCACACGAGCCTAATCGTTCTATTCCGGATGCCGCTTGCACGGTGAGCGGCGTCCGGAATGCCTGGAAGGAGGATCATGTCCACTGCCGCCCGCGCATCTAGACTTCCCGTCCGCCCGATCTCCGCCAGGACGCGGCGCCAGCGCATGTTGGGATTGCTGTTTCTTCTGCCGTGGATCATTGGCTTCCTCGCCTTTCAATTGCTGCCGATTCTTTTCACGGTCTTTCTGTCGTTTACAAACTACAGCGGCAGCCGCGAGTTTGCATTCGAAAACTTTGATTTCGTCGGCATTGAGAACTATCAGCGCCTCACACAGGATCCCGATGTGCTGCCCTCCATGTTAGTGACTTTGAAGTTCGCATTGATTGGCATTCCCCTGGGACTGGTTGTTCCGCTCGGCCTTGCCGTGCTGGTGAACTCCAAGCGCTTGATCGGCTCCAACGTCTTCCGAACACTGTTCTACCTTCCAACGGTCATTCCGGCCGTGGCCGGCACCATCATATTCGGCGGCGTGCTGAATGCTCAATCCGGCTGGCTGAATCTGGCGCTAAAGGCCATTGGGATCGCAGATCCACCCCGGTGGTTCACGGACCCAACTTGGGCCGGTTTCGCGCTTAATCTGCTCGCAATCTGGGGCGTGGGCAACGGCATGATCATTCTGCTGGCCTCGTTGCAGGGTGTCCCCACTGAGATCTATGAGGCTGCCGTCGTGGACGGCGCGAACGCCGCCCGTCGCTTCTTCAGCATCACCGTTCCCATGATCTCGCCGGTGATCTTTTACAACCTGACCATTGGCCTGATCACAGCGTTCCAATTCTTCGTGCCGGCGCTGTTGATCGCGGGCGTCAATGGCGATCCCCAAAAGTCGCTGTTGTTCTTCCCAATGCATTTCTACCGGACAGCCTTCCCTCTGAGCCAGCTGGGTTATGGCTCTGTATTGGCACTGGTGATATTTGTAGCGACGATGGCGGCCACTGCGGTGCTGTTCTTCTTCGGCCAACGAATGGTTTACTACGCCAGCGGCGAGACTTCTTAGTCGGGAGCACTAACATGGCGAATACAACTGTTTCCGGCGGCTCCGCCGCCAAATCCGTGCAGCAGCGCCTGTTGTGGGGCGCGCGCCAGGCCTTGGGTCGCGTCAGCGTAACCGGCCTGGGCCTGCTGATACTGGTGATCTTCCTCCTGCCTCTGGGCTATGTTGTGGCCACGGCGTTCAAGCTCGATACGCAGATGACCACTGCCGGGGCGCCGCTCTGGCCGGCCGCGCCGGCCACGTTTTCTTATCAAGGTCAGGATTTGCCTCTCTACAATGTGCCGACTGAGACGGGCACACGACAGCTGGCCATGGTGAAAGCCTTTCGCGAAGACAGCGACATGGTTGACCCGGCAAACCCAGAGCAGGGAGTAGTCAATGTCAAGGGCCGATGGCGCACATGGCAGGCTGTCTATAAGTTTTCGCTTCAGCTGAAGAACTTTACCGACGCCTGGGATCAAGTGAATTTCCCGCGTTTGTTCCAAAACAGCCTGGTCCTTTCGGGCGTCAGCACGGTAGGCACATTAATCGCATGCATTCTGGTTGCTTATGGCTTCACCCGCTTTCCGCTGCCTGGCAAAAACATCCTGTTCGTCATCCTAATATCCACCATCGTCCTGCCGCCGCAAGCCACCATCATTCCGCTCTACGTGCTGTTTAGCAAGCTGGGGTGGACGGGCTCGTGGCTACCTTTGCTGGTTCCAGCCTTTTTTGCCAATGCGTATGACGTTTTCCTGCTTCGGCAATATTTCATGGGCATTCCTAAGGAACTGGACGAGGCCGCCATGCTGGACGGCGCGAACCCGCTGCGAGTCTTGATCTCGGTCATCATCCCCCAAGCTGGGCCGGCAATCACCGCCGTGGCAATCTTCCACTTCTTTTTTGTGTGGAACCAGTACTTCGAGCCTTTGGTCTACCTGCTCGGCAAGACCGAGCTTTACCCAATTTCGGTTGGCATCGGCGCATTTGTCACCACCTTCAGCACGTATCCGGGTCGGTCGGCTGCAACGGCCGTCCTCACTTTGGCGCTTCCAGCGGTCATTTTCTTCCTTGCCCAGCGCCAGTTCATGCAAGGGATAGTGGTTACCGGAGTGGACAAATAGCAGATGCCAAAAGCAAATCGGCAGATGGGGCCATCGCCACTTCTGTCAACTAAACTTCATTGAGAAAAAGCGATTAGAACTCATCCTGAAAATGTGGGCCCCACCTTTTTCGCAACGTTTCAGGTGTGAAAGCAAGGGGGAGTCCACATTTTAGGATGAGTTCTAGTGTGGAAGGGAGCAAGTGATGATCTCGAAAAAACCAATAGTCACCGTTCTGCTGAGTTTGAGTTTGTGTGTCAGTTCGTTGTTGATGCCGGCCATCGGGGCTCGAACCGCGCTGGCGGAGACATTGCCGGCAGTGGATGATTTTGAGGCGGGCTTGCCGGCGGGGACCGCCGGCGGCATCCAAATCGGATTCAACACGTTTCGAGACCCCAACAGCACCGTTGCCATCGCGGTCACGCAAACACCGCCGGCGCCGGTGCCCGGCAGTGCTGCCGGCAATACTGTTCTGAGACTGGCCTTGAATGTCGTTTCCTTTGCGGGCTTTGCTCATGCCTTTGAGAATGCGGCCGCCAATGCCTGGGTGACTCAAGATTGGAGCGCCTATGAGGGCATCTCATTTTGGTTGCATGGCAACAACAGCGGCACAACCATGTTTGTCGATGTGTTGGACAACCGCAACCCCGGCTCGACAAGAGACGACGCCGAGCGCTGGTCGACTGATTTCAAAGACGACTTCAGCGGCTGGCGCCAGATTAAGCTGCCGTTTGCCAGCCTGCGCCGCAAAGAGATCGGCAACGGTGCGCCGAACGACGGCTTTGGCTTGACCGAGGTCCATGGTTGGGCACTGGGCACAATCACCACCCCGGCGCCGCAGACTTACTTCGTCGATAACGTTTCACTCTATGGCACAGCGCCGATCAGGCCATTGACCGTTGGGTTCACGACGATCAACTACCAAGTCACCGAAGGAGCGTCCGCTACGCTTACGGCCAAGTTAAGCAAACCGTCGAGCACGCCGGTCACCGTGCAGTACAGCACGGGCCTTGGCACCGCTGTTGCAGGCCGCGCCTATACGCCTGTCAACGGAACGCTGACGTTCCCGCCCAACGTCACCCAGCAGTCGTTCAGCGTGCAAACAATTGATGATCAGAAATACCAGGGCGACCGCAGCGTAGTCGTCAGCCTGGCCAACCCGACGGGCGGTGCAGCATTGGGCGTGCCGCCGCTTGCGCGCGTCAACATTCTCGACAATGAGCCGTATGATCCGGCGCTGCTCGATGACTTCGAGAGCTATCCCTATCTCTGGACTGTAGACAAAAAAGCCACCCTGACAAACTTGGAAGTGGCTGCGACCGATCCGCTTGCCCGGCCGGGTCAAGGCGCATATGAGCAAGTGTTGAGCGCCACGCAGAAAAACGGCAACGGCGCCTACGAGCTTGGCCGAACTTTCCCCAATAACCAAGACTGGCGTGAAGCGACCGGCGTCAGTTTCTGGTATTACGGGCAGAACAGCAATCGCAGCATCGAAGTTGGCCTGTCAAACCAAACGCCGGCGATTGAAGCTCCTGCGCAATGGAAACTGGTTTGGCGCGACGAGTTTGATGGCAAGGCCGGGTCGGCCCCGGACGCCAGCGTGTGGGGTCGCGAGATTGGCGACGGCACGGCCTATGGCATTCCCGGCTGGGGCAACGACGAGCTTCAGTACTATACCGATGGCCCGGCCAATGCTGCCACTGACGGCAAGGGCAACCTTCAAATTACCGTCAAGAAAGCCGATGGCACGTTGTCGTGTTACTACGGGCCATGCCAGTACACCTCGGCCCGGCTTCTCACCAAGAACCGGCTCGAGCTGACCTACGGACGGATGGAAGCGCGCGTCAAAGTGCCTCGCGGCGCTGGCCTCTGGCCGGCCTTCTGGATGCTCGGAACCGATATCGACCGCGTCGGCTGGCCGACCACCGGCGAGATCGACATCATGGAGTATGTCGGCCGCCTGCCAAACGAAATATTCGGCACCATCCATGGACCGGGCTATTCCGGCGGACAGAGCTACGGCAAATCCGTGAATTTGGGGAAACCCGTCGCCGATGATTATCATGTCTTCGCGGTGGAGTGGGAACCCAACAAGATCGTCTGGCGCCTCGACGGCGTGCAATACCACGTCGCCACGCCGAGCGATCCGTTCTTGCAGGGCAAGCAGTGGGTTTTCAATCACCCGTTTTACATGCTGCTCAACGTTGCCGTGGGCGGCAACTTCGGCGGCGCAGTCGGCGCAGACACGGTCTTTCCACAATCGACGCTCGTTGACTACGTTCGCGTGTATCAAACGAAGCCAAAGCTGAAGCAATTCGATGCCACGTTCCGAGACGACTTCACGGGATGGATGCTCATTAGCATTCCGTTCTCAAGTTTCATCGGGCCGCGCAACGAATCCCTGGATCTGGCAAACGTTAGGGCGCTGAGCTTCGACATCCCGGGTGGCATGCGCGGGCCGGTGCTGCTTGACCAAATCCGGCTGACTGGCATCGTGCCCCCCAAAACGCAGATGGACCTGCCGGTGACCTTCGACTCGCCCACGGTGGCGTACGGCTTGCTCGGTTTCGGCGGTGCGGAGAACTCGACAATCGTTGCCGATCCAAGCGATCCCGCCAACAAGGTCGCCAAGGTCATCAAGTCGGCGACGGCCGAATTATGGGCCGGCACGACACTGACCGCAGATGGCACGCTCGGTTTTGCCAGCAAGATTCCGTTCACTGCGTCGGCGACGAGAATGACGGCGCGAGTCTGGTCGCCCGATGCCGGCATCAAGGTTCGACTCAAGGTCGAGGACCGCACCAACGCCGGCATCTCGGTTGAGACGGACGCCACCACGACGGTGGCCAATGCCTGGGAGACGCTGACCTTCGACTTCGCCACCCAAGTCGCCGGCACGGCTGCATTGAATGTGGCGAACACCTATGACAAGGCGTCGATCTTCTTCAACTTCGGCGTGACCGGAGCCGTTGCCGGCGCCAAGACCTACTACTTCGACGACGTGTCGTTCGGCGGCAGCGCGCCTCCGCCGCCAGCCGCCTGGAGCCCGATCACCTTTGACTCGAGCGCGGTCGCTTACACCCTTACCGGTTTTGGCGGCGCGGAGGACTCGACCGTGGTTGCCGATCCAACTGACCCTGCCAACAAAGTCGCCAAGGTCGTCAAGTCGGCGACGGCTGAGCTGTGGGCGGGCACGACGGTCTCCACGGGCCCGAACAACACGGTCCCGGCTCTGCCCTTCACCGCCAGCAGCACCAAGTTGACGGTGCGGGTCTGGTCGCCCGATGCCGGCATCAAGATTCGACTCAAGGTCGAGGACGCGACGGACCCGACCAAGTCGGTCGAGACCGAGGCGACGACCACGGTGGCCAATGGCTGGCAGACACTGACCTTCGACTTCGCCAACCAAGTCGCCGGCACGGCCGCCCTTAATCTGGCCAACACCTACACCAGGGCCTCGATCTTCTTCAACTTCGGCGTGACCGGGGCCGTTGCCGGAGCCAAGACCTACTACTTCGACGACGTGTCGTTCGGCGGCAGCGCGCCTCCGCCGCCAGCCGCCTGGAACCCAATCACCTTTGACTCGAGCGCGGTCGCATATACCCTGACCGGCTTCGGCGGCGCGGAGGACTCGTCTGTAGTTGCCGATCCAACTGACCCTGCCAACAAGGTAGCCAAGGTCGTCAAGTCGGCGACGGCAGAGCTGTGGGCGGGCACGACAGTCTCCACCGGTTCGAACAACTCGGTCCCGGCTCTGCCCTTCACCGCCAGCAGCACCAAGATGACGGTGCGAGTCTGGTCGCCCGATGCCGGCATCAAGGTTCGACTCAAGGTCGAGGATGCGACGGACCCGACCAAGTCGGTCGAGACCGAAGCCACGACCACGGTGGCCAATGGCTGGCAGACCTTGACCTTCAACTTCGCCACCCAAGTCGCCGGCACGGCAGCGCTCAACCAGGCCTACACCTACACCAGGGCCTCGATCTTCTTCAACTTCGGCGTGACCGGAGCCACCGCTGGAGCCAAGACCTACTACTTCGACGACGTGTCGTTCATGCCTTGACCCGCGCACTCGCGAGCTAGAGGCTAGTCTGCCATAGCGAACACAACCTGGGCCGGGCGACCGACCCAGGTTGTCTGGCCCAGCGCTATGACACTGGACATCGGTGGCTGCCCATAGACTCCGCGGTCGCCACTGCTTGGCAGCTATCGCCACGAGAGAAAACCATGAGCCATCTGTCAACTCCGATTTTTGTCGGCCACACTGCACAAGCGCAGTCCGAGCAACAGGCCGAAGGGCAATTCGTCACGTTCCTGGACGATGCGTTCTACAAGATCACCAATTTCGATGCCATCGAGCCGTTCTTTATGAGCATCGTCAGCAGCTCCAATCATTGGCTTTTCATCTCATCTACCGGCGGACTGTCCGCCGGCCGGGTCAGCGCCGAGCAAGCGCTCTTTCCTTACTACACAGACGACAAGCTGGCCGAAAATAGTGAAAGCTCCGGAAGCAAATCGATCTTCCTGGTCACGCGCGGCGAAAAGACAAGCCTGTGGGAGCCATTCTCAGCCCGGCAGAAAGCCATCTACGATACTGAGCGAAACATTTACAAGAACACGGCTGGCACCGCGATCGTGCTCGAAGAGAACAATCGCAGCCTGGGCCTATGCTTTCGCTATGCCTGGCGAACCAGCGACGCATTCGGCTTTGTTAAGACGAGCTGGCTGCAAAACACGGGCGAATCGGATTGCCAGGTCAGATTACTCGACGGATTGCAGAATATCCTGCCGGCCAATGTGTCGTCGCAGACTCAGAACACATTCAGTTGCCTGCTGGATGCGTATAAACGGGCTGAATTGGATGAAGCAACCGGTCTTGCGATATTCTCGCTAAGTTCCACGTTGACAGACCTTGCGGAACCGAGCGAATCGCTGATGGCAACCACGGCTTTTCAGCTTGGGCTCGACGAAGCGACGTATCTGTTGTCGTCAGCGCAGCTGGACCGCTTTCGCGCTGGCATGCGCATAGTGCCGGAGCAAGACGTGCGCGGACGGCGTGGCGCGTATTTCGTGCATGCCACTGTTGGCCTTGCCACGGGCGCAGAACGCACATGGCACCTCATCGCCGAAGTCAGCCAGGACAGCGCCGCAGTTGTCAACTTGTCTGAATACTTGCGCAACAAACAGTCCGACCTGACCCTGCATGTGCAGCGAGACATCGAGGCGAACAACACAGCTGTCAAGCATCTCGTGGCCGGCGCTGATGGACTGCAGGTGTCCAACAACCAGCTCTACAGCGCCCATCACTTTGCGAACGTCATGTTCAACTGCATGCGGGGCGGCACATTTCAGGATCAGTACCGCATCGACAAAGATGATTTTCTTGCTTTTGTCACGGCCCGCAATCACGGCATTCGCGCAAGACATCCGGGTTTCTTCGCAAACCTGCCGGAAAACCTTGATGTGGCTGTGCTTCTTGCACGGTCAGAGGATGCCGGCTCGGCCGATTTGACACGCTTGTGTCATTCATACCTGCCGCTGTCCTTTAGCCGCCGGCATGGCGACCCCAGCCGGCCATGGAATCGCTTTTCGATAAACATCAAGAACGCCGATGGCTCCAAGCGCCTGGGGTACGAAGGCAACTGGCGCGACATATTTCAGAATTGGGAAGCGCTGGCCTACTCTTATCCCAGTTACATCGAAAGCATGATCAGCACGTTCTTGAACGCCACGACGTTCGATGGATACAACCCCTATCGAATCAGTCATCAGGGCGTCGATTGGGAAACGCCGGAGCCAAGCAACCCATGGGCGAATATCGGCTATTGGAGCGACCATCAAATCATTTATCTCCTGAAACTGATGGAGGTCAGCAGCAAGTTTCACCCGGGCAAGCTGCGGAGCCTGCTTGCGCGTCAGATCTTCAGCTATGCGAATGTCCCGTATCGAATCAAACCGTACCGGGACTTGCTGAAAGACTCGACCAGTACCATCGATTTTGACTGGGATGCAGAGCGAGTTATTGAGACGCGCGTAAAGGAGAATGGCGCGGACGGCAAGCTGGTCTTCGGTCCAGCAGGAGACGTGCTGCATGTCACCCTTGCGGACAAACTGCTCACGCTGTTGCTCGCCAAGCTGGCCAACTTCGTCCCGGAAGCCGGCATCTGGATGAACACGCAACGCCCCGAGTGGAACGACGCAAACAATGCGTTGGTCGGCAAGGGTGTGTCGGTTGTGACGTTGTGTCATCTGCGGCGCTACATCGCCTTTTGCATCGAGCTGCTGGGGCATGACAATCACGAAACAGTCACGGTGAGCAGCGAGGTGCACGGATTATTCTCGCGGATGTTTGGAACGCTGACCGATTTCAGGAATGACTTGAACGGCGGTTTTTCCGATGTGCGCAGGCGCGCGATGCTTGACGCATTGGGACAGGCAGGCAGCGACTACCGCTGGAGTTTCTACTTGCGCGGCGTCTCAGGCGAATCCACCCTTCTTCCCGTGACTGAGTTGGCGGCGTTTCTCAGACTAGCGCTGCAGTTTGTTGAACAGTCGCTGCGCGCCAGCAAACGGGCTGATGGCCTGTATCACGCCTACAACGTATTGCGCCTTGAGGACAATCGGGCAGCGATCGGCTTTCTCTACGAAATGCTGGAAGGCCAAGTCGCTGCACTCGCATCAGGGCTGCTCACGCCGGAAGAGTCTCTCGCGCTCTTGCAAAGCATGCGTCACAGTGCGCTGTTTCAGCCAAGCGAGAACAGTTACATTCTTTATCCTGATCGCAATCTCCCAGGCTTTCTCGAAAAGAACGTCATGCCGGCAGATCAAGCTGGCGGGATCGTTCTCTTTTCGCAACTGGCGCAGGCACAAGACAAGACGTTGATCGCGCGGGACGCGAAGGGAAACTTTCATTTCAGCGGACACATTCGCAATGCCAACGATGTCGCGGCGCGCCTTGCTGTGCTCAAGCGCCATCCGCAATTTGCGGCGGCGGCTGATGGGGAAGAAGACAAAATCCTGGTGTTGTTTGAGCGCGTCTTTCGGCATGCCGAGTTCACCGGACGCTCTGGAACCTTCTTCGCCTATGAGGGACTCGGCAGTGTCTACTGGCACATGGTTTCTAAACTCCTGCTCGCAGTGCAAGAGACTGTGCTGCAGGCGAAAGCTGCGCCGACCGCCAGTGCCCTCATTGAAAGATATGTTGACGTGCGCATGGGCCTCGGATTCAACAAATCGCCCGGCGCCTATGGCGCTTTCCCAACCGACCCCTATTCACACACGCCCAAAGGCCGGGGTGCGAAACAGCCAGGCATGACCGGCATGGTCAAAGAAGAAATCCTGACTCGCCAGGTGGAGCTCGGCATGCTCATCGACGAAGGCAGATTGATCTTCGATTTTGTGCTATTGGATCGGAGCGAGCTGATTTCCGCACCCGGTGCGTATGAGTATGTGAGCGTTGACGGGCAGCAGTTGAAACTCACCCTGGACACAGGTTCAATGGCTTACTCCTTCTGTCAGGTTCCGATCGTGCTCCAGGCCTCCGACCATGCCTCTATACATGTGCACCTGGGCGACGGCCGCTCACAGCGACTCGAAGGGCACGTTTTGGATTTGGACAACAGCAGGCACATCTTCCAGCGGGATGGCGTCGTTCACCACCTGCATGTCTTTGTGCCTGTTCAGGGAAGTGGATAGCACGTGCATCACCACTGTGATGGCTAGGTCTTACCGCCAGATGTTAAGACCGATCACTTCAAACGCGATCTTCCAGATGGCGCGCGGCAGTGACCCTCTATCGAAGCCGGCGGGCCATGATCATGGCCCGCCGGCTTCGGCACAGAAGTTACGGCCGCGATTCAAGCTTGTCTTTCGCACGCTGCGCATCCCGCTTCACCTCTTTGACGGCATCGTCGAAGCGGCTGGTGAACGCATTCCAGCGCTTCTCAGCCTCTTCGCGGGTGTAGCCATAGCGCTCCTGCAACAGGCCGGCCGCCTTGGTGGCGTCGCCTTCGATCACGAGCATGTCGTCATCGGTGAGCTTGCCAAAGCTCTTCTTGAGATCGCCTTTGATCTGATTCCACTTGCCTTTCAGAATATCGAGGTTCATATGAAGTCCTTAAGCGCCAGCGCGCTCCATCGTTGTCGCGCGCAGTCGTGGCCTGTCGCTACAACAGGGTTTACGCCCGGCGAGTCGTGCCGCGACGCAGCATGTTCACAACCGCAAGCAGGATGACTGCGCCAACCAGTGACACAACCAGCGCACCAATGCTGAAGTTGCCCTGGTTGATGGTGCCGACGCCCACCAGCGGCGAGATAAACCAACCCGCGATGAATGCGCCTGCGATGCCAACAACGATGTTCAGCAGCGTGCCCTGCTGGCCATCCGTGCCCATCAGTTTGCTGGCCACCCAGCCCAAAAGACCACCGACGACAATCCAAATAACGAAGTTAATAAGGGACATAGTTCTCCTTCTTGGAAAAGCTGCCGCGCCCCTCAGCAGGGGGACTACTCAGAGAACGCTGCAACGCACCTGAAATCCTGCCGGCAGAGCCTTCAGGACACACTACTTTTGTAGCACGCAGGCACGGGGCATGTCTGTATGTGAAAGTATCAAGAGAGTGCCATTCCCGGCCCGTCCCGGCCTGCGCGTGTTCAGGCTGCCACCCATGACAGCTGCAGCGCAGACAGGGTCTCAATCTGCTGTAAAGCCAGGCGTTGTCCTTGATGCGCAGCGGGCGCCAGGCGCCGGGGATCACATCGGCTCAGTTGGCCCCTTTATGGCTCTTTTGTGCATGGACGCGCCCGCACTGTGCATGCTATGTTGATGTAAGCGTGCACGATCTGTGAAAAACAAGCTGCAACCTTCCGAGTCCGGCATGAACGACCACGAGAAGCGTCGTGAGGACCGGATGCGCCAAATCCGCGCCTCCATTGGCTATGCGTTAAGCGGACTCCTGCTGTTTCTGGCCATCCAGCAACTCATTCAACGCTCGGCTGTGCCGCAGACGAATGTCATCCCGTACAGTCAGTTCAAGCAAAAGCTCGCGGCTGGCGAGATCGAATCTGTGATGATTGGCGAAGCGTTGCTCACCGGTGCGATGCTGGCGCCACAGATCATTAAGGTGACAGCCGAAGCGGCGACTCCCCTGACAAACACGGTGCCCTTTGAAACGGCCTATGTGGCGGGCAACGACGCCGGCCTTGTCCAGGAGCTGCAGCGTGCCGGCGTCCTGTTTGGATTTCAACGCGCGCCAAGCATGATTGGCGGCTGGCTGTTGACGTTCGGGCTGCCTCTGGTGTTGATCGCTGGATTCTGGTACGTCATGTCCCGCCGGATGGGCGTGGGCGGAGCTGGTGGCTTGGGCGGCGGGATTGGCAGTATCTTCAACGTCGGCAAGAGCAAGGCGACTGAAGTCAAGCCGGAAGCCATCGGCGTGACCTACAAAGACGTCGGCGGCGCGGACGAGGCGATTGCCGAGCTGCAGGAGATCATCCAGTTTCTGAAGACGCCCGAACAGTTCACCGCACTGGGTGGCCATATCCCCAAAGGCGTGCTGCTGGTCGGGCCGCCGGGAACCGGCAAAACGCTGCTGGCCAAAGCCACGGCGGGCGAAGCCAGCGTGCCGTTCTTTGAGACGAGCGGTTCCGCGTTTATCGAGATGTTTGTGGGCGTGGGCGCCGCGCGTGTGCGCGATCTGTTCCTGAAGGCGCACGAAGTCGCGCCGTCTATTGTGTTCATCGACGAGATCGACGCGATTGGCCGCAGCCGCAGCGGCGTGATCAGCATGGGCGGCAACGACGAACGCGAGCAAACCCTCAATCAACTGCTGGCGGAAATCGACGGCTTCAAGACCGACGCCGGCATGCCTGTCATCATTATGGCTGCGACCAACCGGCCGGAAGTGCTGGACCCGGCGTTGCTGCGCGCCGGCCGCTTTGACCGGCAGGTGGCAGTCGGCAATCCGGATCTGACCGGCCGGCTCCAAATCCTCAAGATTCACAGCGCCGGCATCAAACTGGCGCCGGAGTTCGAGCTGGAACGTGCTGCGCGCATGACGCCGGGATTCAGCGGCGCGGATCTGGCCAATGTTATGAATGAGGCCGCGCTACTTGCCTCACGCCACAACGCGCTGGCTGTCACGCTCGGCGACTTTGAGTCGGCCATCGAGCGGGTGGTGGCCGGATCAGAGAAAAAGACGCGCGTGATGAACGACCAGGAACGCAAGACCGTCGCTTATCACGAGGCCGGCCATGCGCTTGTTGCTGCGCTGATGCCGCACGGCGATCCGGTCAGCAAGATCAGCATCATCCCGCGCAGCCGCGGCGCGCTGGGTTTCACCATGCAACTGCCGACCGAGGACCGTTACCTGCTCACAATGAGCGAGTTGCTGGACAAGATCGCCATGATGATGGGCGGCCGTGCGGCGGAACTGCTGATGCTTGAGTCGCTGAGCACCGGCGCGAGCGACGACATCCTGCGCGCGAGCGAGCTGGCGCGGCGCATGGTGACCGAGTTCGGCATGAGCGACAAGTTGGGTTCTGTGCGGTATGCCGGGCAGCAGCTGCAGTATCTTGGCGGCGCGGCCCTGGACGATGCGCAGGTCAGCCCGGAGACGCGTCAAGTGATCGACTCGGAGGTGCAGCGCATCGTGAGCGATCAATATGCGCGCGCCTTTCAGTGTTTGCGCGCCCGTCGCGGCGCGCTGGAATATCTGACCGCGCAGCTGTTGGCACGAGAGACGGTCGATGGCAGCGTGGTGAACCAGGCACTGGCTGTGGTCGAAGCCGACCAGACCTGAATCTGGTAGTGCACTTCCCGCGCACTGAATCGTCGCCGATCCGCAGTAGCCCAAACGTCAAACTGATCATGCATCATGCGCGTATCGTTGCATGCCATGCGGCTCGTCCTCATCTCCGACACCCACGGCATGCACGACCGACTCACGATCCCAGATGGCGACGTGCTGATTCACGCCGGCGACATGAGCAACGGCGGCGAGATCGAGGAGATCCGTGACTTCGGCGAGTGGCTGGCCGCCCTGCCCCACCGGCACAAGATCGTCATTGCCGGCAACCACGATTTTCTATTTCAGGACGAACCCGCCAAGGCGCAATCGCTGTTGCGCGGCTGTGCCTATCTGCAGGACAGCTCGGTTGTCATCGACGCCCTGCGCTTCTACGGCTCGCCCTACACGCCGCGCTTCTTCGACTGGGCATTCAACCAGGATCGCGGCCCAGTCTCAGCCGCGCGCTGGGCGTTGATTCCGGGCGATATCGACGTCCTGATCACGCACGGCCCGCCGTTCGGCATCCGTGACCGCAACTTCCTTGGCGAGCTGACCGGCTGCCGCGATCTGCTCGCGGCGATCGACCGGGTCCGGCCGAAACTGCACGTCTTCGGCCACATCCATGAGGGCGCAGGCATGCAAGTGCATTCTGCGCTCACCACGACGTTTGTCAACGCCAGCATGCTCGGGCCACGCTATGACATCGCGTTCAAGCCGATCGTGATTGATCTATAGGCTGCGCTCGCGCAACTCCGCCAGCATGTTGCAGAACAGCGCGCCCTGCTCGATGGCGTCATCCAACGCCAGATGCGTGTGCGGCAGACCTTCATCGAACCAGCGCTTTGGCATGTTGCGCTTGGTGCTTTCGCCATACGGCTGTTTCAGGAGCACCATCGCCAGCGTCTTGATGTCCAACGCCGAGTGCGAGAACGGGCTCTCACCGGCAAAGCGCATCAGATACCAGTTCACAAACATGAAGTCATACGCCACCGGATACGCCACGAAGACCGGTTTTCCTGGCAGCGCCTTGAGCCAGGCCACATAGGCGGGCAGCGCCGTCTCCGGCGTCTGCAAATCCCGCCGGCAGGCGTCCCACGCATCGGCGTTGCCCTGCCACCAGGCCATGGTTTCCGGGTGACCGGTTGCGCCGGGCAACGTTGTCAGATTGGCGGAGAAAGTGCCAAGCAGCGTTTTGTCCGCTCGATATGCGGCCGAAGCGAAGCTCAGCATGGAGTGGGGTCCGGGGATTGGGCCATCCGCTTCGACATCGGTGCTCACGTAGATTTCTTCCATAGGGTCATCGCCATCCGGCGCCAGGAGTCCAGGTTTTTGGGAATGCACGACGTTGCTGCGCGCACTCAAGCACTGGCGTCAACCAGGCCGATATTGCGGGCAAAACAAAGTGAAGATCTGGGGTACCAGACAGCTGGCTCTTTCGCAGAAAAGACCGCCACTGGGATTCCTTGAGTGATGCACGTGCGAACTCATCAGTGAATGCTACTGGTTGCCCTTCTGGCACTGCTGTGCGGCGGCGGTCAAACGTGCTGCCATCGAATTCTCTGGAACGTGATAGATACCAAAGGTCATGAAGTCTTTCATGCGTGTGTTTGCCAAGCCGAAGGTTATCAGCGCGCCGAACTTTTCGGCAACAGCCAGGGAAGGGCCCGTAAGCCACTGAAATCAGGAAGCCGGGCTGCTGACAACCCGGTAGGGATGGACCGGGTGATGCCGAAGCGGGCGCTTAGGCTCCCATCGCATGCCGTCACCCATATTGTATACTGAACCATATGGCTCAGTATAGCCCAATTCACTTCGATGCCTCGTTCGGCGCGCTCTCTGACGCCACCCGACGCGGCGTTCTGGAGCAACTCGGGCGTGCGGACGCATCGATCACAGCCCTTGCCGAGAGGTTCCACATGACCCTTACGGGCATGAAGAAACATATAGGCGTCCTAGAACAAGCGGGGCTCGTCAGCACAGAGAAGGTTGGGCGCGTGCGGACCTGCAAGCTCGGGCTGCGCGGACTGGAAGAAGAGGCGGCATGGATCGAGAGGTATCGCCAGCTCTGGGCCGCGCGCTTCGACGAGTTGGACATTGTTGTCGAGGAATTGAAACGCAAGGAGAAAGCAAATGGACGTAAAAAAAGAAAGTGAGTCCACCCCAACGAAGAACCGCACGGCGGTGGAGCGGAAGTCCGAGCGTGAACTCGTCGTCACACGCACCGTCAACGCGCCTGCGCGCCTCGTGTACGAGGCGTGGACCAAGGCAGAACTATTCAGGAGGTGGTGGGTACCAAAATCATATGGGCTGACCCTACTTTCCTGCGAAATGGATGTTCGCGTTGGGAGCCAGTATCGTTTGGTGTTTCGCCACGAAGATTCGACGATGGAGTTTTTCGGCACGTACCTCGAAGTGACACCGCACTCGCGCCTCGTTTGGACCAACGAGGAAGGTGACAACGGCAAGACCGTCACCACCGTGACCTTCGGTGAAAGCGCAGGCAAGACGTTGCTGGTCGTGCACGATCGCTATCCCTCGAAGGAAGCGCTTGACTCCGGATCGACGGGCGCGATGCCCGAGGCGCTCGACCAACTCGACGAGCTTCTCGCCAGCCTAGGATCAAGTACTGAGACAAAATGACGCACTGGCATTCGCGACAAAACAGAGTCGTCTCACCACACCATGACTGTCGCTATTGCGTCAGGCCATCGCGACACACAGCTTCAATAATCATGTGATGAAGCGCTTTTCTCCGCCGCATTGCTGGATCAATGCCGGCGTTTTCGAGGCAATTGTGCATGATTTGCGGGAAATCCTGCGGTTGGCTGAAGGTCGCAGTGACGTGCGCCTCTTAGGGGCGCACTTCACTATTTGTTCCTTTGAAGGCAGATTCGCGAGGATGTCACGGGAGCTCGTTTGGGGGCAGATGTTTTTTCTCATACCTATTTCCTTGTTGCCAAGACGTTATCAAGCAAAAGCCACAACATATATTTCGCTAGAAAAACCAAAAACCGCCCATTTCTGGGCGGTTGTAATAGCGGGAGTAGGATTCGAACCTACGACCTTCAGGTTATGAGCCTGACGAGCTGCCACTGCTCTATCCCGCAATAAGGATTTGTGATTATATGCACAATCGGCGCGATGTCAAGCGCTAGACGGTGCGCGAGGGCCGTCCAACCGCCGTGTTGACGCTGTTGTGAATGCTGCGCTTGCCCGAAGGGCTGGGCTTCTCGGCCGGTTTTTTGGCCTTGCTCTTGCCTTTCGGCGCAGGTTCCACCGCTTCAACCACTTGTTTGGCCG
Source organism: Chloroflexota bacterium (assembly GCA_031368515.1). Taxonomy (GTDB): domain Bacteria; phylum Chloroflexota; class Anaerolineae; order J036; family Brachytrichaceae; genus CANJQH01. Next base: position 24,346 of record JANMNW010000120.1, read on the forward strand.
CGCGCGACGACTTGGCCAATGCCGGGCGGCCGGCCATCAGCTTGTCATACAACGACAACACATTGCTGGTGTGCAGCTGCGTCACCGCACCATTCAGCAGCACGCGCGACATGCCGCACGATTCAATCGTGATCGCGCGCGCTTCCTCGCGTGAGCCGCCTGCATCCACCACGCGCTCCACTTTGCCGCGCAAGCTGTCAAGATAGCTCACCAGCCGCTTGAGCGTGTCCTTGATCTCGCCGCGCAGAATCAATTCGCCATGGCCTTGCACAATGTATTCCAGCTGCATCGCCGCCACGCGCTCGATCGACTGCTTGAGCTGATCCACATCGCCATGCACGATAGTCGGCAGCGCCATGATCGCATCACCGGCAAACAAGATGCGCTCTTCGTGCAACAAGACTGAACAGCCGTCGGCCGTGTGCCCGGGCATATGAATGATCTCCAGCGTCTTGCCAGGCAATCGCAACGTAAACGCGCCTTGCGCAAACGTGATGGTCGGCGGCTTTAGAAACACCGGCTCCAACTCGGGCAGCGCTTCCTTGGCTTGCGCCAACGCGGCCGCGCCCTTCTCCAAAATCTCGGCGCGCGCGCGCTCGTGCGCAATGATCTCCGCGCGCGGATACAAAAATGCGCCGTAGGTGTGATCCGCTTCGTGACCGGTGTAGATAACATATCGCACGCCGTTGGGGCAGTGCGTGCGGGCATGCAATGCAATCCGCGCAGCTTCGCTCGGGTACAGCATGGTATCGATCAACACCCCGGTGCCGTGCGAGACAATTAGGCTCGCCGTTACCTGGGCATAACGATCGCTTGAGAAGATGTAGATGTCGTCCGACGCGCGCTCAACGTGCATGACGGACAAGCATACCCAATCACACTATGTAAGGCAAATTTCGTTACATAATGTCAAAATTCGACATTCGCAGGGCTGTATTTGGGCAATTCCGTTATGACGGCGCTGTTTCAGCCAAGTTCTGGCTGCAGTTTCGGATCGGCGGTGACATCGCCCAGCACAAACGCCGAAAATGTCAGCGCGCGCAACACCTCCAGGCTGGGCGCTTCGGCCTCGCATAGCACCAGCCCGGCATGAGTGCCCTCAAACACATCGATCGAAAACCGTTGACCGCCTTGCTCATAGCGATAGCGGCGCTTGCGCAAGGCGCGGCCAGGCAACACCGCCAGCGCAAAATATTCATCCGCGCTCAAATATACGTTCACAATGGGCTGCGCATAGGGCGAATCGCCGCCGTACTTTTTGCCAAGCTTATATTCAACAGCACCGGTGGCGGCATCGGTCATCGCGCGCAGACGCAATCGCCCGCCATCGCGATCCCGCTGCATCGACCAGGTGTATTGCACTCACGACCGCAGGGCTGCAGGCGCTCCAAACAAGCTGAGGCGATAGGCCTGCGCGCCTTCTTCTTTGCGCAACACGTCTTTTGCAGCAAGCGGCGGTTTATCTGGCGTCGGCTGTCGCATTTCTACAAGCCCGGGTCATTCAAAGTTGCTATGCTTAACGCCATCGCGCCCGCCAGCGCGGCGAACAACCATGCGTGGAGTGTATCGAATGCATACGACCAACTATTCAAACACATTTATTGAAGTTGCCGACGACTGCAAGGCCGAAACGGGCACTGTCCCTCCGGAGAGGGCTGAGCGCACCATCGCTCGCATTCAATTTGAGCTGATATCCAAGAATCCATACACATTCACGTCGGATGATGTGATTTTTGCGGCATACGCCGAGAAGAACAAGGTCGACGCTTCGCGGTTGACGGAAGAACGCGCCAAGTATTTCTCCAAAGGACAGGCCTGTCTGCGCGCCTCGCCGCTGGGCAAGACCTACGGCTGGGGCGTGCATGCCAATGATGAATCAAAAGTCGCCATTTATGGGAAGGGCAGCAAAGAGTACAGGAAGCTGAGCGCCGACAAAAATGTAAAGCACTTGAAGGCCATGAAAAGCGCGCGCTGACGGCCGGCGCATTTGGCAGAATTGGCGACATGCCGCACACTGGCTGTAATGAGTCACAATCAAAGCTCCTATCCCATGCGCGCGGTGCCCGGCTACTTTTCGAGCACGCCGGGCATTCAAATCGCCATCCAAACCGGCGCGAACGCCAGCGACGAAGACCTGCAGTTCTTCGAGCAGCTTGGCGTGGAATGGGCCATGGTCGGCATCCCAAATCCCGAGCAGCACACTCTGGACTTCTACAAAAGCCTGGTGAAGCGCTTTGGCGACCATGGGCTGAAGATCTATCGCATCACCAATCTCGGCGTGCACAACGTGCCGGAGATCACGCTCAACCTGCCCGGGCGCGATCAGAAAGTCGAGGAGTTCAAGCAATTCATCCGCAATATCGGCGCGGCGGGCATCTACTACAACACCTATGCGCACATGGCCAACGGCATCTGGTCTTCGGGCCACACCAAGGGCCGCGGCGGCATGGATGCGCGCCGGCTCGACATCAAGAACGCGGTTGGCCGCTGGGTGGACAAAACTTACGAAGGCGATTTGACGCACGGCCGCCTGTATAGCGAAGAAGAGCTATGGGACAACTATGCGCACATGATCCGTCAGATTGCGCCCGTGGCCGAAGACTCCGGGGTGCGCATCGGCATTCATCCGGACGACCCGCCGGTGTATGCCCTGGGCGGCATCCCGCGCTGCATGTTCGGCAACTTTGAGGGCTACAAGAAGGCGATGGCGATCGCGGACAGCCCAAACATCGGCGTGTGCCTGTGCGTGGGCTGCTGGCTGGAAGGCGGGCCGATTGGCATGGGCAACAGTGTGATCGATGCGATCAAGTATTTTGCCGCGCAAGGCAAGCTATTCAAGGTGCATTTTCGCAATGTGTCGAATCCGATGCCCGAACCGTGGGTGGAGACGCTGATCGACAATGGTTATCAGGACATGCACGCGGTGATGCGCGCGCTGCGCGAAGTGAACTTTGACGGCTGCATCATTCCCGACCACATTCCGGCCATGCTGGGCGGGCCGCGCGTGGGCACGGCGTATTCGATCGCTTACATGCGCGCGCTGGTGCAAGCGGTGAACAATGAATTTGGCGGCGCTGCGTAATGTCCCAGATGGCAGCGGCTTCATCATGATGCGGCTTGTCGGACTGTTGCGGTGGACGCTTGGCGCAGTTGTCGCATTCGCCAGCTACTTGCTGCTGACCGTTTATGTCTTCGATCAATTTGATCGGGGCTATGGTCAATCGACGTGGCTGTTGCTGCAACTATATGTGTCCATTTTCTTTCTGATGGCCGGCCTGGTGGGATGCGCGGCTGTGCTTTTCATGCGAAAGTCCGCCGGCTCTGCTGTCGCGATGCTGTCGGCCGGTGTTGTCTTTGCAATCGCAATGCAAGCGCTGTCGTTTGCGGTTGATCTCGTATTCCCAGATCAAGGCATGATCATCATTCTCGTAGGCGGGGCGCTTCTGCTCGGCGCTGCTTCGGCATATCTGATGAGTTCAAGCAGAACCTGAGCTGTGACCGAGCGATGAGAAATGCGCTCGTTGACTTCAACCGCTTGTGGCAATTGCCCTGGGCCCAATTTTCGTGCAGGCCAGCGTTTATGCGAACCAATCCACACGATTACAATTCAAATTGTGGACAGCAACATCAAGGTATTCCTCAGCACTGGAAACGGCGTAACTCCGCAACAGGAAGCGTTCATTCGGTCTGTGGAAGTTCAATTACAGGAATTGGGCTTTGAGCACAAGACCGTGGGCAGAAATGTATGGTCGCCCAAACAGCCCCTGATCCCCATAGAAGGCACTCTGCGAGAGTGTTCGGGAACGGTAGTTGTTGCCTTCGAACGAGTTTTTAGCGATTCGGCTATTGAGCGGAGAAGCACCAGCCGGCAACGGTTGCTGAGCCAGGTTCGAACGACGACACCGTGGAACCATATCGAGGCGGGAATGGCCTATCTACTGGGTCATCCTTTGCTGGTTCTGGCGGAAGACGGCTTGCACCTGGAAGGCCTGGTGGACCGAGGATATGACTGGGCGGTCAACTTTGTGAGCTTAAGTCCTGACGGCTCTTTTCTCTTCCCAAACGAAGCCACTCAGCCGATCTTTCTTGAATGGAGTCGCGATGTCCGGCGATTTCATGAAAACATGTCGAAGCGTGACACCTCGTCAACACTCGATCATCTGACAGAAGCGTTTGGAATCGAAGAGTTGCGAGAGATTGCGTTTCGGCTGGGCGCCGAACCGGAAGACATCAAAGGCGCGACACGGCCAGAATACGCCCGAGAAATGATTGTGTACTTCAAACGCAGGGGAAATCTGGGGGATCTGCTTGCGAAATGCCGGTCACTTCGCCCACACATCAAGTGGTAAGGTGTCACGCTGATCGTTCTCTTAACGGCATGATCCAAGTTGGCAAACACCCTCGCTGCGCATCGCGCAGCGAGGGTGTTTGAATTCATGGTGATGGATCGCGAAAGGCTAGAACTCATCCTAAAATGTGGACTCCACCTTGCATGTACACCTGAAACGTTGGGGAAAAAGGTGGGGCCCACATTTTCAGGATGAGTTCTAGCGCACGCCCAACAGCTCGACATTAAAGGTCAGCCGCGCGTTGGGCGGGATCACGCCGCCGGCGCCGCGCTTGCCGTAAGCCAGCTCCGAGGGGATCAACAGCTTGCGCTTGCCGCCGACGCGCATCGTCGCGACACCTTCGTCCCAGCCTTTGATGACCTGGCCCACCGATTTGAAATTCAAAGGGGCTGCCATGGTCGTGCGAGCTATCAAACTTGGTGCCGTCGTCGAGAAAGCCGCTGTAGTGCACCTTGACGGTTTGGCCGCGTTGCGGCTGCGCGCCCGTGCCCACGACTTCATCGGTGTATTCGAGACCGGATTCGGTTTTCATAGGCGCGCATTCTCGCACGGGTGCGCTGACGGCATGCGCATGCTCCAAGCCCGGCAATTGAGACAAGCTTCAATAGTGTTGAGACCGGCTTGAGTTTTGGCGTCGCGCGCGCTATGGTGAGCCCATGCGCCGCACCCATCCCTTTGGCAATCTCCTCAGCAGCTTGCGCGCCCGCAAACAGGGCTTCACTCAGGCGCGGCTGGCGGAAATGGCTGGCTATGACCCGGCGGTGATTGCGCGCATGTGCGCGGGGCAAAAAGATCTAACGGGCACACAGGCGCGCGAGCGCATTCTGCGTGTGATCCAGGCGCTGGATGACGCGGGCGTGATGAATGGCGTCGAAGAAGCCAACGCCCTGCTCGGCGCGGCAGAACTGCCGCCGCTCTATGCAGCCAACAGTGCGGAAGCAGCGTTAATACAGCAGCTGGCAGTTCATCAGCGCAGCGTGACGCCGGTCGATATGCAAGCGCGCCGCTCCGCCGCACACACGCCACCGGCGGTGTTGACGAGCTTTGTCGGCCGCGGGCCGGAGCTTAAGCAAATTGGACGGCTGTTGCAGGAACCCGATTCCAAACTGGTGACGCTCATCGGACCGGGCGGCGTCGGCAAGACGCGGCTGGCGATTGAAGTTGTCAGGGCAGTGCAGCATGACTTCGCGGATGGCGTTTGGTGGGTGTCGCTGGCCGCGCTTAGCGACGAGACACAGCTGCTGCCTGCGCTGATCAACACATTTACGCTTGACCGCCATGGCGCCAAATCCCCGCTTGATGCACTGACTGAGTATTTGGATCGGCGGCGTGTGCTGTTGGTGTTGGACAACTGCGAGCATTTGGCCGATGCCTGGGCCAATCTGGCAGCGCATTTAATCGGCACTTGCTCCGGCTTGCATCTTCTGTGCACCAGTCGCGAGGCGCTGCTGGTGCCGGGCGAGTTGACCTTGTATGTGCCGCCGTTGACCACGCCACGCACGTCAAGAGCCGCAACCCATGCAGAAGCCGTTAGCGCATTTGATGCGGTGCGTCTTTTTGTCGATCGCGCACAAGCGCTGCATCCTGGCTTTACGCTCGCTCCCACTAATGCGCAAGCTGTAG
>JANMNW010000195.1:0-2059 GCA_031368515.1 Chloroflexota bacterium
CCATCAACGACCTTGAACAAGATTGAGCGCCTGCACTCTCAAAGCAACACGGGCACCGATCGGTGCCCGTTATCGTTTTCCCCGCCAACGCTCTCCATCTATTCCGGCCGCGCGCCTTCATTTATTCAGGACGCTAACAGCTTGCCACAGCCCACAATCGATCTGATCCAGTGCATGGCAACAGACAATCTACTCTGGAGCGCAGAACGGATCCGCGGCAAGCTGCTCAAAGTCGGAATCCACGTCGCCAAACGCAGCATCCAGAAACATCTGCGGCGGCTGCGACCGAAGCCGGCGCCGAGTCAGACTTGGGCGACGTGCGTGAAGACGCATGCGGCAGATACCTTCGCCTGCGACTTCCTGCCGGTCATGGATCTGTTCTTCCGACACCTGTATCTGTATTCATCATCGAGCTGGGAACCCGACGCATCGTGCATGTCGGTGTGACGAGTGCGCCGAATCAAAGCTGGGTCGCGCAACAATTGCGGGAAGCGACACCTTATGGGCAAGTTCCCCGCTTCATCATCCGCGACAACGACAGCAAATACGGTCACGAGTTCGACCAGGCGGTGAAGGCCTCGGGCACGAAGGTCATCCGCACGCCGGTCCGAGCACCCCGGGCGAATGCAGTGTGCGAGCGATTTCTGAAAAGTGTGCGGCGCGAGTGTCTGGATCATCTGCTGATCCTGAACGAACGGCAGCTGCTGCGGGTGGCACAGGCTTATGTCACCTACTTCAACTACGCGCGACCGCACCAAGGCATCCGGCAAAAGATTCCCTGCGGTGGTGCAGCCAGGGCGTCACCGGCAAAGGGCAGGGTGATTGCGACGTCGGTGCTCAACGGACTCCATCACGATTACCGATTAGCAGCCTGAAAACGGCGCGGATGACGTGTGTAGCCTATTAGCTAGACTCGACAAGTAGGCGAACTGGGGATAGAAAGCGGGATGCTCAGTCAACCCTCAATCCATCCCCATGAGCGCCTGGTCTGGCAGCAAACGACCATGTGTAGCATGCGCCGCGAGCGCCTGTGTTGGACTGTCGGCCAGACCCAGTGCGTGACTCCGTCGAAAGCGTGCAGCGCAGCAAGCGCCCTAATAGGAACACGGTGCAACGCGTCCGCGCCCGGACCTCCGACGAAGACTCCAGGAGGATAACCCATGAACGTGTATCTGGGAATTGACTGGAGTCAGCTGAAACATGATCTGTGCTGGATGAACGAAGCAGGCGCGGTTGTGGCACAGCAGAGCATCCTGCACTGTGTTGACGGGTTCGCCAAGCTCGATGATGCACGGCAGCGGCTGGGACTATCACCGGCAGAGTGTCTGGTCGGCATCGAGACGGCCCATTCGTTGCTGATCGACTTTCTGTGGGCGCGCGGCTACACACAGGTGTATGTGCTGCCGCCAGGCATGATCAACAGCACACGCGGCCGCTTTCGGCAAAGCGGTGCGAAGAGCGACGCGAGCGATGCCAGAATCATCGCCGACGTGCTGCGGACCGACCGGGCACGCTTGATGGCCTGGCATCCGGATGGCGAGCTGGTGCAACAGATGCGAGCCAAGATTGGTTTGATGCTGTATCTCAAGCGCAATATCGTGCGTTGGACCAACCGGCTGCGCTCTGTGTTGTTGCGCTACTACTCAGCGGCAACCGAGGTGTTCGGCGAGCTGAGCGCGCAGATCGCACTGCAGTTTGTGCAGGAATTTCCCACGCCACAGGCGGCTGTGAGCTTGACGTGGGACGGCTTCGTGGCGTTTGCACAGCGTCATCATTACACCCAAACCCAGCGTCTGCCGGATCGCTTTGCACGACTGCAGCGCACGCGACCGGAGCCCAATCCTGTGGCCAGCCTGGCCTACGCCTCAGAAGTGACCCATGTGGCACGTTTGGCACTGGATCTGGTGAAGACCGAGCGCCGTGAACAATCTGCGCTCACAGCGCTGTTCGAACAACATCCGGATGCGGCACTGTTTCGATCACTGCCTGGGCTGGGCGCCTTTCTGGCGCCGGCGGTCTTGACCAAGTTTGGCGACGATCGTGAACGTTTCTCGGCACC
>JANMNW010000228.1:0-4078 GCA_031368515.1 Chloroflexota bacterium
TCATCGGCCGCGGCCATTCCGGCACGCGCGCCATCTCGCACGCGTTGTATGGCAGCGGCGTGTTTATGGGTGCGGTTCTCAACGAGTCCGGCGACATGCTGCCGCCGGACGATCTCTACACCGCCTGTCGCGTCATGGCGCAACACGTGACGCATCAGGGAGGCAATCAATGGGACTTCTCGCGGCTGCACACGATGCCCATTGACCCGGTGTTTGAGTTTCTGGTGCGGCGCTATCTGCGGCATGTGCTTGGTCGCAAGGAGCCGCGCGGCTGGAAGCTGCCGGAGACGACGCTGATCTACCCGTGGATCATCCGAATGTTTCCGGACATCGACTACATCTTCTGGGTGCGCGATCCGCGCGACAGCATCCTGGCCGGGCATCTGACCGACGATCTGTCCGACTTTGGCGTGCCTTACGAAAAGCCGGCCGACGACGACATCCACATGAAGCGCGCGATCAGCTGGAAGTATCAGCGTGACATCGTGCGCGCCACGCCGGCGCCGAAAAAACGCATCGAAGTCCGCTTCGAAGATTTTGTGCTCAAGAACGCAGAGGTGATGGCGCGGCTCGAAGCGTTTCTTGGCTTTCCGATGGGCCGGGTGATCACGCGGCCCGACGCCGTTGGCCGCTGGAAAACCAGCGGCGTCGACTTTGACCGCTTTGATCACTTGTTTAGGCAAGACATGATCGAACAGGGATATCTGAGCTGACATGTTACGAACCTGCGTCATCGGCCTTGGCAATATCGGCAATCTGCATGCGGACATCTATCAGGCCGACCCGCTTGCCGAGTTGATCGCGGTGTGCGACAAGAATCCAGAGCGCGCCGAGCGCGCCGGCAAGCGCCTGGGCGTGCCGCATTTTTTGTCGGCCTCGGAAATGCTGGCGCAGATGCAGCCCGATCTGTGCAGCGTGACGACCGGCGGCTTTGAGTACAGCAGCGACCACTATGAGCCGACGATGCAGGCGCTCGACGCCGGCTGCCATGTGCTGGGCGAAAAGCCGATCAGCAACGACCTGGAGTCGGCGCAGGAGATGGTGACGCTGGCGCGCGAAAAACGGCGCTGTTATGCGATCAACATGAATCACCGCTTCACGCCGGCCGCGCGCGCTGCCAAGCAGTGGCAGAACGACGACCGGCTGGGCACGCTGCTGTTTTGCAACATGGCGTTGTGGATAGGCCGGCCCGAGGATCTCGACTCGCCCTACTATCACTTGAAGGCGCTCAATCCGCATTCGGTCGACATTATGCGCCACTTCTGCGGCGATGTGAAGCGCGTGCAGTGCTTTGCGACCAAGGCGCCGGGCCGCTGGATGTGGTCGACGGCTTCGATCAACGTGCAGTTTGAAAGCGGCGCTGTCGGCCACCTCACCAGCAGCTATGACCTCAAGCGCGCGCACAACGTCGAGCGCTGCGAAGTCACCGGCATCAATGGCCGGCTGGTCATCGAAGACATGTGGATGCGCGCCACGCTGTACCCGGCCGACAGCATGATCCAGCAGGTGTATCAAAACCCGGTCTTTGGCGGCTTTAGCGGCTTTGGCGACACCTTCAAGGACCGCATCCACAGCTTTCTGCGACAGGTGACCAACGGCGTCGCGCCGGAGCACATCGATGGCAGCGGCGCCGACGGGCTGGCGGCGCAAAAAGTCATCCATGCTGCCATCGCTTCGCTGGACAGCGGCACAGTGGTGGACGTGTTGTAGCTGCGCGCCTATGCAGTTTCTGCCGCGCGCTTTAGATCGGCCGCATAGGTGCTGAATACCGGCACCATGTCCGGCAGCGAGCCTGCGATCATCGGCAGCATCAGGCCGCTAAAGACTTCGGCCATGGTGAAATCGGTGGTGCCATCGGATTTGCCCATGAGCGAGTAGGTTCGCACGCCCTGGAACATGGGCGCGGCGCCATCGCGCCAGACCATGAGTTTTGCCGGCACAAACTCGGACACTTTGACTTTGAACACGCGCGTCGGCGCGATGGGTACTTTGATCTCGAGCTTCTCGCCCAGCGCAATCGTGCCACTGATTGAGGTGACGGTGGAATTCCAGCGCGGGAATTCGGCCGCGTTGGTCAAGAGTTTCCAGACCCGATCGGGAGTTGCGCGAATTTTTTTGCCAACCGCCAATTACATGCGAAAAGTCGATTTGGTTTTGCTGGCGCGGCCATCGAGGGGGATGCGAGTAGACATGATTGCTTGATCCTGATCAGCACAGGCGCGCCCATCAGACGCGCCTGCGCAAGTGATGCTGTTACTTGGCGCGCACGCGGTTGTTGCGCGGGTTGTGTTCCAGTTCGACCAGGCCAAGCACTTCCATCAGCGGCGGAACATACATGCCAAATCGCCCGCGGTAGCCCTTGCGCAAGCCGTACCAGCCGCCGACCGGATTGTTCGATGCGCGTCCCCATCCCTCGACGGTGCCGTCGGCTGCGTCAGCTTTTTCATCGGCGGCGCCAAGCGGCATCCAGTCGCCGTGCTTCTTGAGCATGGCGTGCAAGTCTTCGATGCAGCGCAAGTGATAGCGCAGTTCGGTAGTGCCCACTTTGCACACCAGCGCGGGCGGATCAGCAGCTTCATCGCGATACATGATGTATTCCGAACCACCGTTGGCCGTTTGCAGCTGCCAGGGGTTCTCTTTGGTGCCGTCACCCTTGCCGCCGGCCGCCTTTGTTGTCTTGGCAGGCTTGGCCGCCGCACTTTCCTTTTTCTTCATAGCTCGATCTACCTCCACTGAATAAACCAGAATTAATGCGCAGGCCCTGAGTGGCCGCCGCATCGACACACAAATTGGGCCTCACCATTGCGCTGAGTGTGCAATAGTGTGGGCTGGCTGCGCCGAAAATTAGAACGTGATATTAGCGCGTCCTTGAATAATTGCTAATTAAGACAACCTGGGCAGGTGAAAAGATGCGCTGGCGCGATACTCAATCTGAAATTAATCTATGAACTCTGTGCATGCGTTTTTATGTCGAAATTGACCCGAACCGTGATGGATTCAACCAAGCAGGCTGAGACGCCCACTCTGACACAAACCGATTCTGATGCGTTTGCGGCAGAGACTGAACCCTATCGGCGACAACTTCAGGCACATTGCTATAGGATGCTGGGCAGTGTGCATGAGGCCGAAGAGCTGGCGCAAGAAGCGTTGCTGCGTGCCTGGCAACATCGTGCGACATTCGAGGGGCGCGCGCCACTGCGCACCTGGCTCTACAAAATTGCGACAAACGCTTGTCTAAATGTGCTTGAGCGACGGCCTCGCCGCAGTCTGCCGGTTGGCCCGGGCCGCGCAGCAAGAATTGACGAAGCCATCCCGCCCGCAGTGCGCGAACCGATTTGGCTTGAGCCATTTCCCGACGAGATGCCTGCCGGCGAAGAGACGAATCCGGAGGCAGTGCGTGTGCATCACGAAAGCATTACGCTGGCGTTCATGGTCGCGCTGCATCGTTTGCCGGCGCGTCAGCGCGCAGTGTTGATCTTGATCGACGTGCTTGAGTTTTCAGCCAAAGAAGCGGCTGAGGTGCTGGAGGTGACCGTCAGCGCGGCCAAGAGCGCGCTATTCCGGGCGCGCCAGGCGCTGGCAGAAACGTATGCGCCGGCGGACGCCGATACCCAGATCGATGCGTCATTGCTGCAACGCTATGTCGACGCCTGGCAGCATGCCGATGTCGAAGGGCTGGTGGCGCTGCTCAAAGCCGGCGCGTCGTTCAGCATGCCGCCGATCCCGGTTTGGTTTCAGGGTCGGGCGGCGATTCGCTGGCTGATTGGGCGCACGGTTTTTGCCGGCGCGCCGGTGCGCCGTTGGAAGCTGTTGCCGACGCGCGCCAATGGGCGCATCGCATTCGGCTTGTACAAACTCGATGATGCCGATGGTGTGTTCAAAGCCTATGGCATCCAGGTGGTGACCTTTGCCGGCGGGCAGGCAGACATCACCACGTGCACCACCCCTGAGCTGTTTGGCAGCTTTAGGTTGCCGATGACGCGCTGACGACACGACAGGACACCGTACTCCAAAACCTACCCAAATAGGACAAACCTAGATGGCGTTTGGTTGACGCTTCATCGGCGGTAGTTTCACG
>JANMNW010000257.1:0-2999 GCA_031368515.1 Chloroflexota bacterium
AATCTCGGCATCCTCGAAGTCCAAGAGATGCTTTTTGAGATTGGATCGCCGCTTGCGCTCATCCCACTCGAATTGCATGAGTCAATTGTAGCTACAAATGTAACACAGTCAATAGTCTCGTAGTGTACGTGGTGACAGCGCTAAGCCCAACGCAGCGTTGGGCCGGGCAGTTGAGGCTTAAATTGTCCTCCCTGCGCATGCTGCAACGTTGCGCGGCTCACTGGATGTCGTCACTTTGGCAAAAGACTTGCCCCGCAGGCAAGCCTTAGCATGCACTGCTAACTGAGCCATTTATTGACCCGTTCCTCTGTCACCAGCTATCGTCTCCTCACTGATGACCTTCATACATACGCCAGCGCCGCAATGCCCGACTGACGATTGATGCCGACACGATGCATCGCATTCACGCTCATTCTGCTCGCGGCATGTGCACCAGCGCACTCGCTTGTGCCACCATCTCAGCGCGCCCCGGTCACTCCCTCGGCGCCACCAGCCCGCACACGACACCGCGCAGTAGACGGACCCACAGCGCCTGTTCCATCGGTCGCCACAGAATTCGGCGTCCAAATCAACGGCTGCGACTACCCGCCATCCACGTATCTATCCGACATCCAGGCGCTGGGCTTTACATGGATCAAACAGCAAGTGCGTTGGGGCGATATGGCGACACCGTCAGGCATCGACTGGCGCTGTCTCGACGCCGTCATCGCTCCGGCCGGCGGGCGCGGGCTGAAAGTGTTGCTCAGCGTCACGACCTCGCCGGCGCATCTGCGCCTGGCGCGCGACACGCTCGGCTTCCCGGATCGTGTAGCGGACTTTGGTCGGTTTCTGTATGTGCTGCTGACGCGGTATCCGGGCCAGATACACGCGCTGGAGATCTGGAACGAACCAAACATCGATGCCGAATCCAGCGATGGCGTGTCGGCGCTGCGCTACCAGGCCTTTCTGACGATGGGTCACGGCATCGCCAAGTCAGTCGACCCGGCCATCTTGGTCGTCTCCGGCGTGCCAGCGCCGATCGCCCACTCGGACGGCGTCAAGGCCATCAACGACGCAAGCTTTCTGGGCAAGCTATTTGAATACGACGGATTGAACAGGCTGGATTGTGTCGGTGCGCATGCCAATGGCCCGTCGCCGGAGGGCGACCTCGAAACCGTGGCGGCGCGATATTACGCACTCGCCGAGCACAGCCGCCCCATTTGCCTGACGGAGTGGGGTTACGCGCTCCCGGTCAACAGCCGCACACCAGCGGACTTTGCCTGGGCGATGCGCCACACCGAGGCCGAACAGACCCGCGTGTTTGCGCAAGGCGCGCGTTGGGCAGCTCAAAGCGGCTATGTGCGTTTGGCGATTTTGTGGAACTGGAATTACTTTAGCGCGAACCCCACAGACACCAATGCGCCATATGCGCTCGACCGTCCTGGCTGGCGCAGCCCCGCGCTTACGGCGCTGAGTCAGGAAATCGCCATGCCCATTCGCTGACCGCCCCGCAAAGGGTGCGTTCAACACAGGAGGCTCTATGCCTGAAACGCTCTCGATTGACCAGATGCTTGCGCAGTTCAAACGCGTGCGCAGTTTGGCGGTCACTGGCAAAACCGACACACCGGCCGCGCTCGCCGAACAGGCGCCACAGCCACAAATCGCGCAACCCGTCGCGGGCGTCGATCTGCTGCCACTAACCCAGCTCACGCTCAACCTGCGTCAACCCCGACACGGTCTGCCCGATGACCTGCGCCGCGCCTTTGGTCGCGGCGAACGCACGGCCGCCGACACCATAGCCGCGCTTGTGACCCGCGCAGCCAGTGGGGACACCGAGGCGCAGGGGCACCTGAGCAATCTGAGGCCGTTGGTCGACAGCATCGCCCGCATTGGCATCGAGCACCCCATTCTGGTGATCGAGGCCAATCACGATACCGCGTCGCGCTACGAGATCAAGGATGGCGAGCGACGGTTTTGGGCCTGTGTCCTGCTGGATGGCGATGGGCGTCTCCCGGGCCGATCCATACCCGTTCTGATCGAACCCGACGACGCTTCTGACCTGGATGCGCTCTGGCTTGCCCAGTGGGAAGTCAATACTCAGCGCGAACCGATCCCTGAAGTGGACTTCGCACTGCTGGTGCGCGACACCTACCGCGCGATGTTTGACCGTGTTCGCGCCGATCGCGCTGGCGCATGCGTTGCTTTGGAGATCGACCCCACGGGTAAGCACGCTGATAGCGAGTTGGCGATCTTGTTGTGTGTCAAGGAGGTGCATCGCCTGACTGGCCGTTCGCTGCAACGCCGCGCGGTGTTGCAATTGGCGCAATGCGCCGACAAATTGACCGAACGCACGATCCAGCTTGCACGCGCCTACCGCCTCAGCCAGCGCAACCTGTCACAGTTGGCGCGAATAGCGCCCGATGAGCAGGTCCGCGCCATCGAACGGCTGATCAAGCCGGACGGGGCCGAGATGACGCCCAAAGCGAAAGAGACACGGCCAGCCAAACCAGGCCGACCCACGCTCGCCGAACGCGAACTGCGGCTGTGCAACCAGTTGATCGAGCGCTTCACGCAACGCACGGCCAAGCAGCTTGCACTACTCGCGCCCAGCGACATGCACAGGCTTCAGAAAGGCGTCGCGGATGCGCGCGAAGCATTGGACGCGTATGCCAGCATGCTCAACACGCTCCTCAAGAAGACGCCCGCTTCACCGCCGTGACCCACAGGAAACAAACCTCTATGAAAAGACATGCTGCCACCCGCATCCGACCCAGCCACGCCGTCATCGTGCGCGCGCCGGGTCTACTGCCAATGCTCTACACCTTGCGCGAACTGTCCGAAGAGCTTGACATCGCCATCCCCACGCTCAATGACTGGCGCGCGCTGGGGCTGCCCAACGAACGCGACGCGCGCGGCCACGTATACATCGAGGGTCGCACCTTTGCCGCCTGGCTAAACCGCGCTCGTTTCTGGGCTACATCGAATTCATGACAAATTTCGCCTCGCGGGCCATCGTCCGC
>JANMNW010000261.1:0-2746 GCA_031368515.1 Chloroflexota bacterium
CCCCGAACCTTACACGTTTTGGCTTGTCCTTGTTTGGTTCCGGCTTGTCCGGCTTAGGGGCATGGCAGATGCAATAAGCTTTTCCCATTGCAGGAGGAGCTGACCGCTTAGCACCTCCTTTGCGTTCGCAACATTTCCGCATGCAACAGGCGCAGACGGGGTTCGTCCTTTCCACGGAGGCGCCACAACCCGGCCGCGCATAGATTGCTCAATGCGCTTTGCCGGCCGGTCGTCGCTTGCACGTCGGCTTAACGTCCGGGCCGCTGCAAACGGGATGACTAGCATCAACACAATGCTTCGCAACACATTCAGGCAAACACCGGGGCTCATGCCCATGCTCATGCTGGGCTCAACCTCGCTGCTTAGCGTGGCCATGGTCGCCGTGCGCTGGCAATGGACCGGCCGTTTTCAGTTTGGCTTTATCCTGTGGAATCTGCTGCTGGCGTGGATACCGCTGTGCTGCGCATTGGTGGCCAGCCGCGCGCGCGGGCGCATGGCGCTGGTCGCGCTGACCGCCACCTGGCTGATCTTTTTGCCCAACGCGCCTTATGTGCTTACGGATCTGATGCACTTTCGCGTGCGCGATGTGCCGTATTGGTATGACCTGCTGATGCTGGTGTCGTTTGCATGGACGGGCACCATCGCCGGTTACCTGTCGCTATACCTGATGCACCAGCGCGTGACCGATCGCATGGGCTCGGCTGCCGGCTGGGTGTTCGCGATCGTTGCCTTGGGTCTTTCAAGCTTTGGCGTGTATCTCGGACGCTTTCTGCGTTTCAACAGCTGGGATGTGGTCATGAACCCGGACGAGATCGCGCGCGATGTCCTCTCGCGCTTATTGAACCCGCTCGACCACGGGCGCACCTACGTGTTCACGCTGCTGCTGGGATTGTTTCTGATCGGCGCCTACCTCACCCTTTATGCGTTCGCGCGCCTGCCGCGCGAAACGCACCTCAAATAGCGCTCGCGCAGCCCGGCGACGAATCAGGGGGCACTGCGGCGTGACGCTCGCATGACCGCCGTGCTTGAATTTCAGGCGAGACGATTTGCCTTCAAACTGAGACGCACCGGCGTGGCGCGTTCGCTACACTGGATGCATCGTGCGAGGTCGCGCGAAAAGGGAACCGCAAGTATGAAGCACTTTCGCAACGCAATTGTCACGTCATTGATCGCAGGCGCCCTGGTTGCGCCGCACGCGCCGGCCCTGGCCAGCGCGCCCGCCGCGCCCGAGGCGGTCACCATTACGGTAACCACCACAGACGATCCAAATCCGACCAGCTTGACCGAGACCTGCGGCTACACGCAGGGCGCATTCTTTGTGCCGGCGTCGCCGTGCAGCCTGCGCCGGGCGTTGCGCGAAGCATCCGCGCGCCCGCGCGCCGACCTGCCCATCGCAGTGACGTTTAACATCACCACCGCCGACCCCGGCTATGACAGCAGCCTGGGCGTCTGGACGCTGACGCTGAGCGCGAGCGCGCTGGAACTCAAGACGCCCAGCATCGCCAACCTGGCGGGGCAGGTGACGCTGGACGGGGCCACTCAGCCGGGAGGACGTGGCAGCGGGCCAAAGATCATGATCAACACCAGCGATTTTGGGCTGGCTGTGCGCAGCCGCGGCAACACCATCCGCAATATCGGCTTCTTCGGCGGCGGCGTGATCGACGTGTTTGAGTCCGACAACCTCAACGAGAACATCTGGATGGGGCTGAGCGCCGACGGGCAGAGCATGGTCTTTCGAACACCGCTCCAGCCGCAGCGAATGGCCGGCGGCGGCATCGTGCTGCGCTCGGACAACAACATTGTGCGCAACACCGTGATCACCGGCGCTTTTTCACGCGCGATCGATATCGATGGCGGCGACAACAATCAGGTGACCAACAACACCATCGGCACGCGCGCGGACGGCACCGTGCCGGCCGTGGCGCCGGCGATTGTGTGCAACCGCAACGCAAACGCCACCGCGGGCAGCTGGTATGGCGGCTGGGGCATTTCAACCAGCGGCATCAGCAACACCATTGCAAACAATCGCATCGCCGGGCTGCATATCGTGCAAACCGCCAACGCCACGCCGCCCATGGCCATCGAGATCTTCGGCTCAAACCACACCGTGCGGAACAACATCATCGGCGTGGACAGCGCCAACAGCGAGGTGGGCGTATGCGGCCAGGGCATCAAAGTCTCGGGAAACAACACGGTGATCAGCGACAACACCATCGTCAAGAGCCGCAAGGGCTTCGAGGGCGACAGCAAGATCGACGCGGCGATCCTGGCCAGCGATTCGTCGCCCAGTTTCGACGCCATCACCGTGCGCCGCAACATCGTCAAAGAGTCGGCCGGGCGGGTCTTCAGTTTCAACTTGAACACCAATACCCTCGCGCTCTTCAAACCAGCGAAAATTACGCAAATCTCGGGCGTCACTGTGAGCGGCGGCAGCGGCGACGGCAGCCCGTGCCCCAACTGCTTGATTGACTTTTACACCGACGACATGGACGGCCTTGAAGAGGCGTTGACCTATGGCGGCACAGCCACGGCCGACGGCAGCGGCAACTTCACCTTCACGCTGCCAGCCGCGCTGGCCGCGGACACCGGCTTGCGCACGATCAGCACGCCACAGCAGGCGGCCATTATCGGGAGTTACAACGCCGGCAGCAGCACACTGATGTCGCCGCTCTACACCGCCGCCAAAAAGATGTACATGCCAATCACAACGCGGTTGTAATCGGCGGCCGCGCAACAAAAAAGACCA
>JANMNW010000317.1:0-22236 GCA_031368515.1 Chloroflexota bacterium
CGATCATGTAACGCTGATGCCAGTATGGATATGGCTTGGGCAGCTCGCTGGCCGCGTCGAGCCGTTTGATTTGTTCCGGCGTCAGCGTCCAACCCGCCGCGCCGAGATTTTCTTTGAGCTGAGACTCATTTCGCGCGCCGAAGATGACGCTGGTCACCGTCGGGCGCGAGAGCAGCCAGTTCAGCGCGATCTGTGAATGGGTCTTGCCCGTTTCTTTGACGAGCTCGTCCATGACGTCGACGGTGCGATACACCGCTTCGATGTTGCCCGACTGTTCGGTTTCGGATGAGATGTTCGCGCGTGTGCCGGGTGGCGGTGTTTGGCCGCGCCGCACTTTGCCGGTCAGGCGGCCGCCGCCGAGCGGGCTCCAAACCAAAGTACTCACTTTCTGATCGATGGCCAGCGGCATCAGCTCCCATTCGTAATCGCGTCCGGCCAGCGAGTAGTAGGCCTGATGCGAGACATAGCGCGGCATGCCGTGCCGGTCGGAAGTTGCCAGCGCCTTCATCAAGTGCCAGCCCGAAAAGTTTGAACAGCCGATGTAACGCACTTTGCCGCCGCGCACCAGCTCCTCGAGCGCGCGCAACGTTTCTTCAACCGGCGTGATCGCGTCGAAGCCGTGCATCTGATACAGATCGATGTAATCGGTGCGCAGCCGTTTCAGGCTGGCTTCGCAGGCACGGATCAGGTGGTAGCGCGAGGAGCCCATGCCGTTCGGTCCCGGCTCGGTGCGAAAGCAGGCTTTTGAGCCGATCAGAAATTTCTCGCGCCGGCCGGCGACGGCCTGGCCCAGAATGTCTTCCGAGCGGCCGCCCGAATACGCATCGGCCGTGTCGATGAAGTTGACGCCCGCTTCCAGCAGCAGATCGACCATGCGCGTGGCTTCAGCCACTTGAATGTTGCCCCACGCGGTGGGCGAGTCGCTGCCGCCAAAGGTGGCGTTGCCGAAGCAAAGCACCGGCACCATCAGGCCCGACGCGCCAAGTTGTCTGTGTTCCATGCTTACGCCCACTTTACGATGTCGCCCAGTGCCTTGCGCGCTTCGCCGGTTTTGGTGCGCAGCTGCTGCGCGGCCGGTGTCGGATAACCCAGCGCGATGACCGTGCGCGCCACGCGCTCGGGCGCGATGCCAAGCGTTTCTTTCGCCGCACGCGCGCCGTCGTCGTTAAACCACGCCACGCCGGCGCCCAGGCCGTGCGTCGCCGCAGCGAGCAGAATCCGTTCGGCGAGCCGGCCTTCGTCAAAATCGTGGCCGGGCCCGTCCATGGCCAGCACGATGGCGGCAGTGGCGCTGCCAAGATGTTTCACATAGCCGCCGGCGTTCGCCAGCTGGCTCAGCTTCGCGCGGTCGCGCACGACGACGAACATCCACGGCTGTTGGTTCATCGCGCTGCCGGTCCAGCGCGCCACGTCGAGAATGTCGTTGAGCACGGCGTCTGGAATTGGCGTGTTCGAGAACTCACGCAGGTTGCGCGCCCGGCGCAGGAAATTGAGGGTCTCGTTTGGTTTCATGTGTGCGTGAGAGTGTAGCAGCATAAAACCAGATCACTCCGTTGCGCGGCGCGAGAGACACGTCAAAGCCATTAGTCAGTAGCGCTGCTCCAGACAGGGTCAAAACCTCGCCTGTCTCACCCTGCTCAAACCGGTATGTTGCCGCGGGATCGATGCCTTTTAGCCGGATGTTTTGCCGTTCTTCTTGCGCTGCCGGAAAACGAATTGCTTGCAGCATCCCGCTGCCGCTCTCGGGTTGATCGAACTGGCGGATCACCCAGCCCGCCGCGCTCTTGTGAAAAGGCGTGAGCGGGTGGTAGTCGCCGTAGGTCAAATACGGCGCGGCGCGGCGCCACAACGCCATCATCTCGCGCGCCAGCGCATAGTCGTAATCGTCGCGCCGCACATCGAGCGTGGCGAACATCATCGGCCCGAAGCCGCAGTGATAGGCGTAGCGGTCGATGCGCACATCGTAGCGCTGAGGGCCGTCGATGTCCCAGGCCAGCGTCACCTCTTTGAAGTAGGGGATCCACGCGTACAGCGTGTGCTGAAACGCCAGCTTGACCGGATGGTCGCCATAGCCGTAATCGGTGTAGTGCAACGGCACCGAGCGGCGCATGGTCTCCAGGTCGTTGCGACGGCCGCCGCTGGCACACGAGTCGATCCACAGTCCGGGGTTGCGCGCGATCAACGCATCCCAGTAGCGCAGATAGCCCTGCACATGCAGGTTCTCGTTGACGCCCTGCCGGTCGTTGCTCTCGTTGTCGCGCCAGTGCCGCAGCGGCTCGAAATTGAAATCCTGCCGATAGATGCCGATGCCGTTGTCACGGATCAGCGCGCAGACGTGCTCGGTCAGCCAGTCGCGGCAGGCCGGAATGCCAAGATTAAGCAGCGCGTTTTCATTGCCCACCGCGCGCAGCAGCCATTCGGGATGCTCGACGTCGAGCTGCGTGCCCGGCCGCACGCGCTCCGGCTCGAACCAGATCAACAAGGCCGTGCCGTCCTTCGCCAGCCGCTCGGCCACCGGTTTGAGCCCGTTGGGAAAACGCTCCGGGTCGGGTTTCCAGGTGCCGGTGATTGGCCAGCGCCGTTCGCGCTCGGCGTTGTAGCACGGATACCATCCGGCATCGATCCACCACACGTCACAGGCGATGCCGCGCTGCTTGAACTGGTCGATGTAACGCAGTTGGTTTATTTCGGTCGCCGCGGTGAATTCTTCGCCGTCGTCCGGGCAGCAGCAAGCCAGCAGCGGTTGCAAGGGCCGGCCGTTTGGCCGCGGCAACAGATGCGCCAAATACCAGCGCCGCCACAAGTTGACCGTGCGGCTGTCATCGCCCGACCAACCCAGAACGGTCATGCGCGGTGTGCGAATGGTCTCGCCAGGCATCAGCCGCAGATGCGTGCGTTCCTGGCCGGCTTGCACATTCACGCCCTCGTCAGTGGCGCGAAAGCTTGCCGCCCACTGCGCCGGCCAGCCCACTGCCAGCGTCAGGCCGCCTGTGGCGAACTTGATCCGGAAATACGGGAAAGCCCCGTCGCACGGCCGGCCGCCGTTTGGCGCAAAGCGCAAGCCGTCTCCGGACGGAATGGCTGTGCGCTGCGGCGTATACCCATCGGCGCTGTAGTAATCGCCGTTGACATGCTCAAGCTCCGGCCGCGTTCCCGCAAAGCCGCCGTCAAGCGCGTGGATGTCGCTCAAAATCGGCGTTGGCGCGCCGTCGGCATTGCCAAACCACGCCAGCCATTCGACCACCGGAAAGTCGCGATACAGCGTGCACTCCACGCGCACGGTCACGCCGAGCGTGGGATGCGCGCCTTCAAACACGATCTCGTCGATCGTCGCATCGATGCTGCGCCGCGTCATCGTCGGGCGCCAGATGGCCGGAATGCCGTGAATGCGCTGGCCGTCCAGCGTGAATGCGATCGGCAGCGCCGTCGCTGACGCAAAGAAGCCGCCTGTCCAGGCGCGGATCGCGGCCATGTCGTCGAGGGTTGCAAGCGTTTGTATTGTCATGACTGATCGAACAGTGTGTTTGCGCGCCGTCCCGCACAGCGGTATGCGGCAAATAGTATGCAACGAGACTCGGCAATATGCTTGCGCGCCGCGCAGTTGCCCGCGCGGGCGAGGCATGATTAACTATGCAATCGCGTTCGAGCAAACACATCAAATCGCTTCACGCGCAAAACCAACATGACAGACACCCGCATCCGCATTACCGGCGTTCGTGTTCACAAGCTCAGCGCCCCGCTGCAGCGCCGTTTTGGCTGGTCGTTGGGCTGGACGAACAAACGCACGGCCACGCTTGTTGAGGTCAGCACCGATTGCGGCATTACCGGCTGGGGTGATGGTCAAGCCGGCGAGGCGCAATGGCTGCATCGACCGGAGCTCGTCCTGGGTCGTTCGCTATTCGAGGTGGAGGCGATCTTTGAAGACTTGCGGCAAGCGGCTCCGGTCCAGGGGCGTCTACGATCCACTGTGTGCGGCGGGTTGGATGCGGCCCTCTGGGACGCGCTGGGCAAAGCTGTTGGACTGTCGGTGTCGCGCCTGATCGGCGCGCAACACCGCACAGCCATTCGCCCATACTGCACCGCGCTCTACCGGCAAGACTGGCCGGATCTTGCGGCGGGACTGAGTGAAGAAGCCGTGCAGTGGAAAGCGCGCGGCTTCAAAATGATGAAAATGAAGATCGGTTATTCGCCTGATCTCGACTTTCAGATTGCGCAGGCGGTGCGGCAGGCGATCGGTCCGGAAACCGGGCTGGCGGTGGATGCCAACTGCGCTTATACGGCCGGCACAGCCGTTGCGCTTGGCCGCAGGCTTGAAGCGCTGAATCTGTTGTGGTGGGAAGAACCTCTGGTGGCGGATGACTTCGCCGGCTATGCGCGCCTGCGCGAGCAACTCGACATTCCGCTGGCAGGCGGCGAGACGCTGCCCGCCGATGAACTCATTCGCGATTACATTCAGCCGCGGCTGGTCGATATTCTTCAACCTGAAGTCGAGACCATCGGCATCACCGGCGCCCGGCGCATCACACCGTTGTGCTGGCTGAATCGCGTGCAGCTTGTGCCGCACAACTGGGGCACCGCCGTGCGCACCGCCGCCATCCTGCAGTGGATGGCCACCGTGCCGCCGCTGACCCCGGGCACGACCTCATGCCCGGTGACGTTTGAATTCGATCAGACTGAAAGCCCCTTTCGCGACGCGGTTGTGACGATGCCATTCAGCCTGGACGCGGATGGCATGTTGAAAGTGCCGCAATCGCCAGGACTCGGCGTCAAGGTCATACCCGAAGCCGTGGCGCAGTTTCGAGAGAATTTAGTCGAGTTGAAATAGACAGAGCTACCCAACTGCCGGCAGCACCTCGCGCGCCAGCCGTTCCATCGAACGCTGCCACTTGGCTTTGTCATCCCAATCGTGCGCGACCATGAGCAGCATGCCAAAGCCGCCGGTTTGATCGCGCAGCGCGCGCAACTGCCGCGTGCAGGACTCGGCGTCGCCGATCACGCACAGCTCGCGCAGCACATACTCCGGCGTCACATCGGCGTCGGCCATATGCGGATCGCGCTTCATCAGCTGCAGGTTGTTTACCGACTTGAGCACGGTGATGATGTATTCAAATCCGCGCAGCAGGCCGCCGCGTGCATGCGCCCATGCCTCGTCTTCGCTCTCGCCCACATAGATGCTGCGCGAGATGCGCCACAGCTCGCGGCTGGGTTCGGGCAGGCCGGCTTCATGCGCGCCGTCGCAATACGTATTCCAGTGCTCGGCCACCGTGCCCACCGGCACCAGGCTGGTGCTGATCGGCATATAGCCGCGCGCGCCGGCCATGCGCGCTGCCAGCGAGTTGCCGCGGATGATGCTCATCGCGATGGGCGGATGCGGCTGCTGATACGGCTTGAGCAGTTCGCCGATGCCGAGCTCCGGAACCGGGTTGTCGATGCGGATGCGCCAATAGTCGCCCTTAAAATCGAATGGCGCCTTGGCCTGCCAGAGCTTGAGCACCATGTCGATCGCCTCGACCGTCATCAATCCCTGCGTTTTGGCATCGGGCAGGTCGAACAGCTCAAAGTCGGTGGCCACACCGCCCTGGCCAAAGCCGCAATTGATGCGGCCGTGCGACAGATGATCGAGCAGCGCCAGCCGTACCGCGACGTTGGCCGGGTGATGCTGCGGCATGATCGTCACACCCGTTCCAAGCCGAATGGTTGTGGTGCGCGGCAGCAGGTTGGATATGAAAATATCGTTGGCCGGGATCGGTTCCCAGGCCACGGTGTGATGCTGCCCGATCCAGGCTTCGCCAAATCCCAGTGATTCGGCGTACACCACCGCCTCGATGTCTTCGTCAAAACACTGCGTGCGCGATTTCTCGGGCGGGTGCAGCGGCATCATGAACAAGCCGAGCTTCATGCTCACGCCTCCACATCGACGTTGACCTTGCGGCCGGCTTCGGCTATCAGCCGCCACGTCTCATCCGCCACCGGGATGCCTTCGATCGACCGTTTGCGCTTGTTGGCAAACTCCGGAGCGCCGGGCATGATCACGCCGTTGCTGCCCGGCGCCGGCGGCGTGCCGTTCATGTATCGCACCAGATCGGTCACAAGTTCGCGAAAGCGCTCGCGACCGCAAAACATGTCCGGATCGATGGCGATCAGGCAGAAACCGTTGTGTTGCGGGTGATCGACCGAGCTGGCCACGCCCGCCAGCAAGCCGCCGGCGATCTCCACCATCACGCTCAGCCCAAAGCCTTTGTAGCCAAACGGCCCGCCCAGCGGCAGCAGACCGCCGCGCGGATCGGTGTAAAACTGCGCCGGGTCGGTGGTCGGGTTGCCTTGGTTGTCGACGATCACGCCGGGCGGCGCCTGTTTGCCTTGTTGCAGCAGCAGGCGAATTTTGCCCTCCGGCAGCGCGCTGGTCGACATGTCGAGCACGACCGGGTCGCCGTCGGTTGGCGCGCCAAAAGCCAGCGGGTTGGTGGCCAGCCGGCCGGCCGCGCCGCCAAACGGCCACACGAATTGCCCGCGCTGCGTGGCATTGACAAACGCCAGCCCGAACAAGCCGCGCTCGGCAATTTTCTGCGGATACGATCCGAGCCGGCCGACGTGCCCGCTGTTGATGCTCAGCACGCAGGCGATGCCGGTCGTTTGCGCTTTGGCGATGGCCACATCCGTCATCTGCCGCGCGGTGACCTGGCCGAAGTTCAGCCCGCAATCGATCAACGCCGTTGCCGGCGATTCGCGCACGATCTGCGTGCGCGTGCCCACGCGCACCGCGCCGCTCAACGCCAGATCGACATACTCGGGAAATCGAATGACGCCGTGCGAGTCCAGGCCCATCAGGCTGGATTCGACCAGCTCGTCAGCCACCGCTTCGGCATCGGGCTGCGGCGAGCCGCAGCCGGTGAACAGTCGAACGCCGACGTCGCGCAGACGCTGGGCGGAAATGGTTTTCATGCGTCCGAGGCAAGCGTGTCGCGCAGCTGCCGCACGTTGTTGTCGAAGAACTTGGTCATGTAGCCGTAGTCGCCGCCCCACTGAATCCAGTGCACTCCGCGTTGAGCCATGCGCCGCGCGTAGCCCGCGTCGGCGCCGCCGCCGACGCCGACAAATTTGCCCGCCGCTCGCGCGCATTTGATCACGCGATCAATCGCCGTGAGCACTTTGGGATGCTCCGGCTGGCCCAGCACGCCCAGCGCGCCGGACAAATCGTTGGGGCCGAGCACCACGCTGTCGATGCCGTCGATCTTCACGATCTCCTCGATCTCGGCCAGCGCTTCTGCCGTTTCGATCTGCACGCAGACAAACAGATGCCGGTTGGCGCGCGCCAAGTAATCGGGCATGCTGGCACGGTCGAAGTTGGCTGGCACGCGCGGGCCAAAGCCGCGCGTGCCCAGCGGCGGGTAACGGCAATCGCTGGCGACCTGGCGCGCCTCGGCCGCGCTGTAGATCTGCGGCACGATAATGCCGTCGGCCCCGCTGTCGAGCATCGGCTTGATTTCGCGCATGCCGCTGCCGGGCACGCGCACCAGAGCCGGCACGCCTTTGACCTGCGCCGAAAGCAGGTGGCCGCGCACCGCTTCCACGCTCATCACGGCATGCTCGCAGTCGATCCACAGATAGTCGGCGGAATCGGCCAGCGCCAAGCTGACCATCGGGTCGGAAAATGTGATCGCCGGGCCGATGCAAATCTGTCCGGATTCGAGTTTGCTGCGAAAGCGAAGTAGGGCGGGTGTGTTCATAAGGGGGTGATGCTCCGGTTGGCGAAGATAGCCGGGATTGTGTGTGCGCGTCCCCCGGCTGTCAAATTGTGCTCGGCGCGCAATGCCTCGTTGTCGAGGCACGCTTCGCCTCATGGCGCTGGTGTCACGATGTGCACACGGTTAGCACCGCGTCGTCGACATACAGCCGGGAAGTCCTGTTGCCATCGGTGTTGCCCTTGATGCTGATCCAAATGCCACGGCCTGACAAAGCGCCTGCGTTCGGCAGCGTGATCGTTTCGCGCACCCATACGCCACGGCCAGCCGAGGTGTTGTTGATTCGCCGCGGCGCCGTCAGTTCGATGCCCTCATCAGTCTCGACAACAATGCTGAAGTGGTCGTATGCGCGCGTGCGCGACGCCTCGTTTGTGATCAGATATCGCCACAGCGTAAGCGTCGCACTGCTCGTGCGCGCTGGGAGGCGCACGGTTTGCAGGATCTCGTTCCAGTATCCATTGACCGCGGGCGAGCCCACCATCCCACTGCGCAGGCCGCTGCGCGCTTTGGCGGTGCTAAAGATCGCCTCGCGGTAAATTGTGCCGGCGGTATTGGCGACGCCAACCCAACCGGTGTTGCTTTCAAAGCTGCCATTGATGGGCAGGGCGCCGCACTGGGCCGACGCGCCGGTCGAGCCTCGGGGCGAGTTGAGAGCGCTGATCAGCGGAAGATGGCTCTGACTTTCGGACCGGCTCTGATTCGCCTCCGCCGACGCGTTCAAACGTGAGCGGATAAAGTCGCTGGGATCGACATAGCCGGCGTTGGGGTAGGGGTAGTCATTGGGGTGAATGCGATAAGTGTAGCCGCGGCCCGGATACAGCCATGTGCAGCCCGGATAGTGATAGCCGTAGGCGTTCGTGCCGCGCGTGTAGATGTTGCCCGCGTCCTGCATCCAGCGCATCTCGAAGTGCAGGTGGGAATCCCAGCTTGGATGTGTGCCGGGTGTGCGGCCAACATAGCCTTGATTGAACACGGTCGCGAACTGCTGGCCGCGCGAGACTGCCTGGCCGACCACGACGCTCACATTGGCGATATGGCCGTACATTGAGTAAATGTCGCGGCCTTCAGGCAGCCGGTGGCGGATCACGACCACGTTGCCAGGGTAACTCAGACCGGGCGAGTGACGCACGACAACGCCGTCGGCCACCGCATACACGGGCGCCCCGGCGGTGTTGCGCGTGAGGTAGTCGAAGCGATACCAATCCTCGCCGGTATGCAGCATGCGCGACCAATCCACGCCATAACACTTGATGCGCCACTGATCGAGGTTGCGGATTGCGTAATCCAGCCACTCCATGCGCGTGCCTTCGGCCACGATGCCTACGGGCACGCCATACTGCACGCCGTTGGCGTTGCGCAGCGGATACGAAAAATCCGTCGCTACTGCGGCCGTCTGGGCGCGCTGCAACGACTGGATCACCGTTTTTGGTCGCAGCGGCTGTGACAACACGCTGAACGAGCGCAGCAGGCGTTCGAAAATGCGTTCGGCCTGCGGCGACGGCGCTGTCTCGCCGCTTTTGCCTCCGCCGAACAGGTTGATGCGGTAGACCACGCCGTTGCCGCTGATCAACACCGTGCGCGCATCCAGATCGCCCATGATGGGATCGCGCGTCAGGAAAACCGTTTCGCGCGACTCGCGCGCACCGACGACCAGGCCTTGCGAGACTGGCGGCTCGCGCAGCCCTTGGGCACGGTAGCGCTGTGCGACCATGTTTTGCGCGCCTGCGCCGCCGGCGTCTTCCAAGACCATCACGGACGCGCCCTGATACATGGGCGTGTCAGTGACCAAAAATTGCACATAGACGATGGGATAGGAAAGTGACACGTCCGCGCTCTCCTGGATGAGGGCGTCGGCCGGGTGCTCAAACGAATAAGCAGCCGCTTCGCTGGCATAGACCAGCCAGGAGGAATCGCTCTGCGCGTCTGTCTGCACGCCAGCATGCAGGACCAAAACGATCGCCAACAGGCCAGCAGCAAATGCTCGCATGAGGAAGAGTGTAGCCAAGTTTTCGCGCGCGCATTACACTCGCGTCCATGCAACGCATGATCATCGACACCGATACCGCATCTGACGACGCCGTGGCGCTGGTGATGGCGCTGCGCCATCCGGAGGTGCGGGTGGAGGCGATCACGGTGGTCGCTGGCAATGTGCCGCTGGATCAGGCTGTGCAAAACGCGCTATACGCCGTCGAGTTATGCGACGCAATGGTGCCGGTTTATGCCGGCCGGCACGCGCCCCTGCTGCGCGCATTGGAAACAGCGCAAAATGTGCACGGCCAGGACGGCATGGGCGACATCGGCCTGCCGCTTTCCGGAAGGCAGCCCGCGGCCGGGCATGCGGTGGATGTGCTGATCCGCTCGATCAGCGGCGCGCCGGGTGAGATCACGCTGGTGGCGATTGGCCCGCTCACCAACGTCGCGCTTGCCCTGTTGCGCGATCCGGGCATCGCGCGCGACGTCAGGCGTTGCGTGATCATGGGCGGCGCCAGCGACAGTGTGGGCAACATGACGCCGGTGTCGGAATACAACGCCTGGGCCGACCCCGAAGCGGCCAAGATCGTTTTCGAATCGGGCATGCCGATCACGATGGTCGGCTGGGACATCTCGCGAAAATACGCGGTGTTCGGCCCGCAAGACGCCGCGGCGTTGCGCGCGCGGGACACGCCGCAGGCGCGCTTTTGTGTCGACATTCAGAGCGTGTTGCAGGGCTATGCGCTGGACGAAACCAAGCTGGCCGGATTCGATCTGCCCGATCCGATCGCCATGGCCATCGCCATCGATCCGTCGGTTGCGACGCGCACGCTGACCGTGCCGGTGTCGATCGAAACCTCGGATGGTCTATGCCGTGGCCAGACGCTGCTTGATCACGCCAACCTGCTCAAGCGGTCGCAGCGCATCGATGTCGTGGTCGAAGCCGATCGGGAGCGTTTTTTGCGGATGCTGCATCGCGCGTGTGGCTGAGTTCTACTCTTCTTCCTCGTCGCGCTGCTTTACTTCGCGGCCCTTGCCGACCTGTGTGCTCTTGGCGCCGACATAGCCCATTTCCTGCAGCTCTTCCATCAGCCGAGCCGCGCGCGGGTAGCCGATGCGCAACTTGCGCTGCAGCAGCGAGGTGCTGACGTTACCCTGATTGCGAATGATTTCCATCGCCTTCTGAATTAAATCGCCATCGCCGCCATCGTCGCCCAGTCCGCCCCCGCCGGAACCGACCTTGCCCGATTGCGCCTGCGCGCGTTCGGCCACCATCTCCGCCACCACCATCTCCCAGGGCGTTTCCTGCTCGGGCTTTTTGTTGGCCACATATTCTTCTTCAACCGGCGCAGCTTCGGCCTTCTTGCCTTTATTCTTTTTGGCTTCGGCTGAATCTTTGGCTGCTTTTTCTTCTTCAACGGTGGACTTCCACCACTTGATCACTTGTTCAACCTCGCGATCGCTGGCGAAACACCCCTGGATGCGCTGCGGCTGGCCAGTTTCAGGATTGAGAAAGAGCATGTCGCCGCGGCCGAGCAACGATTCCGCGCCGACCTGATCCAGGATGACGCGCGAGTCGGTGGAAGACGCCACCGCGAACGAAATGCGCGCCGGGAAGTTAGCCTTGATCAACCCCGTCACCACGTCCACGCTGGGGCGCTGTGTGGCCACGATCATGTGAATGCCGGTGGCGCGCGCCATCTGTGCCAGACGGCAGATCTGTTTTTCGGTCTCGATCGGCGATTGCATCATCATGTCGGCCAGTTCGTCGATCATCACGACGATACGCGGAAGGGGCTCTTCCTCGCGCCGCTTCATGCTTTCGTTGTAGTCCTGCAGGTTGCGCGAGCCGATCTCGGCGAATTTTTTGTAGCGCCGCTCCATCTCGCCGACCACCCACTTGAGCACGGCGGGCAGGCGTTCCATGTCGCTTTCCGGTTTGCCGATGATGTGCGGCAGTCCGGCGAAGCGCGAGAGCTCGACCATCTTCGGGTCGATCATCACCAGTTTCAGATCTTCCGGGCGATTGTTCATCACCAACGCGATGGTGATGGCGCTGATGCACACGCTCTTGCCCGCGCCGGTGGTGCCGGCGATCAACAAATGCGGCATGCGGCCCAGGTCGGCGCACACCGGCGTGCCGCTCACGTCTTTGCCAAGCGGGAAGGCCAGCGGCGATGCATCCGATACCTTGCGAAACGCCTCGCTCTCCATGATCGCGCGCACATCGACCGCGCCGATGCTGGCGTTCGGCACTTCGATGCCGACCAGCGCGCGGCCCGGGATCGGGGCTTCGATGCGAATCGATGCGGCTGAAAGCGCCAGTGCAAAGTCATTTTGCAGCGCGGCGATTTGGCCCACGCGGATTTTTTGCTGGCGCCTCTCGCCGTTTGCGCCCGGCCGTTCGATGTAGCCCGGCTCAATGCCAAATTGCGTCACGGTCGGCCCGCGCCGGATTTCGACCACTTTGCCCACCAGCCCGAAATGCGCCAGCGTGGTCTCAATCACGTCTGCTTTGCGCTGCGCATCGGCGTCGCTGTTTTTGACTTCCTTGGCGCGCTTGAGCAGATCCATGGGCGGCAGTGTGTCCGGGCGGGGCACATACTTTTGCTTGTCTTCTTTGCTGATCGGCGCTTCTTTAATGATCTTGGCGTTGGACTTGATTTCGACCGGCCCGCTGGGAGCAGCCGGTTCCTTCTTGGACTTGGCTGTCGCATCGGGCTTTGCTTTGCCGGGGGCAGGCTTGGAAACGTGATCGGCTGCGGGCGTCTCCGGCAGCGGCAGTTGCACGCCGCGAATGGGTCGCGTGTCGGGCGTGCCGGGCGCGAATCGCACCCGTCCCGCAGCTGGACGCCCGTTCAACGGATTGCCCAGTGGCGCCGTCAAAAACGGGCGCGCGGCGTAGAACGCGGATATGCAGAACAGCAGCAGCCACAACGCCGCAGACAAAAATCGGCCAGAGGTGGGACCTTGACTGCCATCGACGCCCAATGCTTTCCACATGGCTTCGGCCAGCACCCACCCAACCGCGCCGCCGCCTTCGCCGCTGCGCACCAGCTGATACGGATCGTTGCCAAACGCAAGCGTATGAATCAGCGCCAGAAAGGCGAAGAACGCCACTTCCAACGCGATCAGCTGGATCCAGCGGCCGGCATCCATGCGCGGCACGCTGTTCAACAGGATGGGCAGACCAGCGGCGATCATGAGCAAGCTCAATATGCTGGCGCCAAAGGTGCCGAGCGACTGCCGCAGCACGTCTTTCCATTGGCCGATCCAGCCGCCGCTGTTGATGTTAAACATCGAGAGCAGTGTGATCAACCCGGTCAATACGAACAGAAAGCCGATAGCGCTTCGCCAGAGTGTGCGACGCTCAAAAATGCGGGTGAGTTGGCTCTTAAGAGATGACGCGGTCGATGGGGGCTTGGTGCGCACCCCGCCATTATACGAACGTATGTTCCGATTCGGCCAGTGACCGAGCACGGTCTCGTGGGACTCGCCATGCTTGTCCGCAATACCCACACTGCCGGATGCAATGATATTGTCAATACGTGCAAGCAATTGCTATCGACGTTTGATCATTTGGCTTGGCAAATGGCAATTTCTGGGCTGTCGCCATGGGCAAAATGCGTCAAATGACGTATTGGGGCCGGCTTAATACGCAATTACGATGAAATTGACATCATGCTTCATCGTGCCAAGTTCTCGTTTCGGATAGCAAGCATTGTCGCACTATTGCTGGCGGGTGCATGGTACATGACAGTCTGCCTTCCGCCCTGGCCCGACGATTCTCGCTCAGCCCTTGCGAACGGCACAAACTTGGCTCTGGGTTTGCTCGCGGCGATTTCTTTGGGATTTGCCAGCTGGTTCACGCGCGGTTCGAAGCGCTTGTCCATCGCATGGCTTCTGGTCTCGCTTTCATTTTTCGCCGATGCCACCGGAAATGTCATTTGGATGGTATTCGAGAACATTCTTGGCCTGGATCCATATCCATCCATTGCAGATATCGCATATCTTGCGTTCTACCCGCTTTGCGTGATCGGCCTGTTGCTGATCCCCACGGTGCAGCGGTCCTTCCTTGAGCACGTCAAAGAACTTCTCGATCTGGGTGTAGTGGCGGTCGCATCTGCGCTGCTCTACTGGATCTTTCTAATCAGCCCGTTGTTCGTCAACAATGCGGCCAACTCTTGGCTGGAACTTGGCGTGACTCTGGCCTATCCGGCATTCGACTTGGTTGTGATCTGGTGCGCCGGGCTTTTGGTTATCCGGCAACAATCCGGCCGCCCGCTTGTGATCTTTATTCTTTCCGCACTTTCTATTGCGATTGCCGACAGTGTTCTGAATTACGAGTTTGTCTCCGCAACCTATGTGAGCGGCAGCAGCTCATCCGATGTTTTCTATGTGGCGGCCTATCTGCTTGCATTTTTGTCGGGCGTGGCGCAAGTTTGCGCCGCGCAGGGGACTGAACTGCTAGCCGGAACCAATCCCGCACGCGCCGCGCATTGTTCGAGTGCGCCGGCAAGGCTGGCCGACCGGCCCCTGATTGTTCAAGTTGCCGCGTTTCTTCTGCCTTACATATGGGTTGCGGTTGCGTTTTGGCTGCTCATTCGCGAGCAAGTCCAGCTGCGCACCCTGGTTGAATCCACGTATATTTTCGAAGTGACGCTGTCGATAGGCGTTATTCTGGGTTTGGTTCTTGTCAGGCAGATTCTTACCATTGTCGAAAAGCAAACACTCTCGTCGCATCTGACGAGGCTGCTCAAATCATCCGAGCAGATGACAACATCGCCGCACACGCTTGACCTGACGACGGTTATTGTGATGCAGCTGAAAGGTCTGACGCACAGCAACTGCGCATTACTCTTGATGCCCGAAAACGGCGACCAGTGCATGCAGGTGATGCTGGATGACAGCAATGTGGTTGACGTCAAGGTTGTTCCGTACTCTGAAGACATCAGAAAGACACTCGATGGATTTCGCAAACATCCGTCAGACACCAACTATGCGAGGTCGACCTTTGACCCGGTGGCGTCCCGGCTTGAACGTGATAGCGCGACACCGCACACCAAGATGGTATGGACGGCAGTGCCGTTGACGATCAAGGACAAGATCATCGGTGTCATCGCATCGGCAAACCATGCGCCGTTGTCCTGGCAGCAGACCGAAGTGATGGTGCTCTTTGCGCATCAGGCAAGCGCGATGATCGCCAATACTCAGTTGCGCAAACAAGAGGCTGTGGCCGCCGCCACGCAAGCCGCGGTTTACGAGCGCAGCCGCCTTGCGCGTGAGCTTCACGACTCGGTGTCGCAGGCGCTGTTTGGCATGTTCATGGGCACGGTGACTGCGCGCGAGCTGCTGCCGCCGGAAATGGTCCGCGTGAAAGATGCATTGGATTACGTCACGCGCCTTTCGGAAGGCGCGCTGGCGGAAATGAGGGCGCTTATCTTTGAGCTTCGCCCTGAGAGTTTGGAGCAAGAAGGATTGCTGCGAGCGTTGCAGCGTCAAACGGAGTTCTTGTGCCGCCGCCACACCTTGGACGCGCACATCCAGGCCCTTTCCGAGCCCGATGTGCCAATGGAAGTCAAAGAGGCGCTTTATCGCATAGCCATCGAAGCCGTTCAGAATTCAATCAAACACGCACGCGCCAGCCGCGTTGATATTTCGCTCGCCACCGACGATTCGCCTCGCAAATCCACGGTTCTGGAGATCAAAGACAACGGGCAGGGCTTCGACACCGAAAAGCGGATTCAAGGCCATCTCGGGCTGGTCTCCATGCGTGAGCGTGCTGAACAGTTGGGTGGCGTCCTGCACATCACAAGCACCCTTGGCAGCGGCACGCTGGTGCGTGTGGTTATTCCGGCGTTATCCGAAGCGGGCACGCCTCTGTCGGCCGTCGTCTAGCGGCAGCCACAACCGTGCATGTCACTATTCCCTATCCGCCAGCCCGCGCATGCTCAGCGCCAGCCGCCGGTTGCGCGCATCCACGCCAATCACCCGGGCGCTGACCTGATCGCCTTCCTTGACAATATTGCGCGGGTGCAGAAAGCTGCCATCAGCCAACTCTGAAACGTGGACCAATCCTTCCAGATCGTTCTCAACCTTGACGAACGCGCCAAACTGCACCACGTTGGTGACGGTGCCATGCACGATCTGGCCGGTGTGATAACGCTCTTCAATGCCGTCCCACGGATTGTTCTTGGCCCGCTTCAAGCTCAGCGCGATGCGTCCCTCGCCGGGTGCGATGCTCATTACATAGACGCTGACTTCCTGCCCGATTTGCAGCAGATCGCGCGGATGGTTGATGCGGCTCCAGGCCAGCTCCGAAACATGCACCAGACCTTCATAGCCGCCCAAATCGACAAAAGCGCCAAACGCCGTCAGGTTGGTCACGGTCCCGCGGCATGTGTCTCCGGCTTTGAGCTGATACAACACTTCCGGGATGTCGCGTGCTTCGTCGGTCTCGCGGTGAGACTTTTCGCTGAACACCACGCGTTCTTGCGCAGGGTCGAGCTCAATGATGCGCACATGAAGCTTTTTTCCGATGTTGCCGGCCAGATTGCCGCGCCGCTCGGTCTCATCGCAGTCGGGTGAAATCGAGGTGACATGCGACGACGGGATGAAGCCGCGCACGCCGTTGAAAATGGCGATCAGTCCGCCGCGGTTGCAGCCAGTGACCTCGACCTCAATCGGCTCGCCGCTGTTCATGGCCAGCTCAAGCCGCTCCCAGGACATTTCGATGGGGTCGGAACTGTCGGCCACGGCGCGTCCGGCCGGCTGCTGCACATAGTTTTGCGGCCGGGTAGGGGCAAACGGCAGTTGCTCAGCCTCCGCAAGCAACGCGCGCCAATAAGCTTCATCGAGGTCCAAATCTTCGGGACGATACGCCATTACATCCAACCCTGGCCGGAGTCTATAATCTCTTGGACTTTATAGCAACAGTTGCCTGGCCGCTCATTCAACTGTAAACTAGAGCGGCATTGCCTGCTTCCTGCCCGTTCGAAGTCATCTGGAGCTCGTCTTTTCCGCCCGGTTATTCGGCCATCAAGCACAGTGAATCCCGAACTTAACGAAGGGCTGTTATTGTCAAATTACGGCTGAAATTGGCCAACGGAGACACACATGGAGATCTGGACTCGCGCCCGCACTCGCTGGATGCTCGTGCCGTTTATCGATGTTGCGCGCCGTCTGGGGCTGACGCCCAATACGCTGACCGTGCTCGGATTTGTGCTAAACGTGGTGGCGGGCGTGTTGATCGGCAACGGCTATATTTTTGCGGGCGGCGCAGTCATGACCGCCCTGGCCATGCCACTGGACGCCTTGGATGGCGAACTGGCGCGGGTCACCAACCAGCAAAGCAAATTTGGCGCGTTCTTCGATTCGACTTTGGACCGTTTTGCAGAAGGGGCATTGCTCATGGGCCTGGCCGCACACTTTGTGCGGCAGAATGACATTACCGGCGTGGTGGTCACCTTCATCGCGCTGATCGGCTCGCTGATGGTCAGCTACACGCGCGCGCGCGCCGAGGGCTTGGGCATCGACTGCAAAGTGGGGCTGTTTAGCCGCTTTGGCCGGTTTATCCTGCTGGCGGTTGGTTTGCTGAGCACCTTTGTCACGCCGATGATTTGGGCGCTGGCGATTTTGTCCAACTACACCGCCATCGAGCGCATCGTATATGTGTGGCGCGTGTTGCGCAAAGGCGCGGATTAGCGCCGCTGTTTACACTGTTTTTACACCTTAAAAACGGGCACATTGCATCTTCGAGGTAAGGTCTTTGTCAAGAAAGCCGACAAAGACCCGCGCGCGCTGCCCAGCGTGTCGCGACATTCCATTCGAAGGTGCAACCATGTCATACACTGTTCGCAACATCAGCCTCGCCACGGCAAGCATAGCGGCTGTGACCTCGCTCATTCTGACTCCCGGACCGGCGCTGGCCGCGCCGCAAGGGCAGGGCTATGTGCCGCCCTCTCTGCCTGGCCCGCAACGCCGCCCCGAGTTGCGTCAACGCGGAGGCAAGATCGATTCAACCCTCATCGGCCGGGTCAAAGCCGTCAACGGCAGCGACCTGGTGCTGGATCGGCCCGCGCTCCGGAAGCAGGCAACGGGCGAGTTGATTGTGCAGACCAATGCGTCTACTGTGTTTTACACCGCGTCCGCCGCCGGCACGCTGGCCGATATCAAGGTGGGTGATCGCGTGGCGATACTCACCGCGGCGCCAGTGGCGGGCTCGCCTGCCACCGGTGCCGAGCGCACAGTCGTTGCGCAGGCGGTGTCCGTGATGCCCGCGCCCGAAGTCGCGCTGATTCGCGGCGAGGTGTCGAACCCTGGCGCGAGCGGGTTTACGCTGACTGCGAAGCACGGCGATCGCACCGCCACGATCAGCGTGGGGGCGACGACAAAAATCGTCATCGCCGGCAAAACTGGCGCGACCATGGCTGACATCAAAGCAGGCGACAAAGTCGTGGCGCATGGCCAGGCATCGGGCGCTGGCGTCATCAACGTCGATCTGATCGTGGTGCGCCCAGCGTCGCGCGACAACGTCGCCGGCGGCTTGCTGGCGTCGGTGAGCGGCAAGACGCTGGTTGTCTTCACGCGCGACGGACGGCAATTAAAGATCGATGCCGCCAGCGCGCTGGTCTATGAGCATGGCAACGCTGCTGCCAGCCTGGCCGACCTGCGGGTGGGCCGGCCGATCGGTGTGCTGGGCGTGAAGAACGCCGACGGCACGATGACCGCGCAGCTGATCGGGCAAATGAACCTGATCCCATAAACGCATCGGAAAAACGAACACGCGCAGCCGATGACCCTCGGCTGCGCGTGTTCGTTTACCCTGCAAGCTGAGAACTCATCCTAAAATGTGGACTCCACCTTGCTTGCACACCTGAAACGTTGGCGAAAAAGGTGGGGCCACATTTTCAGGATGAGTTCGAGTGTCTATTTGGCCAGGTCAGAGCGGGCCAGATCGCCGCCGAGCTGGGCGATTTGTTCGGCGCTGCACCCAATAGCCCGCATCGGCGCGACGACGTCGCGGTCGAGATCGGGGATGAAGCCGGTGATGTAGCGCACCGAGCCGCTGGCGATGACGCGGTATTCGCCCAGTGTGGCCGGAATCAGAATCGATTCACCCGCGCGCGCATCAATGCCGTCGTCGTCGGTTTGCACGCGCGCGCTGCCGTCGAGAAACGTGAGCAGATGCGGCGAGACGCCGCGCGTGTTGGCCGTTTCGATATCCACGACGTGCTTGAGCGTTGCCGCGAAATAGCGGCAGGCCGAAAGCATCTTCGTTTCGGTGCCATTTGAAGTGCTGTATTCGAGCGGCTGAATCTTGTGGGCCAGCACTGGGTCGTAGTCGGCGATGTCGGCGCTCTGTTCAAGGTGCAGATCGCGGCCGGCGCTGGCCGGGCGGTCCCAGTCATACAGGCGATAGGTGATGTCGCTGGACTGCTGCAGTTCGTAGATGCGGATGCCCGGGCCAAGCGCGTGGATCATGCCATGCGTATTGATCACCACATCGCCGGCCGCCACAGAGACATAGTCGAACATCGTTTTGATCGAACCGTCTTTGGCCGCTTCGATCAGTTGAAAAGGTTCGACAGGCTGGGTCAGGCCGTGGATGATTTGCGCGCCGGGTTCGGCGCTAAGCACATACCAGAATTCGCATTTGCCGTAGGGCACGCCTTCGCGCCGACGCGCATCGGCGTCGTTCGGATGCAGCTGAATGGACAGCCACTCTTTGGCGTCGAGAAACTTGGCCAGCAAGGGAAATCGCGCCACACCATCGACGACAAAGCCGGCGCCGTGCGCTCCAAGCATCGCAGTCGGTTCCTGCGCAACGAGATCGGCCAGCGCGCGGCCTTTGAGCGGGCCATTGTCGACAGGCAACGATTCATGGATGAGCCATGCCTCACCGATGACTCTTCCGCTTCTGGTCGCGCCGATGAGCGGTTCCAGGCTGTCGCCGCCCCACACTTTTTCCTTGAGCGCGGGTTTGAACTTCAGCGGATAGAGTTTGGTCATAATCGTCACACCTGACAGGTAAGGAAATTCTAGAACTCATCCTTAATATGTGGGTCCCACCTTTTCCGCCAACGTTTTCGGCTGACTGACAAGGTGGAGTCCACATATTGGGATGAGTTCTAAGGTTTGGCGCTAAACGAACTTCTCAATTTTCGCCTGAGATTGCAGCTGCATCAGCCATTTTTCCAGCGCCGCCTGCTGCACCTCGGCGAGGTCGGCTTCAGACAACGGCCGCACTTCGCGCTCGGTCACTCGGATGATATGAAACCCGACCGGGCTTTGCACGATGCCACTGGTCTCGCCTGGTTGTAACGCAAACGCCGCTGCCTCGACTTCGGGCCAAAGGATGGCTCCCGTGCCCCGGGCGAACCAGCCCAGATCGCCGTCATCGGCGCGCGTGCTGTCGTCGATTGAGCTGGCCCGAGCCAGCGGGCCCAGCTTGGCGCCCG
The DNA here is from genome assembly GCA_031368515.1 of Chloroflexota bacterium. Classification (GTDB taxonomy): domain Bacteria; phylum Chloroflexota; class Anaerolineae; order J036; family Brachytrichaceae; genus CANJQH01. The sequence continues at coordinate 20,174 of JANMNW010000317.1, forward strand.
CATCCAGCCGCGCCATCACCTGTTGCGCTTCAGCTTCAGTCGCCAGCAAAATGTGGAAGGCGCGCACATGCTCGGCTTCACGCGGCGTGGCAGCCAGCACGCGGTCGCGCATCGCCGCGCCGAGCAGCTCGTTGCGCACCATGTCGCGCGCGTCTTCGTCCGTGAGCCGGTTGGCCGCGAGCCAGGCGGCGTATTTGTCCGCGCCGCCGGATCTCTCCTGCGCAAATGCCAGCTCGTCGTCAATCTGTTGCTCGCTGATTGTCACGCCCAGACGCGCCGCCTCCTGCGCGATCAAGGCTTTCTGGATCAAACCGTCCAAGACCGCGTCTTTGAGCTCAGCCGTGCGTTTCCGTCCCTCCTCACTGGCCGAATCGACATTGCCCATGACCCGCATCATTTCCGCATTGAACATTTCCAGTGTGATCTCGGCGTTATTGACGCGCGCGGCCAGCACCGGCGCAGGTGTCTCAGTCGGCGCCGGCGTTTCCGTTGGCGCCGCCGTGGGCACGGTCAGCGTGACGTTGGATGCCGGCTGGGGTGTGCTGCCAGGCGCGAGCGTCACGGGAATGGGCGTGGCCGCTTGCGTGCCGGTGAGTGGGGCCAGCAGCGTGGCTTGCGGAGCGGGCAGCGTGCCGGCATTGCAGGCGGGCAGCAACGCTGCGCAGATCAGCAGCGCGACGCGGATGCGAGCCGCGCGCGGTTGGATTCGTGCGTGCATGGATTTATTCGACCTCGTCCCAGTTCAGGCCGGTTGCGACATCGGCCTTGAGATGCACGCTCAGTGGGTAGGCGTTTTCCATCTCGTGAGTGATCAGCGCGGCGGCGTCTTTGAGCTCCTGGGTCGGACAGTCGAACACCAGTTCGTCGTGAACTTGCAGCGTCATGCGGGCCTGGAAGTCGCCGGCTTTAAGCCGGCGTTGAATGTTGATCATGGCTATCTTCATGATGTCAGCGGCACTTCCCTGAACAGGATGGTTGATGGCTTCGCGCTCGGCCCGCCGCCGCACTTGATCGGGCGAGCTCTTTGCCCGCAGCTCGGGAAAGTAACGCCGCCGTCCCAGAACCGTTTCGACATAGCCTTGCTCGGCAGCAGTCAGCTTGGTTTGCGACAGAAAGTTTTGCACTTGCGGGAAGCGCGCGAAGTATTTGTTGATGAACTCCTGGGCTTCGCTCATGCTCATGCCGGTGTTGCCGGCCAGCGCAAACGCGCCCATGCCGTAGGCGATGCCGAAATTGATGCGCTTGGCGTTGGTGCGCTGCATCGACGTCACCTGCTTGAGCGGGACGTCGTAAATTGCGGCGGCGGTCGAAGCGTGAATATCCTCCCCGCGCGCAAACGCTTCTTTCATGGTCGGATCGTCGGCCAGATGCGCCAGCACGCGCAGCTCCACCTGTGAATAGTCCGCGCTGATCAGCCGCCAGCCCGGGCGCGCCACAAAGGCTTTGCGCACGCGCCGGCCCATCTCGGTCTTGATCGGTATGGTTTGCAGGTTGGGGTTGGATGACGAGAGCCGTCCCGTCACTGCGCCGGTCTGGCTGTAATCGGTGTGCACGCGGCCGGTGGCTGGATTGATCAGTTTTGGCAGCGCTTCGACATACGTGCCCTGCAGCTTGTTCAACTCGCGATGTTCGAGCAGCAGCGGAACGATCTCGTGCTTGTCGCGCAACTCGTCCAGAACTTCGGCGTTCGTCGACAGTGCGCCGGTGCTGGTGCGGTGCGAGGCTTGGGTGGGCAGTTGCAATTTGCCAAACAACACATCGCCCAACTGCTTGGGTGAGTTGATGTTGAACACCATGCCGGCGCTGTTGTAAATCTGCCGTTCAAGCTCGCGCAAACGCTCCGTAATCTCGACTGAGAGCGCGCCAAGATACTTCACGTCCAGCGCCACACCTGCCATTTCCATGTCGGTGAGCACGTGAATGAGCGGTACTTCGACATCGTGAAACAGCTTGTCCTGATCGCGCTCACGCAGTTTGGGCTCGATCACATGCCATAGCCGCAACGTGGCGTCGGCGTCGGCGGCGGCATAAGCAGCGGCTTGCGTCACCGGCACCTCGCGCAT
>JANMNW010000355.1:0-12185 GCA_031368515.1 Chloroflexota bacterium
GTAAGCCGCATCCACAAGGCCGCAACAACTGCCAAGGACCGGGCGACTCAGCACTCAGAACTCAGCACTCGGGACTCACAACTCAGCACTCGGGACTCGGGACTCGGGACTCACAATTCGGGACTCAGGACTCAGGACTGATGAGCGATCTGTCTTTCATCCTGCGAGCGATGCCGTTGCGCATGCTGGGCTCGGGCGCGGTGTATGTCAACAACATCGTGCGCGACCGGCTGGCTTCCGGCGCCATGCTCGGCGCGGTCTCGGCGCTGAACGGCGCATTTGCGATCATGATTCTGCCGCAGGCGGTGATTGCGCAAGCCATCAGCACCGCGTTGTTTCCGACCATCAGCGCGCATGCCGCGCGCGGCGAACGCGCTGAATTTGCGCGCGCCATGACGCAGGCGATCAACATCATCATGGCGCTCAGCATGCCCGCAGCCGCCGGGCTGATCGTGCTGGGCCAGCCATTGATCGCGCTGCTCTTTCAGCGTGGGCAGTTCGATGCGCAAGACACCCGCCAGGCGGCACTGGCGCTTTCGATGTATGGCGTCGGCCTGCTGGGCCATTGTGTGCTCGAAATCGTCACACGCGCTTTTTATGCGCTGAAAGACAATCGTTTGCCGGTGCTGCTGGCGGTCGGCAGCGTGTGTGTGAACATCGCGTTAAGCCTGGCGCTGCTTGGCGCACCGTGGTTGCCGCTCAATTTTATGGCGCTGGCGTTGGCCAACTCGATCGCCACGACGCTCGAAGCGATCGCGTTGTATGCCTTTCTGATGCGCCGCGCGCCCGAACTAGCGCTGCGCCCAACAGCGATCGAGTTGGCCAAGAGCGCTGCCGCCACCGCCGGAATGAGCGCTGTGGCGTTGATTGGCCTGGCCAATGCTGGCAGCGGCGCCATTGCCACGTTGGGCACGCTGCTGCTGGCTGCTCTGGCGTATTTTGCGCTCGCCATGTTGCTCAAAAGCGAGCTTCAGGGCTTTGTTTGGCGCATGTTAAGGCGCTAAACGTCCCGAGAGCAGCCCATAGCACCGCGCGCCTCGTCCAAACGAGGCAGCGAAATCAGCCCCCTGTCGTGAGGCGCCGACCAGCCTAATCTGTCACCCTCATTGGCGCAACCCTGTGCGACGCCGTTCGTAAATGGAAAGTGACCAAAAACCGCTCGACCATAGGGATTGCTCCATGACCAAATTCACTTGCAAACAAACGCTGCCCGCCGCCTTTCTCGCATCCAGCCTGCTACTGGCCGCCTGCGGAGCTGCGCCGGCGCAGGCGGAGTCGCGCTCAGCCGAGATCACACGCGGCTCCGTCACTTCGACTGTGAGCGCCACCGGCAACGTGCAAGCGCGCGAAGAAGCCAAAGTGGCGTTCACGGCCACTGGCATCGTGGCGCAAGTGCGCGTGAGAGTCGGCGATACGGTGCGCGCTGGCGATGTCATGGCCACGCTCGAAACGAGCGACGCCGAGCACACCCTTGCCAAAGCCCGTCTGTCATTCAAAAATGCCGAAAGCGCGCTGATCATCGCCCACGCCAACTACAGCAAAACGATTGAAGGCCCGGTCGCGGCCGACATTCAAGCCGCCCAGGCGGCGCTGGCTGCGGCGCGAGCCAGCCAGGGCAAAGTGCTGGCCGGCCCTAAGCCCGCCGACAACGCCGCGGCCGCGGCCAAGCTGCGCAATGCCGAAGCGTCGCTGCGCCGCGCGCAGTGGGCGTACAACGCGGCCTATAACAACGATCCGGCCACCATCACCTCCAGCGGCGAAGCGCTGCAGCTGGAACAAGCCACCAACGATTACAACGCGGCCAAGGCCGAATACGACCGCCTGTCTTTGCCTGCCGATGCCGCGGACAAAGCGGCGGCGAAGCAACGCGTGGCCGATGCGCTCGCGCAGCTCAACAAAGCGCGTCAGTCGGTGCGCGCGTATGACGTCGATCGCGCCGCCGCCGAACGCGCGCAGGCGCAAATCCAGCTTGAGCAGGCGCGCCTGGATGTGCGGCAAGCCGAGCGCAAGCTGGCACAGCTGAGCCTGCTCGCGCCGTTCGCCGGCGTGGTTTCCGCCGTGGATGTCAAAACGGGTGAAAGCGCCGGACCGCAGAGCACGGTCACGCTGGTCGACATCGCGCAGCTCATCACCGATATCAATGTGGATGAAGTCGACATCGCCAAAGTTCGGGACGGGCAGGAAGTAACCATCCGGCTGGATGCCGCGCCCGGCGACGAAATCAAAGGCACGGTCATGCGCATTTCACCCACCTCCAAGCTGGTCAACGGCGTGGTGACTTATAGTGTGCGAGTGACGATCCCGGCCGCCCAAGGCGCGCAGCCAAGCGGTCCTAAGCCGGGCATGACCGCCAATACGCGCATCGTGTTGGAACGTCGCAACGATGTGCTGCTCGTGCCGAACTGGGCCGTGCGCCGCGACCGTGCGACGGGCGCCACTTTTGTGACCATTCCCGCCGCTGACAACAAGACGCAGGAACTTGAAGTCAAACTCGGCTTGAAAGACGACGACCGCTCGGAAGTTCTGAGCGGCGTGTCTGACGGCCAGAAATTGCTTGAGCCCAAACCCTTGCAATAACGCGCGTTAAGCACTGAGTGACCCATGCTGAATTTTCTGAAACGCAAACCCAAGCGCAGCGAAAGCGGCGCGTTTATGCACGGCAACGAAAACCTGATCGAACTGCGCAGCGTGGTCAAGGATTTCAAAACCGGCGCCGGCACCTTTCGCGCGCTGAAAGGCATAAGCCTGAATGTGCACACGCATGAATTTGTCGCCATCATCGGCAAGAGCGGCAGCGGCAAAAGCACGATGATCAACATGATCACCGGCATCGACCGGCCGACTTCGGGCGAAGTGCTGGTGGGCGACACCGCGGTGCACACTCTCAGCGAAGGCAAGATGGCCGAATGGCGCGGCCGGCATATGGGCGTGATCTTTCAGTTCTTTCAACTGCTGCCCACGCTGACCCTGCTTGAAAATGTGATGTTGCCGATGGACTTCTGCAACATGTATTCGCTGCGCGAGCGGCGCGTGCGCGCCATGAACTTGCTCTCGCTGGTTGGAATGGCCGACAACGCGCACAAGATGCCCTCGGCCTGCTCCGGTGGCCAGCAGCAGCGCGCGGCCATCGCCCGCGCCATGGCCAACGACCCGCCGATTCTGGTGGCCGACGAACCGACCGGCAACCTGGATAGCAAAACCGCCAACGACGTGTTCGATCTTTTTCACCGGCTTGTCGCCGACGGCAAGACGATTCTGATGGTCACGCACGACAGCGATTTCGCCAAGCGCGTGACCCGGGCGGTGATGGTCGCCGACGGCGAAATTGTCGACGAGATCGACAACCGGGTGGCTCCCAGCAGCGCGTCATCCCGCAACGGCCACAACACTCTGCCCATCCCGGCATAGCCGTTGAACCTGAAGCGACCGGAGAAAGATCATGTTACGACCCCGTTGGAGAAAGGTGCTGCGCGATATTTGGGGCGGCAAAACCCGGACCGTGCTGGTGGTGCTCAGCATCACTGTGGGGGTTTTCGCCGTCGGCGCGACGCTGACGGTGCAAAGCCGCCTGGCATCGGAGATGAACCAGAACTGGCAGCGCACTCTTCCTCACAGCGGCCGCGTTAGCGGCGACGGCTTTCAACAAGACTTTATCGACTCGGTGCGACGCATGCCCGATGTGGCCGATGCCGAGGGCCGCGCCCACTACTTCGGCCGAATCCTGGGCAAAGAAGCCGACGGCTCGGACGCCAAATTCATCGAGCTCAACGGCATCGCCGATTTCAACGATCTGCGCATGACCCGCTTTGAGCCCAACACCAGCATCCCAGGCAACTGGCCTCCGCCCACGCGAGAAATCGTGCTTGGCACCGTCTCGCTCAATCTTCTTGGCGTCAACCCCGGCGACACCATCACCCTCCAAACCTGGGACAACCGGCGCATCCCGTTGCGCGTGTCCAGCGCGGCGTGGACCGCCGACGAGGCTGGCAGCGTGTTCGCCTTCGCCGCCACGGGCTGGGTGACGATGGAGACCTGGGAGTGGATGGGTTTTGGACGCAACTTCAGCCGCATTTTCTATCGCGTCAAGGACAGCCGTCTCGAAGACGGCGATCACATTCGCGAAGTCGGCACCGCAATCGAGAAGCGCCTCAAGAACCAAGGCTACGCCTCCGGCGGCGTAAGCGTGCCCGACCGGCCCAACCAACATCCGGCCGCGACGACGGTCAACGGCATCGTGGCGCTGATGACTGCGCTTGGCATCGCCGCGCTTGGATTGAGCGGATTTCTGGTGATCAACACGGTCTCAGCTGTGCTGGCGCAGCATGTCCGGCAGATCGGCATGATGAAAGCGGTGGGCGCGCGCAACAGCCAGCTCTCGCGCATGTATTGCGGCATGGTGATGATCTATGGCGCGTTGTCGCTGCTCTTCGCACTGCCACTGGGCACGCTGGGCGCGCGGGCGTTTGTCAACTACATGGGTGTGGAGCTGCTAAACCTGCGCATCGGCACAACCGCGCCGCCTGCCTGGGTGCTGGGCGCGCAATTTGCCATCGCGTTGGTCGCGCCGCTGATTGCGGCAATGGCGCCGATCATCAGCGGCACGCGCAAAACAGTCCGCGAGGCAATCAGCGACTATGGCATCTCTGGACAAAGCAAAGCCACGCCCGACACCGGCGCGGCGCGGCCGGGCATTCTTGTCTCGCGGCCGCTGGCGCTCTCGCTGCGCAACACCTTTCGACGCAAAGGGCGACTGGCCTTGACGCTCACTACGCTGATCCTGGCCGGCGCCGTGTTCATCGGCGTGATGAGCGCGCGTCAGGGGCTGATTCGCACGCTGGATATCGCCATGAACTACTGGCAATACGATTTCGACGTCAACCTGGGCAACGCCTATCCGGAGGACTCGGTGACGCGCGCGGCGCTTTCCGTTCCAGGCGTGTCACGCGTGGAAAGCTGGGGCTTTGGCGGCTTGACCGAAGTGCTCGAAAACCGCAAGGACGGTCAAAGCATCAGTGTGGCCGCCCCTCCCGCCGAAACGGAAATGCTCAAGCCGCTGCTGCTGCGCGGGCGCTGGCTGAACGCCACAGACTCAGATGCAATGGTGCTCAACACCGACGCGGTCAAACGCTTCAACGGCGCAGATGTGGATGATATCGTCAACGTCAAAATCAACGGTGTGCAACGCGCGCGGATCAAGGTGGTGGGCGTGGTGCAAGGCGTGCTGACCGGGCCATTCGCTTACATGAATCGTCCCGGTTATCTCAAGCTGGCGCAGTTTGGCGCCAAGACCAACTACATCGTGGTGCGTTCCAACACGCGCGACGCCCAGGCCAACGTCGCCATCGCCAAGCTTCTCGAAGAGCAGTTCAAACGCGCCAATATCAAAACCAACGGCACGCAGCAAATGGCGCAGACGCGCGTGGGCATCATGCAGCAGTTCGACATCATTATTTACCTGCTGCTGTCGATGGCCATATTGCTGGCGGTGGTGGGCGGGCTTGGCTTGGCCGGGACCATGAGCATCAACGTGATCGAACGCACGCGCGAGATCGGCGTGATGCGCGCCATCGGGGCGAGCAACGGCGCCATCCGGCGCATCGTCACGATCGAAGGCATCTTGATCGGCGCGATAAGCTGGGCAATCGGCGCGCTGCTGGCTTGGCCGTTCAGCTACGGCATTGTGCTCGTGCTGTCGACCGCGCTGGAGTTCGAAGTCTTCCACGCCTTCTCCGCCGCTGGCACCGCGATCTGGCTGGCGGCTGTGCTGGGCATCGCCGCTGCCGCCAGCATCCTGCCAGCGTGGAACGCCTCGCGCTTGACCGTGCGTGAAGTGCTGGCGTATGCCTGACGGAACTATTCGTTCGCCATCTTGCGCTTCAAAAGCACCAGGTTGATCACAAACAATGCCGCGCCCATGCCGATTAATCCCCAGTAGATGAGACTATCCGGCGGCGTGCCCCGGAGCATGATTGTCTGCAGTGCCTGCACGCCGTAGGTGGCGGGAAGCAGCCACGAAACGATTTGGGACGGCATGCGGATGTTGTACAGCGCCACAAACGCACCGCTAAAGAACACGGCCCCAAGCAGCAGCAACATGGCGTACTGAACAGCCTGGCTGTCATTGTCAGCCAAAATGGATATCAGCATGCCGTAGCCGATGCTCGCAAACATCAGGGCGGCGATCATGCCGGCCAGCACCGACCACGAGCCCAGCATGGGCACCGCCAGCAGCGCCAACATGGCCAGCGTAAGCGCCCCTGACAATATCGTGCCCAGAAGCATGTAGCTGGCGTACTTGCCGATCAGGATTTCGAGCGCCGAGAGCGGCGATGCGCGAAAGAGCTCCACAGCGCCAAGCATTCGTTCACGCACAAAGGATAGCGCGGCCATGGTGACGAGCAGATGCTGAAGCAAGAGCACGATGACCGCCGGCGCGAAGTAACTGGTGACGTTCAAGCGCACCGGAGAAATGCTCTCGGTCAGGCTGGTGAGCGGGCGCACAATGGTGGTGGGCGAAAGTGTTTGAAAGAGCGCCAGCGTATCCTGCAGCTCGCTTAAGCGCGCCTCGATTCGCCGGGATACTTGAACTTCAGAGGCATAACTGGACGCGCCCGGTTTGATATTTTCAAGGGTAGCCACATCCGCCTTGAGCGCATCCAGGCGTTCACGCGCTGCCTGCACTTCAGCGCCGTTCGCTTCGCCGGATTCGCTGTTCAACGCCGAAGAGACGCGCTCAAGCACGTCCAATGTGGGCGACACGCTGCCATTGATGCCGTTGACGCGCGGTGACAATGCCACATAAGCGGCGCGCGCCTCGTCGCCATCTCCGCGCTCCAGCGCCACGCGCATTTGCCGGGCATTGTCCTGCGCTGCGGAAATCATTTGCGCAACATCGCCGCTTTGGCTCTGGGCAGAGCGGATCACATCCTCCAGCAGGTTGCGGTTAATTTCGTTGATGAAGTAGTCCCAAAGAAAACTGATGTAGTTGGCCTGCACCGGGTCAATTTCGTTGTGATACACGCCAAACGGCACTTGCTTGTTTGATTTGATTTGTTCGATCGGACGCGAGGGCGCGACAGCCACCAGATCGACACGCCCGGCGCGCAAATCGCGCAACGCGCCTTCGCGGTCGTTGCGCACGCCCGTCATGACCAGGGTTCCGGTGATTCGTTCGGCGAATTTGGTAATGTAGCGTTCTGCCGCGCTGCCCTTTTCGGCCACAAACGTGATGCGGTACGGGCGCGCGCCGAGTGTGCTGCCAAAACCGAAGATCAACAGAATGAGAAATGGGCCGCCCACCAGCGTCAGCATCAGGCGCGGCTGCCGCAGCACTTCAAAAACCTCTTTGCGCAGAAATGCAGCAATTCGAATGAAGAATGAAATCATGACGATGCGTCCTCCTGCGCTTCGGCGCGTCGCAGCAGCTCCACAAACACATCATCGAACGGCGGCACAAATTCCTCGATCGCCTGGATGTTGATGCCGCGTTCGCTGCTCCACGTCATCAGCTGCGGCATGGCTGTGCTGGCTTCGTCCACTGTCATGCGCAGCACAGTCGGGCTCTTGATTTCAATTTCAGACCGCATGAACGGCATGCGCTGAATTTCGGCGATGTGCTCAAGATGCAGCGGCGCCGCGCTGCGGTAGTTGACAATTTCGCCGCTATAGGCGCGTTTGCGCAAGAGTTCTGGTGGTTCGACCATTAGCAGCTTGCCTTTGGCCATGACAGCCACCAAGTCGCAATAGGCTGCCTCGCCCACATACTGCGTTGTAACAAAAAGGGTGCGGCCCTCATCGCGCAAATGCACAAAATGATCCCAAAAGCGCCTGCGCAGCACAGGGTCAATCCCTGCTGTGGGTTCATCCAAAAAAATGTATTGCGGATCATGGATCAATGTCGCGGCCAGGCTGAGGCGTCGCTGCATGCCTCCGGAAATATTGAGCGCAAGCTTGTCCCTATGCTTGTCCAGATCGACGAATTCAAGCACCTTCTGCAGGCGCTTTTTGCGTCCAATCCAGCTAAGGCCATAAATGCTGGCCGCGAAACTCAGGTTCTCCCACACGGTCAATTGCGGATAAAGGACAAAAAGCTGCGGCATGTAGCCGATCTTGCGGCGCATCGCACTGCTGAACTTGTGCGGATTGAAGCCCATCAATTTGACCTCGCCGCTCGACGGGTTGTAAATCCCAATTGTCAGGCGCAATGTTGTTGTCTTGCCGCAGCCACTGGGTCCGATCACGCCCAGTATCTTGCCGGGCGGCAGCTCGAAACTCATCGCGTCTACCGCGATCTCTTTGCCAAATATCTTTGTCAATTGACTGGCTTGGATTGCGGGTTCTTTCGAGATAGTCATCTAGCGAGAGTGTACATCCCCTGATCTCAGTTGCACCGAGATGTGCACTACGGCGCAAGTGAGCGTTCAGGGAAAACCTTCATTCGCTTGTGAACTGCCTCAGCTTTGCGCTATACAGATTGACGCCAAGCGGGATCAGCAGGCACACCGTGCCGCCGATAAGCACCGCAACCGGCGCGCCGAAGCGCTGCGCAATCCAGCCCATCAGCAGGCTGCCAAACGGCGTGACGCCCTGCAATGCCCACAAATACGTGCTGAATACGCGCGAACGCAACGATGGTGGAACCGTGAGTTGAATAATCTGGTTGGTCAGGTTTAGGGCCGTTACTTGACCCCACCCGGTCATCGCCAGTGCGGCGATTGACAACGGCAGCGAACGGCTGAACGAACTGGCGATTAACGCCACTCCAAACACAATCTGCCCGGCGGTCATCAACAGCCCCTTGCGCCTGAATGCCGAGAACCAAGTCAACATGATTGATGCAACCAGCGCACCGGCGCCCAGCGCCGCTACCATTGCGCTATTGCGTGACGCTACCGCGGCTTCACCTTCGCCGGCGATTGCAAGCACATCGCGGGCAAACACAGGTATTTGCTGCGAAGCGGTAAAGCCGAAGAAACCGATCACCGCCGAGGTCACGATCAAAAGTGAAACTACGCCGGACTGGCGGATGTAGTCTTGGCCGTCAAGAAACGCGCGCATGCCGCTGACCGTCGCTGCTTGTTCGGATTCCTGAGGCCGCGCCTTGATCATAAACAAGCTGGCGATGATGACCAGATAGCTGACACCGTTGGCAAAAAACGCCCAGCCTTCTCCGCCATTGGCGACCAGCAGCAAAAATGGCGCAGCCAGGATTGGCCCGCTGACACGCGCCAGGTTGAACCCAGTTGCATTGAGCGCCAGCGCATTGGGCAGCTGCGCCTTGTCGACCATCTCCGGCACCATCACCTGGCGCGCGGTGATCTCAACCGCATTGGCTGCGCCCAGCACAATCGCCAGCGCAAAAATGTGCCAGATGGTGAGCTGACCGGTCAACGCCAGTGCCGCCATCACAAAGGCCTGCCCCGCCATGATCGCCTGCATGGCGATGACCACATGGCGCTTGTTCATGCGCTCGACCAACACACCCGCCGGCAGGGTGAGAAACAGCGTGGGCACGGTGGAGGCGAACCCGATCAGCCCAAGATAAAACGGCTGGCCGGTGAGCTGATACGCCACATACGGCTGAACCGTGTTCTGCATCCAGGTGCCGATTAACGATACAAATTGGCCGATCCAAAAGATGCGATAGTCCCGCGACTGCATCGCCGGGAAGCGGGATAACATGGGTTAGTCAATTATCGCACTCGCAGCCCACGGTGTGCGGTATCCTTCCAGCTTTGAGGAGATGGTTTTGAATGCCCGTTGATTTATTGTGGGACTCGTTCACTAAAGGCGGCTATGCCGCTCTGGCCGATGCCGCGCCTGACGACGCGTTCGACCATTTTTACCTTGCGCTGGTGGCGTTTGGTCATCAGGATTTGGGCCGGGCCGCGGCATTGGCTGCAAAAGCCATGTCGCTGGCGCCGAACAGCCAGGTGTTCAAGGAAGCGGCGACCTATTTGCAGCGCGTGCAATCGGAAGGCAAGCAATCGGTGTATGTCAGCCCCGAGGGCTTTGCGGCGTTTATTCGCGGCGGGGGCAATGTGCCATTGTATGAAAACACCAGCGCCGCGCTGCGCTCGGTATATGGCGAATATTCCGGCGCAAGCCTGCTCGACATCGGCGTTGGGGACGGCCTGGCGCTGCTGGCCGCATTGAGCGACAACATCCGCAGCGTCACGCTGATCGAGCCTTCGGCCGCCATGCTAGCCGTGACCAGCAAGGCGCTGGCCGAGCGCGGCGTCCCGGTGGACGCGGTCAACACCACGTTTCAGGATTTTGTGCGCAGCGAAAAAGGCGAGTGGGATATCGCCCAAGCCACGTTCAGCCTGCAATCCATTCCGCCCAAAGAACGTCCGTCGTTGATGAGCTGGCTGCGCATGAACACGCGCCGGGTGTTGGTGGCGGAGTTTGACCCTCCGGCATTTGACGAGCAGTATTCGCCCGAACGCGCGCGCTACGTGACCGAGCGCTATGAGCTTGGGCTGGCCGAGTATGCCGGTGACGGCGGGCTTGTTGCGCAAGGGTTCCTGATGCCGGTCATGTTCGGCTATTTCGACCAGACAGTGGCGCGAACGAACTACGAGCAGCCGGCGGATGCCTGGGTCAAAGAATTCAAGCGCGCGGGATTTGTCAACGTCGAAAAGCGCCCGATTTACACCTATTGGTGGGCGCCGGCATATTTGATAGACGCGCGTTAGCCCATCGGCGAAAGCATCTCGCCAAACCTTTGAAGGTAGGGGTGGGCCCCACCTTGAGGTGTAGTCCACCTTGAGGTAGAGCCCATCTTAAGGTGTAGCCCACCTCAACGTGGGCACTTTTTCGAAACTGAGAGGAACTGTCAGCTTCGCCCTGCGCAAGACAACACTGGCATCCGCGTACACTGGGCGCATGCGCACTCGCATTGAAAAGCTGCTGCTATTTATCTCTGCCACGCCCGATCTGCGTTTGGAGCGGGATGTAGTTGCCCGCGCGGTCACCGAAATTCCAACCAGCCTGGGTTGGACGATAAAACAGACGCCTGGCGCGGGCCGTGAAAGCGACTTGCGTGCAGTTGACACAGCCGACATCCACCTGCTCTTGCTCGGTCGCGACATCCAGGCGCCGGTTGGGCTTGAATGGGCCAGCGCCCGTCGGGCTGGCCGTCCGGTGCAGCTCTTTCGGCTCGATACTGCTCAGACACAAGCAGGAACCGGGTTCATGCGCGAGGTAAGCCGGCATGGCGCGTGGACGCTGTTCAAAGACGCGGTCGACCTGCGGCCGCTCGCATTGGCCGCAATTGGCGATCATCTAGTCACCCATGCTGGGGCTTACGACATCGTGGACAAAGAACTTGCCGATCTGCGAAACTGGCGCGCGACCCTGACCAAAACGAAGGTCGACGACCTGCGCGCCAAAGACGAGTCCGGCGGCGTCATCTTGACAACCGAACGCTTTGTGCCAAAAGAGGGGAAGTTGTTGGTGTCCAACAGAAGACCATGAACCTGCTTGATCTCTCCGGCAAACGCGCGCTGGTGACGGGCGGCGGCACCGGGCTTGGCCGCCAGATGGCGCTGGGATTGGCCGAAGCCGGCGCCGATCTCGTCCTTTGCGGGCGTCGTCCAGACCCGCTAAATGAATGCGCCATGGCTGTGCGTGCATTCGGCAGAACGGCGGCGGCCATCAGCGCCGATGTCACCGTCGAAGCCGATGTGCTGCGCTTGCGCGATGAAGCCGGCCCGATCGACATCCTCGTCAATTGCGCCGGCGGCGGCACCATTCAGCCATGGGACACCGTGACGCTTGACGAGTGGCGGCGCGTCATCGCGCTTAACCTCGACGCGCCCTTTCGCCTGTGCCAGCTGTTTGTGCCGCCCATGATCGAACGGCACTGGGGGCGCGTGATCAATGTTTCTTCGGTGTATGGCAGCGTGGGCGGCGATGCCTCGCGATATCCCGGCTTGAACTGGGATCTGGCATCGTATTTCGCCGCCAAACACGGGCTCAACGGCCTCACGCACTATCTCGCCCCGCGCGTCGCGCCTTACGGCGTGTGCATCAACTCGCTCAGCCCGGGCATGTTTCCCTCCGAACACAATACCAAAAGGCTGACGCCCGAGGTGCGCGAGCGCCTGATCGATGGCACGCCCATGCGCCGCCTGGGCGAGGCCGACGACCTAAAAGCCGCCGTGGTGTTTCTCGCCTCGCCC
>JANMNW010000400.1:0-40959 GCA_031368515.1 Chloroflexota bacterium
GTCATGCCGCCCGGACCCAGTTTGAGGTTTTCGCGAAAGTACTGCAGGTTGATAATCCAGCCCATCAGCGCGCCCCACTTTGCGGCCCAGTTCTTGTATTCGGGCTGATCCCAATGCTCAAGCGACATCCCTTCAGGCGCCATGTAGCCATCCAAACTCAAGGCGATGTTTACAAAAATCTTGCTCATGATTCTCCTTTGTCCGCGTCCTGTTGCAGCGCATCCAGATAGTTCGACAGCCGATCCAGCCGCGCATTCCAGATGCGCTCAAACGGCGACACCCACTCGTAGATCGGTTTGAGCGCCTCTGCGTTGAGGCGATACAGGCGTTGCTGGCGGGCCACGCGCGCAGTCACCAGACCGACTTGCTTGAGCACATTCAGATGCTTTGACGCCTGCGGTTGTCGCACATTCATTGCCTTGGCGATGCTGTTTACCGAGCGCTCACCGTCGTGCGCCAGCATGACCAGAATCTCCCGGCGTTGTGCTTCTGCCACCGCATTGAAGACATCGTATGTCGTCGCCGTTCGCTCCATAGCCATTATTATATTCCATTATCAGAATATGTCAATAATGGAATGCAAATCAGAATTCAGTGCTCAAGAGATCTGTAAATTAAGTATTGACTTTATAAATAAATAGATTTATTATTGGTCGTGAACGATGAATACACTTACCCTTCCCACACCCGAAGTCGATCTTGTCTACGATGTGCGTGGCCCGCTGCCCCCTGCGGACGGTCGCCCACTGCTTTTCATGATCGGCTCGCCGATGGATGCCAGCGGCTTTGCCGCACTGGCGTCTCATTTTGTCGATCGCACCGTCGTCACTTATGACCCGCGCGGGCTGAGCCGCAGCGTACGCAAGGACGGCCGGACCAACCACACGCCCGTCGACAACGCCGCAGATGTGCACCGGATTATTCAAGCGCTTGGCGGCGGCCCGGTCGAGATGTTCGCCAGCAGCGGCGGCGCGGTGACGGCGTTGGAACTTGTAGCGAAGCATCCCGCCGATGTATCCGTGCTGGTGGCGCATGAGCCGCCGCTGACCCATGTGCTCCCCGATGCCACGCTCGCCGCACGGGCGCTAGATAGGGTCCAACACATTTACGAGACAAAGGGATGGGGTGCGGGCATGGCTGCCTTTGTCGCGATGACCTCGTGGCAGGGAGAATTTACGGACGCGTATCATGCGCAGCCCGCGCCTGATCCAGCTAAGTTCGGCATGCCGGCGGTTGACGATGGCAAGCGCGACGACCCGCTGCTTTCTAACCGATCACGCGCAGTGTCCGATTACTTGCCGGATATCGCCGCGCTCAAAGCTGCGCCCACGCGCATCGTGATCGCCGTTGGCCTGGAAACCGCCGATGCGTTTACCGCCCGCACCGCGCGCGCAATGGCAGCCCAGCTCGGGCAGAGCGCCACTGAATTCCCAAGCCACCACGGCGGCTTTATGGGCGGTGGGCACGGCTACGCCGGTCAGCCCGAAGCCTTTGCCAAGCGCTTGCGCGAAGTGCTCGACGCGTAACCCCAATCCCAAATGCCCATGGACGGATTCACCGCGGTCGCCGATCCAACCCGGCGCAAGATCGTCGAAACGCTGGCCCTGCACGGCCAGCTCTCGGCCACACAGATCTCGGATCAGTTCTCGATCACTGCACAGGCGATCTCGCAGCATTTGAAGATCCTGCGCGAGGCCAATGTGCTGTATATGGAAAAACGCGCGCAACGGCGGCTGTATCGGCTCAACGCAGCCAGCCTCAAGGACATCGAAGCATGGGCACACCGCATATCCGAATTGTGGGAGGCGCGCTTTGACGCCATCCAGGTCATTCTCGATGACGAAGACCGCGCCACAAAAACAAGGGAGAACCAGGATTCATGAGCAGCAACAATCTCGTCGTCAATCGCGAGGCAAAAACCACTGTCATGTCGCGCGTATTTAGCGCCACCCCCGAGCGTTTGTGGCGCATCTATACCGACCCGGCGCTGATCCCGCGTTGGTGGGGACCGGGCCGGCTGACGACCGTGGTCGACACCATGGATTTGCGCGTCGGCGGCAAGTGGCGCTATGTGCAGCACGAGGCCGGCGGGGAAAGTTATGCGTTTCGCGGCGAATACAAAGTCGTCGACCCGCCCACGCTGCTGGTTGCTACGTTTGAGTTCGAGCCGATGGCCGGGCATATCATCACCGAATGGTATAGCTTTGAGGCACAGCCGGGCGGCAAGACATTGGTCAAAGTGACATCGTCCTATGAGACGGTCGAGGATCTCGATGGCATGTTGCAGTCGGGCATGGAAGATGGCGCAACCGAAACGTGGGACCGCTTGGAAGCGCTGCTGCTTGAAACGGCCTAGCCAGCGAGCGGCAAACGACAAATAGCAAAGCGCACAAACACAACGCGGCCGGCGGAGATCACACCGCCGGCCGCGCTACGTACTTCAGCCCATCGCTCGCCCTGCCCTATCGCCACAATTTCTCGCTCCGTTACCTGCCGCATTCGGGCATCCACGGTCATGGCCTGCGATGCTGTCGAGCCAATCGTCAAAGAAGAGCGCCCCTCCGGCACGTTGCCGAGCCGCAAAGTGATCGCAACCGCTGTAGCAAAAAGAATGGCGGAGTCAGAGGGCAGAAAGGCGCCTTGGAACGGCTGGTCACCCAGGGATATCGGTGAGCCTCAATGCCCATGAGGCCGCAGCGACCCCAAGCAGACGCGCCGCGCGCTGCAGGATGCTCCCCCAGATGGATTGGGCGCTCAGGCGAAGCCAAGCAGCGCAGCAAGAGCGACGCAAGTGACGGCTGCGCTTCATTTCTAAGCAGTGGGCCTACCCCGGTGCCACTGCCTAGAGAAATTGATAAATCTGTCAATAACCGCTGCGCCGCAACTGCTACCGTAATCCTGCACGGCTGGCACACTATCGTGCAAATTCACGCTTTTCGCGGCTGTGCGCATTCAGACGGAGGACCTGTGGCACGCAAAGGATCTCATAATAACGAAGCGGATCAGTCAACAGCAATAAAGCGTCGGAGCTTTCTCAAATTGGGCGCGGCGGCCGGATTTGGGGCTGCGGCAACGGCGACGCTGAACATTGCCTCGCCTGCAACGGCCGACCAAGGCGACCGCGACCGCAAACGCCGGCCCGGCGAAAGTTACAGCCCAGAGACCGACGATCTGATGGACTTATCCATCAGTGATCTGCAGGCGGCCATGTCCAGCGGGCGGCTTACCTCCCGGCAGTTGGTTGGTCGCTACCTCAAGCGTATCAACGACATCGACGTCAATGGCCCGAAGGTAAACGCGATGATCGAACTGAACCCTGACGCGTTCGAGATTGCCCGTGCGCTGGACGAAGAGCGCCGCCGCCAGGGCCCGCGCGGCCCGCTGCACGGCATTCCGGTCGTGCTCAAAGACAACATCGACACCGGCGACAAAATGCAAACCTCTGCCGGGTCGCTGGCGCTGGTTGGCGCTCCTGCCTCACAGGATGCAACCGTCGCCGCCAAGCTGCGCGCTGCCGGCGCGGTCATTCTGGGGAAATCCAACCTAAGCGAATGGGCCAACACGCGCGCGAACTATTCCGCCAGCGGCTGGAGCGGACGCGGCGGCCAGACACTCAACCCTTATCATCTTGACCGGAGCCCGCTCGGTTCAAGTTCCGGATCGGGCGTGGCGGTGGCTGCCGGGCTGTGCTCTGTTTCGCTCGGCACAGAAACCGATGGCTCGATCATCACGCCAGCGTCGGCGAACGGCATCGTCGGCATCAAACCCACAGTTGGATTGACCAGCCGCGCCGGGGTCATTCCCGTCGCTCACTCGCAGGACACGGTCGGACCCTTCGGCCGCACCGTGGCCGATGCCGCAGCAGTGCTGGGCGTGCTGGTTGGCCAGGATCCACGCGATCCGGCAACCGCCAACAGCGCAGGCCGGTTCTATACCGACTACACGCAATTCCTCAATCCCGACGGTCTGCGCGGCGCGCGCATCGGCATCCCGCGCAACACGGGGTTCTATGGGACCAACGGATATGCCGATGCCATCGGCGCGCAGGCAATTCAGGCGATGATTGGCGCTGGCGCTGTAATTGTCGACCCGGCAAATTTCCCTTCCGGTCTCGAATACTTCACAGACAATGCCGAACTGGTTGTGCTGGTCTATGAGTTCAAGCGCGACCTAAATGCCTACCTGGCAACTCGAACAGGCGTGCCGGTGCATTCGATGGCCGATGTCATCGCATTCAATCTGGCCAACGCCGACCGCGAACTGCAATTCTTTGATCAAGGCTTTATGGATCTCGCCCAGGCTGATACGTTCTCCGATCAGGAATACCTTGATGCAGTTGCGCGCAGTGCGCGCATCTCCCGGCAGGAGGGCATCGACGCAGTCATGGCGCAGTATCAGCTTGACGCGCTCTTCGCTCCAACGCTCAATCCCGCCCACCCGATCGATCTGGTGCTGGGCGACCGGTTCATCACCTACAGCGCCAGCCCATCGGCGATGGCTGGTTACCCGGTAGTGTCGGTGCCCGCTGGAGACGTGTTCGGCTTGCCGGTGGGGTACAACTTCATGGGCGGCGCCTTCAGCGAGCCCACGCTGATCAAGCTCGCCTACGCGTTTGAGCAGCTGACGCACGCGCGCCGCAATCCGCAGTTTCTGCCAACCGTGCCGGTGGCCGATCCCGCGCTGCTCGGCCGGCCCCGTCGCAGACACGATAGCGCATCCGAAGTCGCCCAGCGCATTCGAAACGACCGGCGCGACATGCGGAACATCGGGCACTGACCACTTGCGACTCTGAATCAGACCCGTCAATAACACCGTCGGCACACCCGGCTGCTTGGAGCGCAGCAGCAGGGTGTGCCCGCCTTGATGCAGTTTCACATTTCGAAACGCGTCCGGCACACAACGCGTTTCGAAGTTTTCAACGCACAATGTCTTATGCCGCCACGGCTTCCAGCGCTTTACGCATTCCAGGGCTAAATGGCAACTTGAGCGGCCCCGGCGCATCCGTCACTGTGCGCGATCGTGCTGCGCTGCGCAACACCGCCAACTCTTGTGCGCTGAGCCGGTCCGACAAGGACAACCGGTCCAATTCGCACAGCAGGTCTTCAGCCGGATATTGATCAATGCGAAATTCGTTGTGCGACGCCGCCATAATCGCGTCGGTGAGTGCTTCGCCGCTCATGCGTTTTGTGACGTAGCCGACCGCGCCTGCGCTCAGGACTTGTGCGACCAATCGCGGATCGGAGACTGTGCCAAACACAAGCACTTTCCTCGCCCTGTTTACCGCAAGGATGGAATGAACAGCAGATGCACAGGTCATGTCAGGCAAAAAGCCATCCATGAGAATGACATCCGGCAATAATGCATCTGCCATGGCCAGCGATTGCGCACCGCAATCGGTCTCGCCTGCTATGAGCACGCAGTTCGACAGGCCCAGATACATGCGCAACCCCTTGCGCACAGCCTCAGATCTCTCGACAAGCAATATCCGAAGGTGTCCATTTAGTGATTTCATCAGGTTCACAGCACACTTTTGGCAAATTATTGTCAGATATCAATCCCGCTATCGTCACTGACAAAATATTAAGCCAGTGACGACAGCGCAATCGCGGGCAGGATCGCGTTGCATAGACCATACTATGTGCGCTTAGAATTGGGTTGACAAAATTGTCAATTTTCGCGCGATGCGATGCCATAAGCTCACTGTCACTTACGAGCGCGGCGAGGCAGTTGCCCAAATTTCTATGCGCATCTGTCCCTTGCGCGGTAGCCATTGTTTCAAATGACGCGATCGGCGGCTTACAAACCAGCGAAGGAGAGCAGGCACCCATTTGGTGAACTGCTGACGCAATACCGATTGCGCAAATCCGGCCTGACGCAGTCCCGCCTTGCCGAACTTGCCGGCTACGACCACGCCACCGTCGCGCGCATGTCCCACGGCAAAAAAGACCTGACCGGCCCATCTGGGCGTGAGCGGGTGGTCAGACTGATCGAGACGCTGGCCGACCAGGCGAGCATCAACACGCTCGATGAGGCCGACGGCCTGCTACTGGCCGCAAACATGCCGCCGTTGTTCGCGCGTCAGCCTGCCGAGGCGAAACTGATATCGCGTCTGGCCCGTCAGCCAGCGGGCCATCGCAATCGGCGCACCAATCTGCCCGCGCCACTCACCAGCTTTGTCAACCGCGCGCTGGAAATTGCCGAAGTGCGGCAGTTGCTGTGCACCACGCGACTGCTCACCCTCACCGGCGCCGGAGGAAGCGGCAAGACACGGCTGGCACAACGCGTCGCTGCCGATACTTTGATTGTCTATAGCGAGGGCGTGTGGTACGCCGAACTGGCAACGCTCACCGAGGCCGAACTCATTCCCGGGGCCGTCGCGCGCGCGCTCGGGCTGATCGCTGCCGACCGGCCGGCACTGGAGCACATTCAGGACTTTTTGCGCGAGCGGCAGGTGCTGCTGGTGCTTGACAATTGCGAACACCTGATCGACGCGGTGGCGACATTTGTCATTGAAGTGCTGCGCGCTTGCCCGCGTGTGACTGTTCTGGCGACCAGCCGCGAAGCGCTGAACGTGGATGGTGAAACAGCCTGGCGCGTCCCTGCCATGCAGCCTGATGAGGCGGCCAGGCTGTTTGTCGAGCGCGCAGCCGCGGCTCGGCACGACATCGTCATCGGCATGCACGACCCGGTCGTGCGCCGTGTTTGTCAGCGGCTGGACGGCATGCCCCTCGCCATCGAACTGGCAGCAGCGCGCTTGAACGCATTGACGCTTGCCGAAATTGAAGCACGGCTCACCGATCGCTTTAGCCTGCTCGTGGCTGGCCGGCGCGGAATGGTGCCGCGCCATCAGACCCTGCGCGCGCTCATCGATTGGAGCCACGACTTGCTGAGCGGGCCGGAGAAGATCCTTTTCCGACGCCTGGGGGTATTTGTCGGCGGATGGAACATCGAAGACACGCAACGAGTCATTGCCGATGAACTCATGCCCCCGGGCGCCATCATCACGCTCATGTCGCAGCTGGCCGCGAAATCGCTCATCAACATGAGTGAACGCAACGGGACGACCCGCTATCACCTGCTTGAGACGCTGCGCGAATATGCGATCGAGAAGCTGTCTGAGTGCGGCGAATTGCCGAGCTTGCGGCGAAAGCACATCACAGCCTATGCGTTACTGGCGGAAGAGGCCGAGTCGCACATTCGTGACGAGTCGCAACGCTACTGGGTGCCACGCTTGGAAAGCGAGCATGACAACATACGCGCCGCTTTGGCATGGAGCCTTTCTGCTTCCGGCGACATCGAGCTGGGGTTGCGCCTCGTGTGCCGGATGTGGCACTTTTGGTGGGTTGGCCACATTGTTGAAGGCACATCCTGGCTGAAGCGGTTCGCGGATGCTGCACCGCCTCACGCCACCGCTTTCGCGCTGGGGCGCACCTGGCTGGGGTATGGAAGTCTGCTGTTGGCAACGGCGAACGCAGATGCGATCAAAGTTGCGTTGGAAGAGGCCATGCGCCTGTTGCTCAGTGTGAACGACAAAGAAGGCGTGAGTTTTGCCTTGTATATTCTGGGTTGCACTCGGGAGTTTCAAGGCGATGAACGCGTCAAGTCGCTTCTGCACGAAGGATGGTCGCTTGAGCGCTGGAATGGCAATCGGATCAATATGGAATGGGCGGTGTATATGTGCGCGCGCCACCACTATTGGATTCACAACGATCCACAACTGATTCAGCGCATGTCGGTGGCGCAAGACGCGATCCGTTTCTCGGCCGCGCGCGGCGATCTGCAAACTTTTGCGCTGGCCAGTTTTGACATGGCGATGGTTGATTTCCACCGCATGAACCTGGCCGCCGCGCGTGACCATGCGGAACGAGCAATTGAAGCGGCTCAAAAAGTTGGCGCATGCTGGGAAGAAAGCGCGGCAACCTCAATGCTTGCGGAAATCTTGCAGATCGATGGTGACGCCAAAACGGCGCAGCAGTTCGCTACACAATGGTTTGACCTGGCAGAACGATTTGGCTGGCCCAGCAGCTTTTACAGCACCTCATACTGTGTGCTGGGTCGTCTAGCGCGCGATCGCCAAGATTACCCGGCTGCGCAACAATTCTTTCTCAAATCAATTATGGCCGCCATTGTTTACAGGCCGCCCGTGTGCGGACTTGAAGGGTTGAGTTGCATCGCAGAAGTGCAAGGCGACCCTGCGTTTGCGGCAAAACTGTTGGGCTTGTCAAACTCTATGCGCGCTGACAACCCATGGTGGCAAAAGGACCTCACAGACTTTGGACCCTTCCATGCCCGTGCCAGAGCCGCCTTGGGCGCTGCCGCCTACGAAACGGCATTTTCCGAAGGTGCGGCTCTGACAATCCCTCAAGTGATCGCGCATGCAAACTTATCGCTGCTCGGCAGTCATTGATTCTCCAGAAAGCGGACTCGCCCGGTCTTTCAAACACGGCAAGGGTGAGGCGTCATGGAACTCATCGTACAAATGCAGGCCCCAACTTTCTCGCCAACGCTCAGGCTGTTGAACAAGGTGGAGTCCGCATTTTGGGCTGAGTTCTGGCCTTATTTAGCAAAGCTTGGGCCATGCCACACTTTGACAATCTGCTCCAAGGCATAAGCCGCGCGGAGCAGCCTGACGTCGTCAAACAGCTTGCCGGTTAACACAAAACCAACAGGATCGCCATTCGCGCGGTAGCCGGCTTGAACTGCCACGGCGGGATAGCCTGCGCCAGGATAGTAGACCGTGTAAGGCACCGCCAAGTGCGTGCCGCCAATCAAGTCGAGCTTGTTGGGCGCCATCAGACCGTCGATGTCTTTGCGTGCCTTGTCTCCCATGGCCAGCGTGCGTGTGGCATATTCAGTGGATGACATGGTTGAATCGGCGGTCATCTCCAGATACTCCTGCCCATACTTCACGCGCACCTTCGGATCCTCTGCATTAAACGCCACGATTTGCTTCATGGTTTTGACCGGGCCATTCGTCTCGGCCAGATATTTCTCGACGCCCACTTTGGCCGCGTATGCCGTAATCGGATCCAGCTCGCCAAAGATATCCGGAAATAGCTCGGGTTGTTTGGGCAGTTCGAATACCAGCGCTCCGGCTTGTTTCAGCACGGCAACCATGTGGGCGTGCATCGCAGCATCTTCGGGCGCATACGGGGGCAACAGGCCAATGCGCAGCCCACGCAGCGCATCGGCATCGAGCTTTTGCGCGAAACCCTTGGGAGCGTTCGCCGCCGCGGCCGTGATGGGATCGTTTTTGTCAGTCGCGACGATGACGTCCATCACCAGCGCCAGGTCGGTGGTGTTGCGGGCAATGGGCCCGGGCACATCCTGCGAATCCAATTGTGGGATAAGCCGGTCGCGGCTGACCAGTCCCATGCTGGGCTTGAACGATGCCGCGCTATTGGCAACGGCAGGCAGGATCAGCGAACCGGCGGTTTCAGCGCCCAGTGCGAACGTCGTGAAGTTGGACGCAGTTGCCACAGCCGAACCCGTGCTTGATCCCAGCGGATCTGCCTTTTTGTCATAAGGATTGACCACCTGCCCGCCGAGCGTGCTGTAGCCGTTGATCTGTTTGAACGCGATGAAGTTTGACCATTCAGTCAGAGCGGCTTTGCCGAGGATGATGACGCCGGCATCGCGCAGGCGCTTGACAACAAACGCATCGCGATCGGATCGGGCATCACGCAATACTGCGGCGCCGGCTGTGTTGTGCAGCTTGTCGCCGGTGCCGATAATGTCTTTAAGCAGCGCAACCGTGCCGTGCAACGGACCGCGCACGGTTCCCGCCTTGCGCTCGGCATCCAACTGTCGAGCGATGTCCAGGGCGTCGGGATTGAGCTCGGTCACGCTGTTGAGCTTGTTGAAGTCGTAACGATTGATGCGCCAGAGGTAATACTTGACCAGTTCTTCCGAGGTGAGCGCGCCCTGGGCAAGCATCGCTTGCAGCTTGGGGATGGTTGCCATCATCAAGGCGGCGTCCAGTTGCGCCACACGGGCGGCACTGATCGATTTGATCGCCGGCGCAAACTGGGCGATATTCAGCGGGCGCTTGCCAATGCCATCAGAACGCGCAGAATCGCCGGCCTGTGCCGGCGTGTTGAAAAAGAGCATCGCCGCAGCCAGAAGCACGGTGATGAGCGCTTGTCGTCGATTCATGCCGAATCCTCCTTCCGAAATGGTGAAAGCACGATTACACTGTATGACAGTACGGCCAACGGAAGCAGAAAAGTTGATAACCTTGTCAACAGCTTCTGGGCGATCCTCGATTTTCGCCATTTGCCCAAGTCGCATCAGCTGCGCGGTTTGATTTCGACGAAATACGGACTTGAAGGTGTTTGGACGCTTGCGGCCAGCACCACTCATTTTTTCAGTTATCCAGGGGGCCCGGATGACACGACCACAAGCGCTAACTGCCAGTCGCGCTGGCCAACACCCGTTTGGCCAACTCCTCACGCTGTATAAAAGCAGGTCCCCCGGCCTGACCCAATCGCGGCTGGCCGAACTGGCCGGCTATAACCCTTCCATCGTGGTGCGCATGTGTCAGGGCAAGAAAGACCTGACGGGGCCGTCTGGCCGGGATCGTGTAGTACGCCTCATCCAGACATTGGCTGAAGCAGGCGCGCTGGGGTGCCTGGAGGAAGCCAACGAGTTGCTGCTGGCGGCGGACATGCCTCCCCTCTTCGAGCGCCAGCCAAACGAAGCCCGGCTGATCGCTCGCCTGTCGCCAACGCCGCGCGGGCAGCGCGTGCGCCGGACAAACCTCCCGTCGCAGCTGACGACCTTTGTCGGTCGCGCCGCCGAAATTGCGGAGGTGCGCCGATTGCTCGGCGCCACGCGCCTGCTCACGCTAACGGGCTCGGGCGGTTGCGGCAAGACACGCCTGGCGCAGCGCGCGGCAACCGACGCCATGATCGGTTACAGCTCAGGCGTATGGCTTGTCGAATTGGCTGCGTACACCGATCCGAGCCTCATTCCCGAGATCGTGGTTCGCGCGCTCGGGTTGGTCGCCACCCATCAGCCGCCCATGGAGCGCGTGCTTGAGCATCTGTGCGAGCGGCAGTTGCTGCTGGTGCTGGACAATTGCGAGCATCTCATTGAGGCCGTCGCCGCGTTTGCGATTGAGGTGCTGCGTGTGTGTCCACAAGCAAGCATCCTGACAACCAGCCGCGAAGCGCTCAATGTGGAAGGTGAAATTGCCTGGCGCGTTCCGCCCATGCAGCCGAACGAAGCAGGACGTTTATTTGCCGATCGGGCAGGCGCCGCTCGCGGAGGCGCCCGCGTCAGCGCCGATGACGAAGTCGTGTCACGCATATGTCAGCGCTTGGATGGCATGCCGCTCGCGATTGAACTGGCTGCCGCGCAGCTGGGCGTGCTCAGCGTGACGGACATTGCGGCACGATTGGATGATCGCTTTGCCTTGCTGGTTGGGGGCCGGCGCACTGCTTTGCCGCGCCATCAAACGCTGCGCGGATTGATCGATTGGAGCTATGACTCGCTAAATGAGACTGAACGAATCGTCTTTCGGCGCCTGGGCGTGTTTGTCGGCGGCTGGGAGCTGGAACAAGCTGAGCGGGTAATTACGGATGATGCAATTCGCCCGGCACATGTGCTGGCCCTCCTCACGCAGCTTGTGCGCAAGTCAGTGGTGGTGACCGACGAACGCGCCGGCGTCACCCGGTTCCATTACTTGGAGACGTTGCGCGAATACGCGTTGGAAAAGATGACTGACGCTGAACGGGGTGCGATGCTGCGCAGGCACGCAGAAGCTTTCATGCGGCTCATCGACAGTTCGAGACTGCATTTGCACGGCGCGAAGCAACCGGAATGGCTTGCGCGCATCGAGAGAGAGTATGCCAACGTGCAGGCGGCGCTGCGATGGAGTTTCGAGAGCGGCGGCGATGCACTGCTCGGATGCCGGATCGTGGGCGGCTTGTTCGATTACTGGTATATCGCAAGCAGCCGGCAAAGCGATGCGCGAAAATGGTTCCCGATCGCCAAGGCCGCTCTGACGGACGAGATGCCGCCAGCCGTCCATGCATGGGTGTTGCTGGATGAAGAGTGGTGGGATCACGGCGCAAAACAACGCCTGCGGCGCTGCCAGCGCATCCATGCTCTGTTCGAAGCAGCCGGCGACCTGGCCCAGGCCGCGATGGTCAAGTCAATCGTTGCCCGGGCGGAGTTCTACGAAAACCTTAACTATGCGGCCGCGCTGCGCTTGAGCGAGGAGGCGGTTGATGAAGCGCGGCAGCTCGGTGCGGACTGGGAATTGCGTTTCAATTTGATAATGCTTGGTGAGTGTCTGCGATATGCGCAACACGATCCGGCTCGGGCCGAAGCGTGCTATCGCGAATCCCTGCAACTGGCCAAAGTTGCCGGCGACACCAACGAGGTTGCCCGAATCCTGGGCGTTTATGTCAGCGGCTTTGCAATGGAACGGCTGGATTTTGCCGAATCACTGCGTTGCTGCCGCGAGTCGCTGGCCCTGAATGAGGAGGCAGTCGATGTTCGACTCGGCATCCTCTGTCATTGCCGAATTGCTGAGAATCTCTTCTATTTGGGCGAACTGGATCAGGCTCGCGCGGAGCTCGCTGCGTGCAGCGCAATTGCCGAAGATCAGGCAATGTCGTGGCTCATTTGCGTTATGAAGTGGATTCTCGCGCGCATCGCCCTGCGCCAGGGCGATGTGGCGCATGCGCAGGCCACATTGATCGATATCCTGCACTTGTGTCGCGACGCAGCAAACCCAGACATATTTGCCCCTGGCACGCACGACTTCGTGGACGCGCTGGCTACTGTGGCAGCGGCCCAAGAGCAATCGCTTCGCGCTGCGCGCCTCCGAGGGGTGGCGGACAGCATGTTTGCGCTGAATCACCACTATCGCTGGGCGAACCATGTGTGGGAATATGCGCCCTACATCGCCAAAGCCCGGGCCGATCTCGGCGGCGTGCAGTTTGGATGCCGCATATGCCGAAGGCCGCGACATGACGCCGCACGAGGCGTATTCGTATGTGCTCTCCGCCGCAGACGCAGACATGAGCTGACACGCGTTCCTAATCTGCGACACGCCGCGTTTGCGGCTGAGGCGTTCGCGCGCAAAGCGGATGGCGCTTAAGGTCAGCGCGCCATCCGCTGGTGGATTGCCCTGCTGCGGCACTGTTGTTTTTTTTGGATTAACCAGTTACCCGGCACCATCCGCCTTCGCCCATTCGATCACCAGATCGGCCACTTGGCGGCCCAGCTTCAGCCCGGCTTCAATGTCGCTGCGGTAATGAATGCCCGCCCACATGCGGGACATCCCGGCTTCATCTGCTTTGTCTTGAATGAACTTGGCTTCATCCGGGAATAGATAGGCCAATACTTGAGCACCAGCAGCGGAGTTGCAGCCGTGTCCTGCCGGATAACTGGGGTGGTTTGGCGGCGGGAACAATACGGTCACCGTTTTGTCGAGCTGCGAAGGACGAATGGCCCAATACGCGTACTTGGCATCCCAGCAAGCAATGACAGCTTCGTTGCGCGCCACGCTCATCAGCGCATATACGCGCGCCGCGCGCGGCGGATTGGTCTCCAGATGGTGCTCAAAGATGCGCTTGTGAGCCGTGTCATTCCAAATGAAGTAGCTGCCCTCTGCCGATTGGTAGTAGAGCGCTCGCGCATTGCTGTTGAATGTGCGGGTAAACGCCTTGATTTCAGCCAGCTCCGCCAGCTTCTGCGCGGAATCGTATGCAGGTGGCGCCGGTGGCCGAAACTGATTGGCCGACTTCAATACCCATGGCTTCCAGGCCGCAACCTGAGGCTCTGCCGGTTTCTCACCGTTCCAAATGCCCGGGCCTTTGGGCACCGTACCTGTCCATTTGGCATCTGAACCATCTGATTTGGCTCGCGCGATGACTTTGGCTGCCACAGCACGACCCAGTGCGAAACCGGCAGTGACATCGCTGGGATAGTGCACGCCCGCCCAGATGCGTGCCTGTCCGGCCTGTTCAGCTATCTCATCAAACGCCTTGGCGTCCTCGGGATAGACGTAGCCAAGCACGGCGGACGCTGCGCCGGCTGCGACCGCGTGCTCCGAGGGATACGACGGGCTGTTCGGCAGCGCGACGGCAATCGACAGTTTTGGATCCAACTGGCTCGGTCGCGGGCGGTTGAAGGCATACTTTGCGTCCCACGCGGCGACCATTGCGTCGTAGATGGCAACATTCATCAGCGCCATGAGGCGTGCTGCGCGATGGGGCGGCGTGCCGGTCTTAACCACTTGCGCCAACGCAATATCTTGCCAGCGATACGAGGGCGAGCCAGCGTCCCAATACGCAATTTGTGCGAGCGCTTTGGCATCGCGCTGCGCCGCCAGCTTCACCAACTCCTTCATCTCCTGATCGGTCGCGGTCTTATCAGGTGGTGCGGCAGGCCGGATGTCAGCACCCGACGTCGCTAGCCAGGTTTTCCAAGTGCCCGCTTTGGGTTCGATGCCGGCTATGCTGGATATGTTTGCTTCACCTGTTGCAGCATTTATGGCCAAAACTGAAGGGGCAAGTGCAACACTGCCCGTTGCAATCAATCCGCCAAGCAGCCAACGTAACGAGCGATTTCGAGGATGCATGATTCTCTCCTGTAAGATGTGCGGCTCCGGTTGATCGGCAACAATCGGCATGCCGCTCTGGATAGCGGGCTTGAACTTCCGGACTAAGACGACTTGCATCAAGTCACTGCGCACCATCAGCCCGCTTCAAGGAATAGGCGCCGTGACATCGACTGTGAAGCCGGCTCCAATGTCGATCACATGGGTCCAGAGCCGCGCCGCTGTGGCGTTTGGGATCAGCACGCGCAGCGTGCCGACAACGCCCTGCTCGCGACGCAGCAGGCACCACCCCAGCATCGGCACCGGCATGCCTCGCAACTGGGCTTGATAACCAAACGTTGCGTCCGCAACGCCGTTCGAAAGCTCCCGGGAGGACATCACGCGGAACTGCCCCATCTGACCGTAAGCCTCGTGCACATTTCCGAGCATGATTACCTGGACCGATTTGAGCGATGTGCCAGGCGACGCCCGCGCGATCTCAACAGCCATGCCCCCGCGTCCCGCCGGATCGTAAAACTTGACCGTCAGATGTCCGGGAGTGCTCTCATCGCTTGCAAGCCAATGCGCCGGAACGTTCACTTCAAACAAGCCGCCCGGATGCCGGTAGCGCCGCAACTCATCGATCTCCAGCTTGTTCGGGTCCAACGCCTGAGTGTGCGGCACGAAGGTACCAAATATCGCCAGCATGGGCGCACGCAGGTCGTCGAATACATCGGCCGGTGCGGTGAACGCCAGAATGGTGAGATACGCCTTTTCGTGCACGCGCATCACGCTTTCACCACGGATAAGCTGCCTTTGACTACGTGTTAACGCTTCGTAAGAAAATCGCATCGTTCTGCCGTCATCGCTTGCGGTATGGATGGCATCGCGCACGAGCGTCTTGCCGCCCGAAAAGCGCATCCCGATCACGGCGCGCAGCAGCGTGTCGCTTTGACGAGAATCCACGCTCCCATCCAGCAACTGCGTGCGCACAAATAGCGTGACGCCCTCAGTCGGAGCCAAAATGCGGATCATGCGCGCAAAACCGTTGCTCTCGTCGTGAATCGTCCAATTGGCTGGGACATCCAACGAAAACCAGCCAGTGTCGTCAGCGTATGCGCGCATCGGGCCAAAGTCAGTCCAGCTGACTTCTGTCGCTGGTAGAGCGGCGGTGGGCGGTTGGCCGGTAACTGCAACCGCTGATTGCAGATTGAACGCGAAAACGAGGCAAAAGAGGGTCCAAATATGGCTTATCATTGGAACTCGGCTCTGGATTTGACCGGAGCAAGCTGGCACAGCCTATCAACGCAGCGCTGGTTCGCATAAATCTATGCTGATAAGCGCTTGATCTGGCTCGGTGTGTGCGCCAGTTTTCAGTATTTCGGTTTTTTGTCGCCCGATCCAGTTTGTTGGCACGTATGACCATCCCAGCGAGGTGAGATACATGCGGCCTCAACAACGGCTCAAATCGTACGACGTAGCCAGTGTCAATAGCAAGATCTATTTCTGTCAAAAACATTGACTTCCGAATCCGCGCTGTAAATCGTTTTGCACGGTTGCTTGAGATCTCATCATGAGTCATCTTTTTGGCGATCTCCTCACTCAGCATTTGCATCGCAAACATGGACTCAGCCAGTCCCTGATGGCGGCCGGAATCGTTCAAGAACCCGCCGTCATCAGCAAGATGTGCAAAGGCCAACGGCTAAACGGCCCACAGGCGCGGGCGCGGGTTGTTGCAATCATTGGCTGGCTTCGACAACATGGCGTGCTAGAAACTACGAGTGAAGCCAACGCGCTTCTGGACGCTGCCGGAATGTCTTCACTGAGTCAAGTCGCGCCGGCCGAGGCAGCTCTGCTGCGCCAATTGGTTGCGCCACACGCCAATCGAGCCTCAGCCGCGACACCACTCCAATCGGCGCGGTCTTCGCTTCCCACCACGTCGGAATATCCTCTCATCGGACGTCAAGTTGAATGGCGCACATTGCAATCGGCCTGGACCAAAGCTCAATTTGGAGAGGCACATTTCGTGTGCATTTCGGGTGAAGCAGGTATCGGCAAATCCCGGCTGGCTGCGGAATTGTTGGCCGATGTGCAACGCCAGGGATGCATCGCCGCTCAAACCCGCGCTTATGCATTGGAGGGGCGGCTGGCCTACGCGCCGATAGCCGATTGGTTGCGCAGCGGCCCGTTCGCTGCGAGCGTGAGCGTGCTCAATGCGGTTTGGCGAAGCGAAATTGCCCGGCTGTTGCCTGAGCTATTAATTGCCGATCCCACACTGCCCCGGCCACAGCCGATGACCGAGCACTGGCAGCTAAAGAACATGTTCGAGGCACTCCTGCACGCTTTCCGTGCGGTGGCACTATCCCAACCGACCCTGTTGGTACTGGATGACTTGCAGTGGTGTGATCCAGAGACCTTTGATTGGCTCCAGTATTTGTTCAGCGAAGCGCCGCAACTGCAATTATTGATCGCGGGCACAGTGCGCGACACGGAGGTCGATGCCGACCATCCCTTGCACAAGCTCCAGCGCATGTTGCTGCGCTCCGACCAAATAACCCAGCTCTCTTTGAAGCCTCTCAGCCAGGCTGAAACCGGAAGCCTGGCTGCCGAGGTGGCGCGACGGCCGCTGGATGGATCAGTTGCCACCAGCCTGTTTGACGACTGTGCCGGAAATCCACTCTTTGTGATCGAGACAGTACGTTTTCAACAAGGCCAGGAGCATCCTGAGCCCGCCATAGCCGCGCAACGCAATGGGTCCAACCCGCTCCCACCCAAGGTCTACGCCGTAATTCAGGCCCGTCTGGCCCGACTGTTGCCCGAAGCACGCGCCGTGGCCGAGTTGGCAGCGGTGTTTGGCCGCGCCTTCACGCTGGAGCTGTTGATTCAAGCCAGTGGGCGCAGCGAAGACGAGGTCGTGCAAGGCATGGACGAGCTCTATCGCCACCGGCTATTGCGCAGCCAGGGCGCCGTCCAGCATGACTTCAGTCACGACCGCGTCCGGGATGTGGCCTATGCGGAAATTAGCCCGCTACGACGAGTCCTGCTGCATCAGGCAGTCGCGCGAACCTTGGAGGCCGCTCACGCCGAAGATCTCGAAAGTGTCGCGGGTGAACTGGCCGGTCACTGCCTGCAAGCAGGCGCGCTGGAACAAGCGCTCGCTTACTATCGACGGGCCGCCGCCGTGGCTCAGCACCTGTATGCCCACAGTGAAGTCATTCGCAATCTTGAGAGAGCGATTGCCGTCGCGCAGATGGCGCCCGAAAACTCGAAGTTGGCGATGACTGAAATTGACTTGTGGCGCGAATTGGGTGACGCGCGTGTTTGGATCCATGGATATGGAAATGAAGCCGTGGGAGTGGCGTGGTCCAAATTATACGAGCTGGCCATGCAAAAAGGCACCCTTTCGCAGCGCTTTGAGGCGACAAGTTACATTTCGTCTTTCATGCGCAATCGCGGCGAATGGCGAAAATCGTTCGATTACCTCCAATCGGGACTATCCCTCGCTGAAACTAGCGGGGATCGCTATCTGTTGGCTAAAGCGTTAAGCCAGCACGGCACATGGCATTTCCACTCTGGCGAGTTACAGCAGTCGCTTGAGCATTTTCGACGTGCTGTGGCGCTTGCGGCCACGCCAGCCGAAACGCCAACCAAGGAGGAATGGCCTATTTTGCGCGACTGGCTCCTCATTCGTATGTCTCTATGCCTTTGGTTGTTGGGGTATCCAGACCAGGCTGTTAGGACTGTCGAATCCGGGTTGGAAGGTGTGAACGCGCGATCAGATTTCACCGATCACTTTGGCACATTCGACTTCAGCGCACAGTTTTTTACTTATATGCGCGATGTGGATCGCGTGTATCGATTAGGTGAATCATTGGCCGACGCCAGCAACAAATACGCCTTTCCCTTTTTTCAATGTTCCGGAAAATTCTACCGGGGTTGGGCACTGGCCCATATGGGTGATGCGAAAGAAGGAGCGATGCTGGTGCGCGAAGGTGTCAACGGTTACCGCCGGCACGGAAGCCGGATGCTTGAGCCCTACTCACGCGCGATACTGGCTGAGGCTCTCGCGCTGGCCGGTGAACATGCTGAGGCGATGCAAGAGGTGGATGCCGCTCTCGCGTTTGCCGATGAAAAGGGCAATGTCTACTGGAATGCGCAATTGCTCAAGCTGAAGGGTGATTATCTGCAGACCCTGGGGGCGCCAGACTGCGCGGTTGAGGAATGCTATCAACGGGCTCTGACCCTGGCGCAATCACAGCATGCGCGATCGCTTGAACTGCGCGCAGCCATGGGACTGGCGCGGCTATGGCAAAAAGTGGGCCGGCGAACAGAGGCGTATCACGTTCTCGCCGAGTGCTACAACTGGTTTACTGAAGGCTTCGAAACGGCTGATCTCGGCGACGCCGGAGCACAGCTGGCGGCGCTACGCCCGAACGAGGGTTGACAATTTTGTCAATTTCTTCGCCGGCCAATGACCTAACATTTTGATGCGCCGCAGCACCATTCACTGCGCGCAGGAGACAATCATGAAGCCTTTCGTGAAGTTTTGTTGTGCCGCAATCGCCACTGCAACTGCCCTCGCGCTTTCCATTACGGCCGCCGCGCATGCCGACGCTGTCGTCGTCGACACCTTTACTGTGTCATTTGTTGACGACTTTAACTGCAGCTTTCCTGTGAACGTAACCATCACGGGTGAGATTCGGCGGCAGGTTCACGGCGACCGTACTCATAATGTGTACAAACAACAGTACACGTGGACCAATCCATCCAATGGCAAACAACTGTTCAGCATTAGTAATGGACCCGATCGCATCCTGAATCACCCTGACGGATCGGCGACAATCTACGCTACCGGCATATTCGCCGCCGTTAATGTTTCAGGCCAAGGCAATGTTTTGCATGTGGCAGGTAGGTTTGTGCTGTTTGTGCCCGCAAATCCCAACGAACCGGTTCAGCTCATCTCAAAATCGGGTCCCAATCAGCCCATATCAAATATCTGCCCATATTTGGCCAATTGATCCTTTCGTAGTGCGTCACCCCTGCTGAATGATGCTGTCCATCGCCCGCACCGATACGCCATAGCGCTGGTCGAGTGCGGCGATGGGCACCCGGCTCATCGGTATCTCCTCGACCAGATAGCGGTGGTGGAGCGTGGAAGGCGCCTTGATACCGGCATCGCCGGGCTGATTGTGGATGGCTTCATTGAGATCGACGCCCGGTGCGTTGTGCGCCGTCTGCAGCCATTCCATCGCAGTGCGCGCGCGAATTCCCAGCGCTGCCGCAACTGTCACGCGCTTGCGGTGGAGTTCCTCAAGCACGTGCGCCCCTGAGGGAGTAACGCCCTGGATGTAGAACTGAGAGTCGCCGTTAAGAAACCTAGCTCAGCTGCACGGACAGCGGCTGGAGGTGTGCCGGCAAAGGCAAAACGCATGGCGGCGCCGCGCAATTCGTCAGCAGCTTCGGCAACATCCGCCAGCAATCGCTCGCCCGTCCCAGGTGTGAGCCGGTAGTAGATGCCGACCAAATCCGCCTGTTTTTGGCTGGCAACAGCCAGAACGCGCTCAATGGACACAGCAGGTCCTAGAAACACAGAGTGCCAGCCTGCGGCTTCCGCCAGGCGCAAAAAATTCGCGACGCCGGCAACGTGCGCACATTCTCCCAATGCCGCAGCAACAACTGTTTTCAAACTGGGTCGGACGACAATACCATTGACGCAATTCGGTCAGCTCAGAACCGTGGCAGACGCCGACGCACTTCTGAGAAAAGTTGCTACAGTTTCAACGTATTCCACCGGGTGACTTGCTTGTGGAACATGGCCGGCGCGCAATAGCGTTTGCCTTTGCATCCGAGGGAGTGCTCGCACCAGTGCATCGAGAACAAGCCTGAAAAATGGCTCACTCTGATCACCTTGTGTCAACAACGCAGGCGGCAAAAAGCTCGCCAACTGTCCGAGATCAAGCATCCGCCATTCCGGATCACGACCTTCGTCCAGCCATGTCGGAGCATTGAAGATGAAGGTTTGCCGCGACTCGTTGGGAAGCAGTTCCCAGGCACCGGGCCCGAAAGCAATGGTTTCCATGAACAGGCGTGCACCTGCCTCCATCTCGCCGTCATCAAGCAGCTCGACGACAGAACGGATGCGTTCGTGGATATTCCGGGCTACAGCCTGATCATGCGGGTTAGCGGAGTCCTGGATCAGCGCCAAAAGTGGAGGCTCATGCGCCTGCAGGCTGCGGAAAAGTTCGGGGCGTTCAGTGGCAAGCTGCAAGACGATCGATCCTCCAAAGGAGTTGCCGAGGAAATGGGCAGGAGCAAGCTCCAGATGTTGGACAAGGGCTGCAAGATCCGCAGCATCTTCACGCTTGCTACCCTGCGACGCGAGGCGTTCGCTTTGACTGTGTCCGCGTCTGTCATAGGTAAGGACGCGATGCGTGCGCGATAGTGCCGGCACGATCTGATCCCAACCGTGGTGATCGCCCCAGCTGCCGTGAACGAGCACCAGTGGATTGCCTTTCTGCCCTTCTAATTTCCAAAACAGCCTAGCACCATTGATCAAGGACGTTGGCATAATTTCCTCCTGTGAATCAAAAGCCCGCAAACGCACCTCGCGGTGATTATGCGTTGTGGTGGAAACAATTATTTCCAACGCTTCCGAGGCTGAGCTTAACGCGCGAGCCGGCGCTTGCGCGTCATGCGAGCTGTCGGCAGCATTGCGTGCGTATGCCCGAATCTGGCCACCTTGAGCGAAAAGCGATCACCAAGTGAGCTTCTAAATGAGCAGAATATTGACATATGACTGCAGACGCGCCTGCCAGGCAATCAGAACAAGGAGTATATGCAATGACACGTGATATCGCTTCCTTTCGTCCGGTTCGCGCCGCGGTTTGTGTTGCGGCCCTCACAGTCAGCACCGCATTCGCAATGCCGGCCGTCCATGCACAGGATGGACCCGTAATAACGCCTGCCACCCGGCCCGGCGGCTTCAGGACGCCGCTCGACGCCACCCCCAACCCGGCGGGCGACATGATTTATTTCACCGCCCATACCATTAACGGAAAATCCAAAGGCGTGTTTGCGGTCGCGGCAAGCGGCGGCAAGGCGGAGCCGCTGTTCGTGGGCGCGCCTTTCGCCGCTCCCGCTGGCATTGCCATGTCGCTCGACGGCAGCCAGATCTATGTGGCCGATGCTGCCGCAAACGGGATACTCAGCGTCTATGCAAACGGCTCAGGAGGGCCAAGCTTCGTTCCCGGAACGCAAGGCACATCGCCGCGCAATATCGATGTGGTCAATGAACAGGCGCAAATGACGATGTACTTCACCGGCAGAGACCCGAACGACGGTCAGCCCGCTCTGTTCAAAATTTCGGTGGGTGGCGCAGCCCAGCCCGTCGTCGTTTACAAAGGCGCGCCACTGACTGATCCCGACGGCGTGGCCGTCGCCCCCGATGGGACGATATATGTGTCGGATCACGCTGCCGTGGACAAAGTGTTCAAGCTTTCCGGCAGCACAATTTCGATTCTCGTGGATAACCTGCGCATCGGAAATCCTGGCGGCATCGCGCTCACGAGCGACGGTTCGACGCTGTTGGTCTCGTCATTTCAAACGAACAGCAAATACGATCAGGTCTTGGTGGTCAACACCGCCACCGGCGCGACGTCAATCGTGACCGACGTGGTGGGCAAGAACAAAAATGCGGGCGGCATCCATCGCGCGCACAACGCGAACGTGTTCGCTTGGTCCGACCTGACAGCCGGCGGGACGGGGCGCGTGTATCGCGTGTCCCCCTAACGTCCTCACACACAAATTTCATCGCCCTCGTCGTGCGGCGGCGCATCCATTTGGAAGCCGGCGAGTCTTTCAAAGCACGAGACTCGCCGGCCGCCAATTCCAATCGGGCCAAACTGCTTGCAGGCCGCGTTGCCCTGATTGCCCTTGTCGGGCTGCAGAAAAAAGCCTGGCCTGGATGATTCAAAAGATTGAATCTTCCAACGCCGATAGACAAACCGCACAGTGATGGCAAGCAGGCATGTTGACAAATCTGTCAACTTTGTAGCTGGCGCATTTGAAGCGAACAAAACGTCATTTGGAGCGCCACCTGTGGGCCAAGGTTGCTGGATCAGGCGCGATTTGATTTCACGAATTGAGATGCGGTTTGGTTCGGCCGCCGATTTTTGGGAGCGCGAATCACACATCGCATTTTCGATATCGAGCCACAAGACATGTGGCAATGCACGCTGAAATGCGGCCATCAACTCGGCTTTGATCAGACCAAGTCCCGCTGGGCTTTGAATCTTGCTATCAGGATAATCTTCATTCGGATGAGTGAACTCGCGCAAAACCCGAATCTCCCGCATTTGACCCGCCAGTAGCGCGTACTGGTCGCTCTCAGGCCCTACGAGCATAAGTGGCAGCCCGTGTTTGTGCATCCGGATGCAAATCGGTTCAAAGTGGACAGCGAAATTTGCCAGCCAACGTGCATGTGCACATTACGCATTTCGCGCGACTGCTTGTGAGCAGCTGTGAAAGCAGGCTGATGACTGACTATGGCTAGTGCTGAATTGTTGCGACTTGCATACTGGCAATTCTGAATTACATTTATTGAACATCGCAATTGCAAGTTGTCACAAAAGGAGCAGCTACTATGAACTGCAGGTCTGTACTTGGCCGAACGTTCAGTGCCAAGGTCCTGGTGTGGGTGGCCGTGAGCTTTGCGTGTTTTGGAGATCGTGCAGCAGCATCACCTGCAGCATTGCTGCTGGACACAGAAACGGGGGTTCGCCAGCCAGTGCCTGCCAATCGCATCGCGGCCGGTGAAACAATCGTCTATGTCAAAGATGACGGACAAGAACTCCGGTTGATCCAGCCAGATGGCAGCAACGACCGCTTGCTGTGGCGCGTGCCTGACGGTGTAATCGGTTCAGCCATCTCGAACGTGGTCTGGCGGCCCGATGCGCAACAGATTGCCTTTACAAGCAACCATGAGGCGACCTGTTCCGAATACGCCGCCGATATCTACCTGATCAACCCCGATGGAAGCCATCTGCGCAGATTGACCAATGCGCCTGCATGCGCGCAGCTGGCAAGCTATCCACAAGGCAGCGCGAGTATGCAGGTTGAAAACCGCCTGGCCAATGTGACCGATTTTCTGGTCTACGTTGAGGGAGCGTCAACTGCCAAGCAGGTGTCGATTCCTGCCAACACCACTGTGCTGGTCGCCTTTCCGCAGGTAGCCGATTTAGGCTCAGGGGTGTTGCAGGGCGCTGTGGTGATCAACGGCACAACACGTTGGTTTGACGCAGGAATCATGGCCGACGTCACTGCCGGGCAAAATGTGCATCTTGGGAAGCAGGTCATCGCTTCCGCTGGTTTTTCTGCCTACGGCGCCTCGCACCCAAGCTGGAGTCCGGACGGCAGCAGGTTGGCCTATCAATTTGGTCAGGGCAGACTTTGGCAGGTGGGGCTTGGAGTGCCGATTCTCGGAGAGGGCGGGCCGCTGCTAGACGCCCAGTTCAACAACACTGTAGTGGGTACGCATCCACGCTGGTCGCCGGTCGGCAACGAAGTGTTGTATCAACGCACTGCACGCTCCCCCGTCACGATTTCACGCGCAGAAGTGGATGGCGCCAGCGCCGGCACGGATTTGGCCAGCGTCGTGTTGATAAGCGGGCTTGACTGGCTCAACGACGGCTCCGGCTTTGTCGTGAGCGATGACGATGTGTTGCTTGAGCATAGCGATCTGTATCGCATGACTTTCGCGAACGGCAATATTGTGCAGTTGACCCAGACCTCTGGACACCAGGTCGCGGCCGAACCCAGCATGTCGCCCGACGACAGCCAAATTGTTTACGTCTATGTAGAAGATGTCCAGGCCCGACCGCTAAATCCCCAATTGCGAATCATGGACAGCAATGGCGGCAACGATCATCTGTTGATCCCCGGCGGGCGCGTGCCCGATTGGAGCCGTGTAGCACCGCAAAACCCGCCCGATCCTCTGCATCTAAAGATATATCTACCCGGCGTGCAGCGATAGAACGAGACTTTTCTGAACAGGCAGGCAGCGCACTGATCTTGCACCATCACAAGAGTTGAGCGCAATTTACAAGACCTTCGCTCAAAACGATTGGTGGCGAAACTGGTCGGTTGGTTGGACTAAATCGGGCGGGCCATGGGAGTCGGCCATGGTAGTCCGAGCGGGTTTGAGCATTTTTTGAACTGTCTACTGAACATAGGCTTGTGCCATTCTGGAGAGCAACAAATGGTTACATTACGTCCGGAAAATTCATACCCCGGTGTGGACGGGGCAGAGGTGACGCATCGCCATGTCGATTTGAACGGCTTGAAGATACACGTTGCTGAAGCCGGAGAAGGCGAGCCGCTGTTCATGTATCACGGTTGGCCGCAGCATTGGTGGATGTGGCGAAAACAGATTCCGTTCTTCGCCAGGCGTTTTCGCGTGATCGCGACGGACATGCGAGGGTTCGGTTGGAGCGACGCGCCCAACCGCAGCTACTGCAAAGATCCGCTGGCAGATGAGTTCGCCCAGCTTGTTCAGGCTATGGGATACAAGAAAATTCGCCTACTCAGCCATGATTGGGGCGGATGGATCGGCTTCATCGTGTGCGCGCGATACCCCGGGCTGATCATCCAGCACTTTGCGACGAATATTCCACCCATATTTCCTACATACGATCTGCGGACGGTTATCGCGACTCTGCGTTTTGGCTACATGGTCAGACTGGCTTTTCCAGTCCTGGGTGAACGCATGCTCAGGCGCGATGGCAGGTTTGTTCATCATCTCCTCAGCAGGGGCGGAACGCGCAAGGATGGGTGGACGGCATACGAAAAGAACATCTTTTCAGATCAGTTCAAAGAACCGGCGCGCGCCCATGCGACATCCCGTTTGTATGGCGAGTTCCTGCTGAAAGAATATATCCGGGTTGGGATGTTCGGAAAGTACAAGCGATATCGAATACATGCGCCGACCCGTCTGCTCTTCGGGGAAAAAGACTTCGCGCTTGACCTGAATCTATTACGCGGAGCCGAGCGATACTTTGACGACTATCAGCTTGAGCTGGTGCCTGACACCGGACATTTCATTGTTGATGAGCAGCCGGCGCTCGTCAACGAGCGGGCGTGGACGTTCTTCACCGATCCGCGCTATTCAACCCCATGATATTCGAACCCTTTCAGATCAAAAGCCTGCATTTCAAGAATCGCATCGTTCGCTCGTCGATCGGCGGGCGAACTTCCTTCTACGACGGCACGGTGACGTCCGCATTCAAGAACTTCGAAAAGCGCTTTGCCGAGAATGACGTGGCTGCCATCATCACCGCTACGATCAGCGTGGATGACAAGCGCGCTTCGCCGATGGAATATCCCAAGCTCAGCGATGACCGCTTCATAAAACCGCTGCAAGACGCGGTGAAAGCTGTGCAGAAATACGACTGCCGATACATTATCCAGATTGGTGACACCGGGGGCCACACACATACAAGCCTATTTCCTCAACAGGAAGATGCCAAGTCTTCGTCGACTGTATTTGACGCGCTGTACGGCTATCAGAATCTTCACCAGGCTATGACGACAGAGGAAATCGAAAACACGATCGCCAATTTTGGCGAAGCAGCGCGACGCGTGCGCGAAACGGGAGCCGATGGCCTGGAGATTACGGCATCCAAAGGCTACGTCATTCAGCAATTCCTGAATCCCGGGATCAATAGGCGCAATGACAAATACGGCGGTTCGGTGGAGAATCGCTTTCGGTTTCTTGAGGAGATCGTGCGCCTGGCGCGCAAACAGGTGGGCGATGACTTTCCTCTTGGCATCCGTCTGTCGTCGGCCGACTGCAATTACACTCCGCTCAATGTGCGTCTGCCTCTGCGCTTTCCACTCAAAGATTATTTCATCGGTAACACAATAAAGGAGACCCTCTACTACGCAAAGAAGCTCAAGGGGCTCGGCGTCGATTATCTTCACATAGACAAAGGCTATGGATTCATCAATCCCAAAGGCAATCCAGGCGCGTTTCCGATTCACGAACTGAAAATGTTCTTCAATGCCAATCGGCACCTGTCGCTTAAGGCGTTGGCGCGGGCCACAGTGTGCAACCTCATACCCGAACCCATTCTCGTGCCGATTGCCAACATAGGATGGAAAGATGTGCCTGCTATTTCGGCCAATGATGCCGGGAGGTTCAAGGAAGAGACAGGTTTGCCCGTCATCGCCAATGGCGGCTTTCAGGAACGCGGGTTGATTGAGCAGATTCTGCGGGATCAGAAAGCTGATTTGGTCGCGATGGCGCGCCCGCTGCTGGCCAATGTCAACCTCGTGAAACTGTTCAAACAGGGCGTCGATCGACCGGATCGACCGTGCACGCACTGCAATCGCTGCGCGATGCGCACGGCGAACTTCCCCTTGGGCTGCTACGACCCAACGCGCTTTGCCTCTCTGGATGCCATGGAGGCGCAGATTATGGAGTGGAGTGCGCTGAGCGATGAGCGGCTTGGTGAGTGAAACCAGGCTAACAGACGGTCACCAACGGCCACGCCTAGCCAACGCGCGCCCTGCCGTTCAGAGTAATGGCGCTGCAATTTTAGGATGAGTTCTAGACACATTGGCATGGGATTCTGGGTTGGCAGCGGGAGATTGTTCACGGCTGCCCTCGCTGCATGCAACATTGAGGGCAGCCCGTAGATGCAACGGAGCAACGATTGGTGTACGGCAGGTAGATGCGATACGACATACTATTACTGCTGCTTTTGCCCATGAGCGCAAAGATGCTGGCGTGATTCAGGCGCGTGATTACCTGCTTATTGATGACATCAACAGTATCACTGCCAGCCGGAACCCATTGCCCTGCGTTCAAGTAGTACAGTGACAACGTGCGTTCATCAGTGATGCCCGCTGCTGCGATTTGCGCGTCGGAGTAACTGATCCGAATCTCATAATCGGATAGCATCTGGCTAACCGCAATGCCCGTATCGATATTCGTGAAGTCGAGCTTGAAGGAGTTGATATGGCGCAGCGGGTTCGAGTCAGGCTGCGGCGGCTGATAGTTGCGAATCAGATCGAATTTCAAACGTAATCTCGTGTGATCGGACGGTGTGCAGATCTCCATGTCGGGCCACTGCACGCACGGTGACAGCCCAATGAATGACCCTGGCGCCGTCAAGTCAAGGCGCTGATCAGTCGCATTCCACCATGTGCCGGATTCGTTGGCATCGGCGCCGTCGATGCGGAAGTTGACTTTGTCACCGTCGGTGCCGCCGAGCCAGGGCCCGTTGCCCTGGGAATCTGGCGGTATCTCGATGGCAAACACGGACTCGCCCAGGTGAACTTGTGTCAGGCTCTCAGCCACGCGCGTCAAGACATTGTTGACCGTCATCCACGCTTCCACAACCGAGCCTTCAGGCACGCCTATTCCACCGCGTCTGGCAATTCCCCAAAATCGGCTGCGCAATAAACTGGGCCTGTTCGTACTCAAGTTGCTTTTTGAAACCATTGCTTCGTTATCCGTTAGAGTTACTGCCGTGGTGTTGATGGCTGCGACACTTGGCCCGCGAACAAATTCGGGCACAGGAATTGTGACGCTGGTTGAATCACGCTTCCCACGATCGTCAGTCACCGTCAGTCGTACGATGAAATAACAGGGACAAGCCGACTTAAAGGCGAAACTGTTGCTGGGATTGGCCGTAGTGCTGGAAACTCCATCGCCAAAATCCCACTGATAGCTGACGATGCTGCCATCGAAGTCAAGGCTGCTGTCACCGCGAAACTGGATCGTAACCTGATTCGCGCCATTGTTGAATGCATAAGGCACATCCATCTTGATGACTGCCCTGGGTGGCTTGTTTTGCTGAACTCCTTGTCCAGTGAGGCTCACGGTAATCCCCGGGTTGACCGGATCGTCGCTGCTGATCTGCACAACACCTGTCTGGGCGCCTATGCTCGATGGCTTGAAGACTGCATTGAAGATTGCAGCTTGGTTCTGACCGAGTGTGAGCGGAAGGGCTGGCAAGCCGGCAAAGCTGAAGTTTGGCGACGAGCCGCCAGACATAGTGATGGCTTGTATCGTCACAGGCGCATTACCAATATTCCGCATGGTGATCGGCGCCCAACCCGTGTCGTTCACGTCGACCGCGCCAAATGCGATGCTTACAGGCGTCACCTGCAACTGTGCCATTGAGCCAAGACCCGTAAGGTTAACGTCTACGCTCGGGCGCAATGGATCGTTGGACGCGACATGCAACTTGCCAACGTGCAAACCAGGCGCCATTGGCCCAAAGCGAACGGTAACTGTCTGCGTGGTTGATGGAAGGATGAGAGCGACAGGCGGTCCTATGTAGGTGAATGCCGGACTGGACTGAGGGTCGAGCGCGATATTGGTGACATCCAATTTGGCCGTGCCCAGATTGGTGATACCGATGTCGAGCAAGCTTATCCCGCCAACCGTCACAGCGCCAAAGCTGGCAGGACTGGGCGTGACGTCGATTTTGGGTCGCGCAACAGCGCGGCAGGAGAAAGCCCATGCAGCACCGGCGCCAGTCTGAAACGGCGGGATGGGTGTGCCCGGTGAACCAGTCAGAAACTCGGCTTCGCCTTCGCCACTTAAATCAGGGGCAGCAGCGACGCTGGTGCCCAGGCCTTCACCCTGATGTTCACCATAGATTTCGGTCAGTTGCGCGCCACTCAAAGCATTGAATGCCAGCACGCGCCCGGTGACTTGGCCATTGCCGATATTCAGCGCCTGTGGTGCGCCGACGACGATTGTCCGCGATGTGGACAAACACGGTCCGGCGAAACGGGCGGCCGTGCCAAACAGATCGCCAGCCATCGATGATGAGATCGTGCGCACCGTGCTGCCGTTTGCGCCGGAATACAGGCGCACATAGCCGGTTCCGGCGACGTGTGTCTGTGGATTGCTGCCAACCGCGCCACCCAGAAAGTCGGAAACGCCATCGCCGCTGATGTCGATGCCGCCATCGACGCTCATGCCGAGCAGGTCGGTCGCGCCGCCGCCGGCGACTGAGTACAGATTGCCCGGTGGAAACGGTTGTGGATTGAGTTGGATTGCGTAAATTCGGCCGCCGTGACCACCGCTTGGCGCATCGCCCTGGTTGAACGGCGCGCCGACAAGAACAACTGGCTGGATCCCGCCGCTGGGCGAGGCCAGTTGACCCAGCATCGCGACGCTGAAGCCAAAGGCCTCATTTGGCGCGCTGCCGTAGAGCGCTGCGATCAAGCCGTAGCTCTTGGCATTGCTGCCAGAAAATACGTAAGCCGCGTTTGCACCCGGCGCACCAATTATGAGGTCAGCGGCGCCGTCGCCATCCACATCGCCTGCGCCGTCGAGGGCGTAGCCGAACTGCGCGTCATTGCCAGATCCGGTGAACGTATGCAGCAATGTCCCGCCGCTGTCGAACAAGCGCACGACTCCGCCCGTATCGCTGCTGAAAGGCCCGGAGGATGACGCGAGCGGCGTGCCAACCGCGAAATCAGTCTTCGCGTCACCGTTTACGTCGCCGATTGTGGCCAGGACGTTGGCTGAAGGCACAACTTGCGCTGGTGCAGGAATCGTGAACAAAAGGGCAGCGCTAACGCCCGAATACGCGCGGACGCTGATGTGATTGCCGGATGCGTCGTTGCTTGCTGCGGTCTGCAGGCCTGCGAACAGGATCGGCGTCACATCGAACGACGCACCGACGCTGACGCCCTGTTGTTCCAGCATGCTTTGTCCGGGCAGTTGCCAAACGAGTTGGTTCGGCGCCGGCGTTGCATCGGCATTGCTTACCATGAGGCCAATCCCCGCAGCCGGCAGTATGAGGGCGATGAGCCACCTCAGGTGAATGAGTTGTGCGTTTGGGCTTTTCATGCGA
The DNA here is from genome assembly GCA_031368515.1 of Chloroflexota bacterium. GTDB lineage: Bacteria > Chloroflexota > Anaerolineae > J036 > Brachytrichaceae > CANJQH01. The sequence goes on from JANMNW010000400.1 coordinate 30,430, forward strand.
CACCTCCACTGTGTAAATAAATCATGCGCCGTTCGTTCGGCGCGTTCAGGCTGAAACCAAGACCGAGTTGTTCCGCCAACGCGATGTGCGGCAGCTCCAACTTCGGGACGTTTGTGCCGTTGACCACCGGTGTGGCAATTGAGCCGAAGAGCTGCAAGCCTGCTGACTCGACAGCCACTGGATCGCGACTGGCGATGACGGTATGCGCCTGCACGGCGTCTTGCGCATTGCAGCCGAGCGGTCCATTGCGGATGATGACTGAAGTCGCATCAATAATGGTGACGTCAGGGCGGATGGCGGCGCCGAGCATAGCCAGTTCAGCGTTGCTTTGTTTGAGCCACTCGGCAGTGGCTGGCTGTCCACCGATCAAACCGAGCAAATTCGCCAGCGCCAGCGAGACACCGCGTCCCGGATGCTGGCGCATGGTCGCCAAATTAATGACGCACTCGGCATCCAGCACGTGGCGGCATATGAAAAGCCCACGGGCAAGCGGGTTGTCAAGCTGAAGCGGCACGAAGTCGGCTTCGCCTAACGGCAGTAGGTTGACACGAGGATCACCAATTTCACGCAGGGTTTCCATCGCGCCACTGACGCGATAAGCCCACTCTGGCTGGCATACCGTGCGATCGCAAATGACGATGCGTTTTGCGCCTGAGCGCAACGCAAATTCGATCACGCTGCGCAACACGTCAGGATTCACGTTCACTCCGAGGCCGGGCGGTCGATCCCACGCCAGACTCGGCTTGATTAGTACAGCCTTGCCGGCGATGTCGAATTGATTGTTGTCATCGACGGCGTTTAAAGCGCGCTCCACAAGCTGACCGTAATCGCGTCCGCGGGCAACCGCGACGGGCAGGCGCCTTAATCGCTGAGCAGCACGCGGGCGTTGTATCGGGGAGGCGAGCAGGCGCATCGCACGGGATGCTGGCTGTTTGTCGTATGACATGACGCCGACTGAAACAGCGGCCGATGTCGCGGCGATCGCGCTGCCTATTAAGAAGGTTCTACGGGTGACGGTTGATGACATGAAATCTCTCCTTACCAGGCCCTGATGGCTTCGAACACAGCTAGGGTCTGAAGATCAAAGGTTGAATCCGAAATTTGTGTCGGACACGCCCATCGCGACATGAAAGCGTGTAATGAGAGCGCTGTCGTCGCCTTGGTTGGATGCGATGTTTTGCTGCACCTGCACGGGCTGGCGCACTGCAGGATCCTCGAGATACATTCCCACCAACCCTCCCATTCCGATGCTGGCGTCTTGAACCGGCCGGTTGGCCTTGCTCAAGGCATCGAATGCCAGGCCAGTAAGGATCGAGGAGCCCATCAGGTTGATGAAAGGCGAAAGGATGATTACGCTGATCAACACAAACTGCACTACCGGCGTGATCAACGGTCCGAACACGGGTATGACGATCAACAGCGATGAGAGGACCAGCGCAAATACCGCGGCCAGCAGTACCGCCCACCACTCGGTCGAAACATCCACTTTCACATCGCCCTCTTTCGGGGGTTTGACAGTGATTGATTGATGGTGCTTCAACCCTTTGTTCTTTGAGAAGAACGGCGGGAACGATGCCTGGCCATAGCAACGGGGATCTGGCGGGTTCGGCGGCGGTCCGATGGCCAGCGGCGGCACCAACACCGGTGGCGGGCATCGGAAGCACGGCAAGCCGTCGAGCGGATCGAAGTACGGCACGAAACACAACGGATTGAGTTTCGGATCGCCGGTCTCCAGCACGCCCTCACGCAAACTCAGGCCGAAGGCGTTCAACAGCAATGGCAAGATCGGCTTGCCCGCTGAGTCAAGCGCGTCGCCAGCGCCAGTCATGAGGATGGTGGGCTGCACGCGCAGATTCAACCGCACCTGGCCTTTGACATCCACACCAGGCGTGAAGAAAAGAATGTGAAATGTGCCATGCACGCCTGCGCGCAACAAGATGCCGTCTCCATCGCCATCGCTGACAAACGCGCCATCGACATCCAGATCGAATTGACTGGTCACTCCCTGCTGTTGCACCTTGGACTTAATCTCTTTCAGTTGCTTGGCGGCAAACGCATGCAGAATGTTTTTGGCTGCACCTTGGCCCAGCGCTATCGACACATCAGCCCCGCCGGAGAAATTTCCAAGTTGGGCGGTGGGTTGCTGGCCGTTGACCTTGCCGTAGACACCGAAAGCCTCATCCGCAAAGTAGGCTGACTCAGTCAGTGCAAATTCGACGACTTCACTCTGCACGGCACCATTGCCATTGGCTAAAATTTGGGCGCTTCCGCTGAGCAGGAAGTCGTTGGGCAGGATCGGCACATCGAAGCCGCGCTCTCCCACTATTTGAAGCTGGGCGAACGAAAGCGCCGCCTTGGCTACTGCCAAGTTATAGAAAACTTGCGCCAGCGTGGGATGAATTTTGACCAAGCTTTGCTTGATGATGTCGATCTCAGCGCCGGAGACGGGCGCATTGCCGTTCAGGGGATTCAACGCGAGAGAATCCACACTTGCGAAGACAAGCGCAACGCGCCCGCCACGTCCTTCGGCCAAATCCGTTTGGCTGCCGATCTTGCGCAACACAGGTGTTGCTATGCCGTTGGCATCGATTCGGTCCTCAACCCGGTACACCGGTGCGTTTAGGTTGCCCGGTTCGTAAATCAGGTCTCCGGCTTGGCCCTGAAACACCTCGGCGCCAGGTGGCAGCTCTTCTGTGGCGGTGTTGTTCACCATCAAAGGAGTTGGCAACACAAAGCTGTTCGCCAGATCAGCACGCTTTATCGCGTACACCACTTGGCCCTTTTTGGGCAGACGCGGAGCCCCGGCGGGGCCGTCAACCAGCATCACTTGCGTTACTGGTGCGACGTAGGGTGGCTCCGCAATAAACCTGGCGACGAAACGCAATGTCAACTCAAAGGAGTGTGTTGGCTGATGACTTGCCTGATAGCTGGAGAATACGTCGCCGCGGAACGCTGAGCCGCGAATAGTCACCGTCACGCCGTTGCCCGCCACGTGTACTTCGGGCCGGCTGTTGCCGTCATAGTAACCGCGGATGAAAGAGAAGCGCTTGTTTGGGTCGGACTTGATCTTGATCGGGATTGGGTTATTGAAGCCGGCCACGTCCGAAGGGAGCTCCGCGATGACGCTGCCGGTGGCGACGCTATCGTAGCTCTTCAAGCGCCCAAACAGTTTGTCGATGGGTGTGTTGCCATTGAACGTCGCCGGCCAATTGGGATTGCTTGTGGCAAATAGCAGGCGTGGAACGGGCATGGCGAGGTTGGCGACTAGTTCGACCGGGTCTTCCAGCCCACGCCTCACCTGCGTGCCAACAACGGCCAGCGTATTCGCAAGAGCATCCAAAGACTTCTCTGCTGCCTCAATGGCTGGGCGAAACGTCATATCCTCAGTGACGGCAAGGTTTGCCAGCACGCGCTTGTTTAAGATGATTGCGAAGTCATTGCCTCGCAGGTCGCTTTGAAAAACCTGGCTCATGAATCTGCCTCCCAAAAACCCCAATTCAATAATGGTCAGGAAATCGTGGCTGCAAACGCGGCGCTCACGCCCGTGCCGGAACCTGCCAACGCTGGCAGCCTCAAGCTCGCCAGTGCGCCCTGGCCAGAGTAGAGCCGAATCACGCGCAGCAAACTGTTGGCAAAATCCCACTCCATGCGCGCGCCATGCAACTGAACAATCAGTTCGCCATCGTTGGCGCGCTTGAGCAGAACCTTGTCGGAGCTCACAACATCGGAGTTGGGTTGCTTGCGAAACAGGCCAGGCAACCCTGTGATGCTGCCCTTTAGTCGATATAGCTCAAGCGTCGTCTCGCGCGGCCGGCCAGAGACATCGTCCATATCCAGTGCGTTGACACGGGTGACGATGAGCTCCAGCTGCGATTGGTTGTGGCTTGGCCAAGTGACCCGGTACGACAAGGCCGCTGTCCAGGGCCCGGTGCAATAAAACCGCACTAATGTCTCATCACCATCGACGAGCGCGAAGTTAACCAGCTGCCCCTGGCGGACATGAAAGCACAGGTCGGCGCCGGTAATGCGAATCGTCAGAGGCGCGTAACGTGGAAAGGTCGGCGCGGCAGTGAATGTGCCGTCGCTAGCGAACACCAGCGTGCCCTGCGTAATCGCGCCAGGCGCGGGCATCTGCGCAGGGTCAAACCAACACTCGCCTTCGCCATTCTGAACGCTGAGCATGACCGTTCGACTACTCGGTAAGTTTCCAGGCAACAAATACGCCAGGGTCACGGCGATGTCGTTGAAACGCGGGTCCAATACTTGAGACATTCGTCCACCTCCAAATCGCAAATGAATCTGGCAACATGATGCGCTGTTGCCCGCTGACAGGACTCCCGAAAAAAAACGAATTAGTCCCAAAGAGATCTGCGGAAAACAAAACTGCCGGTCAAACCAGAGTCTGACCGGCAGTCTGCAGCCCAACCTTGCGTCGCAATTAGCCTGTTCCGTCCCCTCGCGTGCCGCCAGTGGGATCAATCACTATCTCGTCAATCGTGCCTATGAAGGTCGGTCCTCCAGGTTGGCCGCCGATATGTATTAACGCGCCATCCGTTGCAAAGCTGATCGATGTCTGCGCATTGCAATTAACCAGCTCGTGCCCCGGCTGATTGTGGTTGCGCTCGGCAAACTGAGCCGCGCTGTCAATCAATCCTGTCCACGATTCTTCGACACCAACCTGCACGCCGCCGAACACCGGCGCACAAGCAGTCAAAGCGCCGTTCAACAGCGATCGCAATGTCACCTCCTTTGTGATTCCCAAGCCGGCGGTTACAGGCAGGAACAGGCCCACGTCCAATGGCGACGCACTCACACTGGCGACTCGCCATGGGCGCGTGGGCGGACTAGATCGTATGGCGATCAAACTGCTGTCTCTCAAGACAACTGGAACGAAAATATGCTGATCTTGCCGACGATGTTCGTAATACAAAAAAGGATTGGCCGTGTCCAACTGGGAAATGGGTTGGTTGTTCAGCCAGCCAACGCCAAGCATCGCGAATTCGGTATAGACGTAGGTCGCATCCAAGTGGACGTTGACATTGGGTTGCGCCAAAACGAGCCGCAAATTTACCGGGCAAGTAATGGAGCCATTGCCGAAGACGGCATGCTGGGACATGACGCTCACATTACCGGTTATGGCGCAGTCGATATCGCGCTCAATGGCGGGTGTCGTCGCGCCTGGTTCATATCCGAGAGCGCATCCTTGAAAGGGTGGATTAGCCGGTTGGTTGTTTGCGTGTGCGGCGATTGCGTTCAAGTTTTGTTCCGCCAGGACGTTGACCACGAAGACCCAATACGATTTGCCCGGTGCTCTCGATGGATCGGGGGCAATCTTGGTGTGGATTGGATTACAGAGCGCGCTGTCGCCCGGCGCGATCGGCACAGGTTGTGAGCGGCGCGGGCCCGACCAGACTGAGCTTGGATGAGGCAGGGCTGTCTGACCTGCAGCAAATGCACTCTCCGACAGTAGGACGATCGGGATCAAAATGTTGGCAAGTCTCATCATTTATACTCCGCCGACAAGCATGTCTTGATCTTATTGCCGCACGCCCGCACAGGAGTTCCAGGTTTTGCCGAATGAGTCCCAGATGGAACCAAGGCGTGCCGCGCAACTAATTCATGGCTAAGCGCCGAAAACTCACCGATCGTTTTGTGCATGCCGTTGAGCAGGCTTTGGAGCACTATGGTGACGCGGAGTGGCTTGGAGCGCATTCGCCGTTGGCCTCGCCCTATTTTATTGGCAGGGAGCTCAGCCTACAAGCGTCCCACGAAACGACAGGCAAACCACAAGCCACCCGAGGACACAAGCTGCAGGCGGCGCTGAAGTCGGCTGCGTTTCAACTTGGCGCGGATGATCAAGCTCTCTTGAATACCGCCTTTTTTGGGCGCGACCGTTTCTTGACTAATGTTGGTGTTGCCAGGGCGCTTAACGAATCAAAAACATCCTACTACCGACATCGCAAAGACTCCATCGCGATGCTGGCAGCCGCGCTCAACAGGAGTGTTGTGCCGCCGCTGCGATTGGAGTTGCCGCACGCCAGGTCGATGGTCGGCCGTGCAATCATCGCAGACGCCTGTCTGGCGACGCTGCAAGAGGGTCGAAGTGTCACGCTTACCGGGCCAGGCGGTATTGGCAAAACTACGCTCGGGCTTGACCTCACGCAACGCTGGGGGGCGGAGCGCGTATTCTGGCTGACGCTGCGGCCCGGTCTGAATGACCAGACCGAAAGTCTGATTTTTGCTCTGGCCTACTTTCTGCGCGGATTGGGAGTATCTGCGCTGTGGCAGCAGTTGGTGGCGGACAAAGGCGCGTCCTCAGCACCGCAACTACTCGGCCTGCTTCGCCATGACCTTGTTGCAATCAAACCTCCGCCGCTTGTGTGTGTGGATGAGGTGGAGATATTGAACGCTGATAATCCCCGTCATGCGCTCACCATTCATCTGCTTGAAGAGCTGCGCGAGTTAGTGCCGTTGTTTTTGATGGGCCAGCGCCTGGTGATAGACACGTCGGCGCACTATGCGTTGGCCGGGCTGAAACAGGCCGAACTAACAGCCCTGCTGGTTAGCGACAAGGCGCCGCCGATGGCGCAAGACGAGCAGCAACGCGTCACTGAGGCGACTCGCGGCAACCCCGCGATGATGAAGATGATCATCACGTTGTGGCGAGAAGGCGAGCCATTAGGCGACTTGCTTGGCCAGTTGTCACGCGCGCCCGGTATGGAAGTCTTGCTCAACCGAATCTGGCGCCGGCTGAGCGCCGATGAACGCCTTTTGTTGGCGGCTATTTCCAGTTTTCGCGGGGCGGCTCCCGCCGACGCCTGGGCCCGACAGCGAAAGGCACTCGACCAATTGCTTGCTTGTGACCTTGTCCACACTGATGCAGCGGACGGCCTGCTGGCACCAAAGTTCGTGCAAGAATTCGTTGAACGACAGCTCACACCAGAATTACGCATCGGGCTTCAGCAAATGGCGGGTGAAGTGCGTGAAGTGCGCGCTGAGTTCACCGAAGCGGCATACCACTACATCGCAGGCCGGCAATCCGAACGGGGGGTGTGGACATGGTTTGCGCACCGGTCGGAAGAAATCGAAAAAGGCCGCGCGACCGTGGCACGTACGATCTTCAACTCGGTTGCGATTGGCGATTTGAGTCACGTCGATGACCAGCGGGCGCTCTCTCTGATTCGGGGTGAGTTGCTGCAAATGTTGGGAGAGGCCGAACGCGCCGAGGAAGCACTGCGTTTGGTGACGTGGCCGACCTTGCATTCGATGACACCGCTGGCGTTGGAGCTGATAGGCAATACTTTCGAAAGCCGCGGCCAATTTGACCGCGCCGTGCAACACTATCGCGACGCAATTGATGCCACACTTGTCGCGCCTGATCGCCGACGAATCGGCTTATATGCCAAAGTCGGGCATGTGCATCTGATCCGCGAGCGCAATTTCCTGGCCGCCCGGCACGATGCTGCCATAGCGCGGATCGAGGTGGAGCGGTTGCAGGGACACATTGAGGAGGAGTCGGGGAAATTCGAGCGGGCGGAATCACATTATGAGGCCGCGCTTGTATTGAGTGAGGCCATTGACGCGCCGGTTTCGCTCATTCGCATCCATTCTGATCTGGGCCGCCTCCAGTTCAAACGGGGCAATGCTGATCTCGCCATTAAGCATCTTCAGCACGCAATTGAGATGGATGAAGCGCGTGACAGTCCTGCTGAGATGGCGATCGACCGATTGAACTTGTCGGGAGCATACATTGCCGCGCAGAACTATGAATTGGCGCTCGAGCAAGCCAGAATGGGACTGGCGATGGCCGAAGCAGCTGGCGACGCCTATGCCATTGCTGGACTCGCCTCGAACGCCGGTGAAGCCTGCTATTACCTGGGTCGACTCGATGACGCGGAGCAATTTGCGCTGCAGTCGTTGCGCCAGGAGGAATATCAGCCGCGACCGTATGCGCTCACCGTGCTGGGTTCCGTGCGCCGTGATCAGGCTAATTGGCATGAGGCTGAGTCTCTGTTGAACGAGGCGATCAAAATTTCACAGGCCAACCAGGATCCATTTGCCGAAGCGTCGGCATGGCGCGCGCTGGGTCTTGCTTACGAAAAACAGGGCGAAAAAGAATCGGCCGCCGCAGCACTCGCGGAGTCGCAACGACTGACAACGGCGATGGGTCTCTACAACACTTAAGGCGCGCACAAGATTAACGTGACTGGCGGGTTCACAATCCGCCAACACCTGCTGCAGTGTCTCTGCAGCCATCCGTCCTGACTACACTACGGACTGTTTTTACGGTTTGACGCGGGCGGTTCACGGCCCTTAGGGCAAGGGTCACCTAGTGGCGATCGTTGATTTTGCTGCCTTTTCCTCGCCTAGCCTTGTCCCCCTGGCACTCCCTTTTTGGACGAATTGATTCTGCCATCTTAGAAACACGCCAACAAATCCAGCTGGCGGCGCTTCTTCCAGCTGCGAGCACGGTGCCATTCAGGAGTGCAAAGTAGCAGTGCGGCTAGTACTGTTGGACCGGAAATTGGCGCAGATCACCTACAGAAGGAACAGCTGACAAAAATCCTCGACGTGTCTATACTTGCCGAACTAGCGTTCCAGTTCAACCTGCTAGAACGGACGCCAGCAACGGAAAGGTCACCATGGATATGGAGAAATCCATTGCCGGCATATATGCTCTGATGCAGAGCCAGGGCATTCGAGTCCATGCATTTCTTCTCGACGATGGGCGCGATCTCACGCTGATCGACACGCTATTCTCAGCCGATGCGGAGGTGATTGTCGGCGCCATCGCGGCATTGGGCAAAACACCTGCTGCAATCAAACATATCGTGCTCACGCACGCGCATCGCGCGCACCTAGGGGGTCTGGCTCGCCTGAAATCGCTCAGCAACGCGCGTGTGTATTGCCATGAATGGGAGGCGGACATCGTGCGGGGCGAGCGCCGTATCCAGCAGGCGACGTTGCTTCCCAAGCGCCCCTATCGCGTCTGGCCGTCGCAGATCGCTGCGCGGTTTCTGCGCCATACGCCGTGCGACGTCGACCAGTTCATCGCCGATGGCGACTGGGTCGGGCCGTTGCAAGTTGTTGGCACACCGGGTCATACCCCGGGTCACGTGGCATTCCACTGGCCCGACCGGCGCGCTGTGTTTGCCGGCGATGCCTTGGTGACATACCCGCAGCTCGATGAAGGTTGGGCGGGATTCATGCTAAACACTCATCAAAACCGCCAGTCTGTGCGCAAACTAGCCGACTTGGATCCGGAGTATGTCGGCGTGGGTCATGGCAGCCCGATCCTGTCTGGCGGCGGGCCACGCCTGCATGAACTCGTGTCGCATTTGCCGGCGGGATAGCGCCTTCTCTGCCCTTCACGCATATTCAAGGAGCCATGCAATGTCAACACCACAGGCAATTCTGATTGTCGGAGGCATGGTGAACATCGTCATCAGTTCACTTTCCGGCTATGTGTTGCTATGGATTCGATCGCGGGATCCGAAACGGCCAATCAGCCGCTATGCCATCACAACGCATACTGCCGCGATCACCAACGGATTGCTTCTGCTAGGGCTGTCGGCTGCCATTCCGCACACAGGGTTCATTCCGGGAATCAACATCGGCATTGCAACTGCCGAATTGATTGCTACTCTGTTGGCCACCGTGCGCAATATCCGAAGCTGGTCGGCGAATTTCGATGACGCAATTGCGCAGGGCGGTGATGCGGCAAATCGATTCCGCGGGTTTGTCAACATCATTCATCTTTTTGATAGCGCTGCGATTCTGTATGGAGTAGTGCGAACCGCGCTTGGGATCTAAGTCCCCTCAGCGACGGTAGACCGTGGTTTCGTGGAGGAGGAACATGCTTACACCACAACTTGGTCTGGAATGGAAACTGTGGATCCTATTAAACGGCCTGCCGGCTGTGGTAGCTGCTTTAGGTTTCCTGCTCACGGCGCGCCTGGATGGGAGTTTTGGATGGAACGTCATCCCGCGCGCCGCCGGCATCGGCCTGGGCGTGGGCTTTCTCATGCGCGCGTCGATGTATGTTCAACAGTTCACCGCCATCAGTTATCTTGAGATGCGCTGGTTGCACTGGGGCAATGTGGTGTTTGCGGGCGTGTTGCTGGGCGCGACCTGTGTGTGGGGTGACGCGTTTCATTGGCGCCGTCTGACTGCGATTGCCTGGCTGTTTCTTTACATCGAAGAACCTGTTTGGATGTTGACCTTATGGCCGCGCTCTGAGACGTTTGTGGCGGGAACTGTCGCGCTGAGCGCAATCCCGGTCAACGCGCTCCTGCAGGGCACGCTGTTTCTGGAGGCTGCCTTAATGCTGGTGGCGGGTATCACAATCTTCCTCAACCACTCAGGGGCGTTGTCGCCGCGACCGGACCTGATGTCCTCTCGCGTGCTTGCCGGCTGGCCCCTTGCGTACGTGGCATGGGCGCCTGCGCTTGCGTTGGCGCCTAGCTTTTCTGAAGCACGCGGCGGCATCATCGTCAACATGATTTGGCTGGCGGCTTGGATAATCGCGCC
>JANMNW010000407.1:0-16495 GCA_031368515.1 Chloroflexota bacterium
CGCCACGACCGTGCCCAAGATCAACCCCTATGGCGAGGCCGACACGCGGCAGGCGCTGCTCGCCAAGATGTGGGTGCGCGCGCAGGAGATGACCGCCGCGGAGCTGTGCGCCAGCGTGCTCTACGAGTGGGAAGACCTGCCGTATGAGGGCTGCATGGATCTGGCGCGGCATTGCTGGGACGAAGTGCGGCACAGCCTTTTTGGACAGGCGGCGCTGCAAGGCGAAGGCGTAGCGCTGGAATCGCTGCCCAGCTGGGTAGGCTACGCCGGGCACACCCTGCCGTTTACACCGCAGAAGCGCTATGCCCATCTGGCCATCGCCACGGAAGCCGGCATGATGAAGCACCCCGGCGGCAAGCGCGGCGAGTGGGAATGGGTGCGTGACCAGGCGCAGCACGCACTGATGACCACTTTCCAGGACTTCGATTGGGCCGACGAGGTCAACCATGTGGCGTATGGCCGCGCCTGGCTGGTCGATCACTACTTTGACGGCGATCGCGCCCGGGCCAAAGCAGTGGCGGACGAGACCGTGCGCGACAGGCTGGCGTTTTACGCCAACTACGTCCGATCGCAAGGCTCGGAATCGAGAACACTATGACACACACCATCAACCTGCAGCTCGAACCGGACGTGACAACGGCCTACACACTCGGCGAGCCGCGCAATTTTGGCGCAAAGAAGGCGCCGTTCAAAAGCCGTGTGGCGTTCGCCGCGGCGCATGTGGTGGCCGATCCTGGCTCGGGCAGCCCGGCAACTCAGGTCGACTGGGATGCCACCATTGCTTATCGTCGCCACCTGTGGTCGCATGGATTCGCGGTGGCCGAGGCGATGGACACCTCGCAGCGCGGCATGGGTTTAGATTGGAAAATGGCGCAGGAGCTTATCAAGGGCTCCATCGCCGAGGCCAAGGCGGTCGGCGGCGTGGGGGCTTCGGGCGCCGGCACCGATCACGTGCCGCCCAGCCCGGAGCGCACGATTGACGAAGTCATCGCCGCATACGAAACACAGCTGGGCTTTGTCGAAGGCCTGGGCGGACGCGCGATCATGATGGCCAGCCGCGCGCTTGCCGCCTGCGCCAAGAGCGGCGACGATTATGCGCGCGTGTACGATCGCGTGCTCTCGCAGGTGAAGCAGCCGGTCATCATTCATTGGCTGGGCGACATGTTCGACCCGCAGCTGGCCGGCTATTGGGGGTCGCGCGATATCCCAACCGCGATGGACACCTGCCTGGGCATCTTGCACGCCAACGCCTCCAAGATCGACGGCATCAAAATCTCGCTGCTCAACGCCGACTACGAGATCGAGATGCGGCGCAGAGTGCCCACTGGCGTGCGCATGTACACCGGCGACGACTTCAACTACCCGATGCTGATCCTGGGCGATTCACGCGGCTACAGCGATGCGCTGTTGGGGATCTTTGACGCCATCGCGCCGGCGGCTGCTGCCGCGTTTCATGCGCTGGACGCCGGCGATGTCGCGCGCTATCACGATCTGTTCGAGCCCACCGTCGCGCTCTCGCGCCACATCTTTCAGACGCCGACCTACTACTACAAAACTGGCGTGACTTTTCTGGCCTATCTTAACGGCTATCAAGATCATTTCAAGATGGTGGGCGGGCAGGAGACTGCGCGTTCGGTCCAGCATCTGGCGCAGCTGTTCGTGCTGGCCGACAAAGCTGGCTTGTTGCGCGACCCAGCGCTGGCGGTTGCACGGATGCGAGCGTTTCTGGCTGTGCACGGGGCGTAACACAGAGGACCGGAGATCCTCTGTGCGCTCTGTGTTTCTCCGTGTTCTCGGTGCCTAGCGCCCAAAGCGCGGCGGTGGATTGCCGCACACACTACCGTAGAACGGGTCGCCCGGCTGGATCGAGCCGCGCGCGACCGGTTGGCGCGTCACGGCCGACTTATACAGCGCGGTCAGAAATTCGATCGTGCGCCGCGCTTCGTTGCCGCTTACGAGCGGGCGCTCGTTGGCCTCCATGCTACGCAGCAGGTGACGCAGTTGCGCGCCATGCGTTGACCGTTGATCCTCCGGGATGGCGCGCCAGCGCGCTTCGCGTTCAGCCGCGTCCGGTGTGTTGACGGCGGTAAAGGTCCAGTTGGTGTTTGTGTAGCTGTAAAGCTCCTTCATCTCAGCCGTGCCATATTCAAAGTCGAAGCGGATCAACGTTTCCTGGCGCGGGCTGAGCACGCTGTTGACGATGCTGCCCATGGCCCCACTGGCGAATCTAACCATGGCCATCGAAATGTCTTCAACTTCGATGTCGTGATACAGCGTGCCCATCATGGCTGTTACTTCGGCCCAGTCGCCCATCTGATACAAAAAGAAATCCATGGCGTGAATGCCGTGGCCCATGGTCGGGCCGCCGAGTTCGGTCTTCCACTTGCCGCGCCAGGGCACCTGGTAGTACGGCAAATCGCGATACCAGGTGGTGTTGCACAGCCCAACCATCGGCCTGCCGAGATCGCCAGCATCGATGAGCTGCTTCAGATGCTGGCCGGCCGAGCCAAAGCGCCACTGAAAGACGCTGCTGCAGTAGTTGCCGGTTTCGTCTTCGGCGGCGGCAATGCGATCGAGCTCGCTCAGCGATCCGCACAATGGCTTCTCGCATAGCACCCAGGCGCCGGCGCGCAAGGCCTTGATCGAAAGTTCGCAATGCAGACTGGGTGGCGTGCAAATATGCACCAGTTGCGGTTTTTCTGCCGCAAGCATTTCGTCCACATCGGTGTAGCCGCGCGGCACGCCATGCTCATGGCAAAACGCATGCACGCGGTCGCGGTCGATATCGACAACGGCAGTGAGCTGAGCGCGATCGCCCTGTTCACGGATGCCGCGCGCGTGCGACCCTGAAATGCCGCCTGCGCCAATGAGGGTCACGGGAACTGTCTGCATCCTGGTGAATTCTAGATGAGCGTTCCAACTCGCAAGGCGCTTCGAGCCATTTGCTGCGTCACCAAAAACACGGTCAGCCCGACAGCTGCGCATAGCGCCGATGCGACAAACATGACTTCGGCGCCGCGCCATTGCAGCAACTGACCGCCCAACAGCGCACCCAAACCCCAGGCCGCACCCCAGGCCACGCTGGCCAGCAGCCCTTGTGCAGTGGCGCCCCAGCCAGCCGGAACAAGATCGCGCGCCAGCGTGATCGTCGCCGTCCACAGCGCGGAGAAGGCCAGGCCATGCAGCACTTGCGTGGCGGAAGCCAGCACCGGATCTTGCACCAATGCGCACAGCAATTCGCGCGCGATCCAGGCCAGAAAGCCGGCGATGATCATCGCGCGCGTCAGCTTGCGCTGAATCAGCTTTGGCACCAGCAGGAACATGACCAGTTCGCTGACGCTGGCCACGACCAGCGCCGTGCCAAACAAGCTCGATGGCGCGCCGATGTCTTTCAGATAGAGCACGAAATAGTTGCTATGGATGGATGCGGTCATGCCCATAAAGAACATGGAGATGAGTAGCCCGCGCCAACCGACATTTTTGAGCAAGTTTTTGAGATCGTGAAATTTGGGCGGTGCGATGACCTGCGGCGCAGGCAAATGCGATGCCACCCAGGCGCTGATGACAAACAGGATGGGATAACTTACGGCGATGATGCCCAGCCCGGTGCGGTCGATCAGATTGCCGATGAGCCACGAGGTGATGCCAAAGCCCACCGCGCCCCACAAACGCAGGCTGCCATAGCGGTGGCGTCCCTTTTCTCCCAGCATCTCCAGAATGCTGTTGTCGGCCATGGGGCCGATCGGCGAGCCGAAGAACGATTGCAGCAGCACAAAGATCGCAAGAAAAACAAACTGCTGAGATTGCAGCAGCAGAAAGACGATCAGCGCATTGAGCACCATCGCGACTGGCAACAGCACCTTATGCAGCCGCAGGCGGTCGGCCACCACGCCCCACAGCGGGCTTGCAATCAGCGACACCAGGGTCGGCAAGGCCGCCAGAATGCCAATGCGGCCGGTGTCCAGTCCGACCGACTTGAAATACAGGTTGATGTATGGCACCAGCACGCCAATCGCGGCAAAGAAGGTGAAGTAGTAAAGGGCGGCCCAGCGAGCAGGTTGGGGTGATGGAGCCGGCGTCGAGGTCATCAAGGTGAAGCGTTGATCATACGGTATGTCCGTCGATGTGCCGCGTCAGAGGGTGCGTCCGTCGTATTCTCCACTTCACAGCGCGTGCCGTGCGCCGCCTGAACGCACGCGTGGGTGCGCAAGACGCCGCATCCGATGCTGCTCGCGCTTAGCCTGAAAGATGCCAGACTCCAAAACCCTGGCGGCTGTGTCAACCCCGCTGTACGACCTTTTACCCGCTGGCGCCCGGTAGCGGGATATTTCTGTTACCTGGCATGCGCACCGATGCGATGCCGATGCCCAAGTAGGCTTTGCCCTTGATAGTGGGATTTTCGCCCAACGTTACGGTGAGCGTCTTGGATTCGCTGCCGCGCGTCAATTTCAGCGCGACTGTGTCGCCAATCTTTGCTGCTTCGATGCTGGCCTTGAGCGCCTTCACATCCGCGAGCGCCGCGCCATTGATCGCTACGATCACATCGCCAACTTGCACGCCCGCTTTTGCTGCCGGGCTGTTGGGCTGGACTTCGGCAACCATTACAGGCCCGCTAACAGACGGTCCACGGCCGGGCTTTCCACGCCCGCTGCTCGCTGCCTGCGGCGCAGCCAATCGCACACCCAGATAGGCCACGCCCGCCCGATCTTGCACGCTGCCTAGCGTCACCACCACCGCGCGTTTTGCGGCGTTGCCGGTCTGAATATCCAGCGTGAGCGGATCCCCCGGCTTTTTGGCCATCACGGCATTGGACACATCGTCAAACGCCGTGATGGCTTTGCCGTCGACCGCGCTGATCACATCGCCGACCTTGATGCCCGCCGTCGCGGCCGGCGACCCGGCAGTTACGGCCATTACGACCGTTTGCGTTACAGGCGCGGCGACCCACGGCCCCCGATCATCCTGTGCATCGGATCTGCCAAATGCGATTCCGAGATAGGCGCTGCCAGATTTGTTCGGGTTATCGCCAAGCACAACTGAGACTGTGCGTTTGGCGCCCGCGCGGTCTTGCACATCCACACGGATGGCATCACCAGGTTTTCTTGCCGCCACGGCTTTGGCCAGAGCCTCACCAGAGGATACAGTTGCTCCGTCGATAGCAATGATCGAGTCGCCTGCTTTCAGCCCGGCCTTTTCGGCGGGCGAACCTGGCTGAACGGCGCGAATTTCGACCAAGGTTGCGGCCTCAGCGACACCGGTTACGGGGAAGTGAGCAACTATGGCCCCGCGTGCATTGACAGGACCGCTTGTAACTGAGAACACCGCTCCGGTGAGCGCCAGCGCCGCGACAGCGGCGGTAGAGGTGAATTTTTGAAGTGTGATTGTCATGATATATATATCTGTCATGACCACTGTAGCGCTGCTGGCTGAATGGTGGATAGCAATTGGCTGACTGCGCGTTTAGCGTTTCGTTAGAACTTTGCCAATACAATTTGAGCTGCGACCAACACATTTGAGTGTCTCGGCGCTGATTGTCGCTTTGTCGCTCGCCTAATGATCACAGCGACCTCAAGCGCTCTTTGATTGGCGGAAGCGGTAGATCAGCCATATGACCAGTACAACTGTGGCAAGCACGCCGGCCAGCGCCAGCTCGATTTGTTTCAGATCGCCGAACCACGCTTCAGCAACCTGGCCAAAGCCATAGCCCAGCCCAGCGGTGATCGCCGCCCAAACCATTGCACCGATACCATTCAGCACTGCAAAGCGTTTGAACGGATAGCCGCTCACGCCAAAGGCGAAAGCGATGGCGCTGCGAAAGCCCAACAAAAAACGAAAGCCCAACACAAGCCAGGAGCCAAAGCGATGCAACCAGGGTATGACGCGGGCCAGCCCTTTTTCGAGGGTGGGGCGTTTTGCGGCATACGCAGCGCCTTTGGTTGCACCCAGCCGGAAGTAAAGCTGGTCGGCAATAAATGAGCCACCGGCAGCGGCTAACACAACACCGGCAAATGAAAAGTAGCCGCGGTGCGCCAGAAATCCGGCAATTATCAGAAGCCCTTCGCCCTCAACCATTGTGCCAAAGAACAGGAAAGGCAGGCCAAATTGGATCAATAGCTGCTCAAACGACATGCCGCATGCTACATGCTTCAGATCAGAATATTTTCCTGAGGCCCTGACAATGAGCACCCTGCGCGGCTAAGTCTGTTTTTCCGAAGCATCAGATTGCCACGTGCGACAGGGGCAGCCAAGACTGCTGGTTGGATGCGCAAGAAGCCTGCTGTCCGGGCTTCTTGCGGCGCGCACGGCAAGGCGTCGGTTGCAGCACGCTTCGTTTCAAAAAATGCCCCGCTTAAGATTACATGATGGAAAATTCACATACAATCGGATAGAGTTTTTCCCGGATGGGAGGGATCAGCTATTTCGCTCGAATGGCGAACTTTTTTCAAAACCGAAAGCATTTGTATATCGGGAGGAGACATATGCAAAAGATAAGCCGCCGCGCGTTTTTGCGCGGCACAGTGATGTTGGGCGGTGGGGCCGTGCTCACGGTTGTGGGCGATCGCTATCGCATCGCCATGTCGGCTGGCCCCACGGCCTACAGAGTGCGCATCGTGCACACCAATGACACGCATGCGCGCATCGAGCCGGCTACCGTGCAGATTGGCGCCACCAGCGCCGGCGTCGCCATCAACCGCGATTTTGGCGGTGTGGCGCGCCGCAAGACCCTGATCGACCAAATTCGCGCGGCGACGACCGACGACCTGCTGTTGCTCGATGCGGGCGATGTGTTTCAAGGCACGCTGTATTTCAACCAGTTTAACGGCCTGGCCGATCTGTTCTTCTTCAACGGCCTGGCCTACGACGCGATGGCCGTTGGCAACCACGAGTTTGACCAGGGTCAGAGTGCTTTGCTCGCGTTTGTCAATGGCGCTAGTTTTCCAGTATTGAGCGCCAACATCGGTGTGGATCCTGCCGCGGTGCTTGCGCCCGCGGTCAGCGTAACGCCGCTGACGGGCGCCGGCAAGCTCGGACCGCGAACGATCGTGACCAAGGCCAGCGGCAAAAAGATCGGCATTTTTGGCTTGACGCCGCCCGACACCGGCATTTTGTCGAACGCCGGCATCGGCGTCACATTTAATGCCAACGTTGTGGCTGTGGCGCAAGCGCAGGTCGATGCGCTCAAAATCGAAGGCGCGGACTACATTATCGGCCTTACGCACGTAGGTTATGACCTGGACAAGGCCATCGCCGCCGGCGTGCGGGGGATCAACGTCATCATCGGCGGCCACTCGCACACCCCCTTGCAGACCGCGGCCAACGCCACGCTTCCGCTGGGCATCGCCAGCGCCGGCCCGTATCCGACGGTAATTCAGGATCCCGACGGCAAAGACGTGGTGGTCTGCACCGACTGGGAGTGGGGCAAGTGGCTGGGCGACATGACCGTGGGGTTTGACGCCGCCGGCGCGATTTCCGAAATTACGGGTGTGATCCGCCCGGTGTGGGCCGGCGGTCTTGGCACGCGCGCGCTGCTGCCGGGTGAACAGCCTGAGATTGTGGCCGATGCGACTTTTCAAGCCAAGATCGACACCGATTACAAGCCGGCAATTGTGGCGCTGCAGAGCGCCGTGATCGGCAGCGCCAGCGTGTCGCTCGACGGTGAACGCGCCAATGTTCGCAACAAAGAGACCAACCTGGGCGACCTGATCGCCGAGACAATGCTCGCCCGCACCTTGACCGATGGCGCCAACGTGGCGATCACCAACGGCGGTGGCATTCGTGCATCGATAGCCGCCGGGCAGGTGACCGTTGGCAGTGTGCTCCTGGTGCTGCCGTTTGGCAACACGATCGCGCTGACCACGATCACCGGCGCGCAGCTGTTGGCGGCCATCGAAAATGGCTTGAGCCAGATCAACTTTGTCACGCCGAGCGGTTCGGCCGGGCGCTTCCCGCAAGTGGCCGGGCTGCGTTTCAGCTACAACCCCAATTTCGCGGTGGGCGCGCGCGTGACCGTGCTGGAAATTGCGCAGCCGGGCGGCGGCTGGGTGGCGGTCAATCCGGCGGCGTCGTATCGCGTGGCGACCAACAACTTCATGTTGACGGGCGGCGATGGCTATGCCACCTTCGCAGCCGGCTCAAACAAAGTGGATACAGGTTATGTGATGGCCGATGTGCTTGCCGATTACTTTCGCGCCAACTCGCCGGTGACCAAAGCCACAGATGGCCGAATCACGCAAGTGGCGCTGCCCAACACGCCGACGCCAACCAATACGGCGACTCCAACAATTACCGCCACACCGACCAACACGCTAACGCCGACGCCAACCGATACGGCCACCCCAACGCCAACTGATACAGCCACACCGACGCCAACTGATACAGCCACACCGACGCCAACTGATACAGCCACACCGACGCCAACCTATACCGCTACGCCAACGGCAACCGCAACCAACACACCGACCAGCACGCCGACGAACACCGCCACGCCAGCACCTCTGGCCGATCTGCGCATCGAGCAAACGGGCTGGGTCAGCGGCCGTCGAAATCTCCGCGCTGTGATCTTCTTGGTAGGACGCAACCGCGGTCCAAATTCAGCTGCCAATGTGGTGATCACCGATCAGCTGCCGGCCGGTGTAAAGGACGTTAACGCGTTCTCGCTGCAAGGGCGCTGTGACTACGATCGCGCCACGCGCCGGGTAACCTGCCGCGTCTCGAATGTTTCCGCGAATCGCAGTGTGCTGATCACGATTACGGCTGAGTTTGAAAGCGCCGGCGCCTTTGTGAACACGGCTACGATCAGTTCAGCAACCAGCGATCCTCAGCCAGGCAATAACACCACCACCCAGACGTTGCCATCCATTGGCGGCGGAAATCACTGAACCACGCTGCAGGCCCATGACGGCTCGCACAAACGCCCGCGCGGATATTGTCGCGCGGGCGTTTGCTTTTCCGAGGTCAAATGACAAGCGGCAGCTTTAAGTGCGGTGCGAAGGCGCGCCAGGTGACGCGATCGGTCTCATCGCGCAGATAGGGTTCGAAGCCAAACAACCGATACAGGTTTATCGGAGCGATGGGCGGGGAGCCCGTCGCAGCGGCCATGCGCGGCCATGACTCGATCGGCGGGGTGCCCGTCCATAGCCACGCTTCGGTGTAGCCAAATTCGCGCAACACAGCGATGGCCGCGCTCAACATGGGCTTGGCCAGCCCGTATCCCTGCGCTTCCCTCACTATCGCCACCCAATGAATACGGCCGATGTCGCGCCCGTCAATCTCGCTGTCATTCCATGCCGTGATTGTGCCGATGTCTCTGCCCGACGGATCGACGACAAACATGACGCGCTGTGACAAGTGCGCGCCATCTCCGGGAAGCTCTTTGGCGAACATCTCAGCGGTCGCGCCATAGTTCGAGTCGGCAGCATGCTGGATGCGAAGCCACGTCGCGATGTCGCCCTCGCGGTAGAAGCGCATGCGATAGCCAGCCGGCAGCGCAAAACCCGGAGCGCGCGCAAGGTCGCGGTGAATCATCCACACATCAAGCCCCGGGGGCGTTGCACCTGCGCTGTTGGCGCTTTCCATGCAGCGATTGTAGAACCGTTTGGCGCAGTAGGATAAGGACTGTGGAAAACAATCTAGACATAGTGAGGCATGTTGTCGTTTTCAAATACAAGCCGGGCACGCCGGCAGGTCATGTCGAGCGGATTACCGACGCCTTTCGCGCACTTCAGCGGCGCATTCCTGGCATTCGCTCGTTTGAACAGGGCGTCAATATGAGCCCGGAAGGACTGGACCAGGGATTCACGCACGTCTACACGCTGACGTTTGACTCTGCGCCCGCCCGCGACGCCTATCTGCCGCATCCCGACCATCAGGCGTTTGGCGCGCTGCTCAAGGAGCTGGACTGCGTCGTCGGCGTGTTTGTGGTCGATTTCAGCCCCGCGCCGTGATCGCGGGTGACTGGACGCGGCACCGCACGGTTCATTACCGCAACACGCTGGGCGAGCCGGAGTCTGGCAGGAACATGCGGGGTTCGCCTGTTCCGTCAGCAGCCGCCAGCATGATGTGAGTGCGCGGATACGTTCGGTTCTCGACCCTGCACACTCGGCAGCTACTTTCTCGCGCGTTGCGTCAACGATGAGGTTGTGAGCAAAGATGCGACCAGGCCGTGGCCTCGCGCATCGCAAAGCAATCCTCATCGGAGCAATATTCGGACGGACGCGGTTTGGCGGCGCGTTCTGGCTATTTCGCCGCCCAGCGCGTGATCCGATCTGGCAGCGTCTTTTCACCCAGCTGCTGGCAGATCTGGCGCAGCTCCGGCCGTGCGCCGCGCCATTCCAGATCTTTCACGGTTTCCCGCAGCGGCACATCCTGGCGCAGCGTGGACAGGCGCCTGAAGAGCAGCACATCATCGGCATGCGCTGCTAGGCTCTCAGCCAATCGCTGCCCGCGCGCAGCGCCCAGCCCGAGCTGGGCCGGGTCTTTGGGGATCGATTCGAGATGCTCGTAGCGCGCCAGAACCGTGGCCGCTGACTTTGCGCCCCAGCCCGGCACGCCGGGAGAGCCGTCGGCGGAGTCGCCCACCAGCGCGAGGTAATCCGGAATCGAAGCCGGCCGCACGCCATACTTTTCGAAAACTGCGGCGTCGTTGTACGTGATCTCGCGACGGCGATCCCAACATACGACAGCGTCTCCGGACACCAGTTGGGCCAGATCTTTATCGGGCGAACACACAATGATCTGTTCAACTCCCGCTTTGCCGCGGAAGCGCTTCACGGCCGAGGCGATGGCGTCGTCAGCTTCGAATTCCACCATTGGCCAGACCACCACGCCCAGTGCGGCCACCGCTTCTTCGGCCAGTGGAAACTGTGCGAGCAAGGCCGGGTCGACGCCCTCGCCGGTTTTGTAGCCGGGATACAGGTCGTTGCGAAACGACGTGATCACATGGTCGAAAGCGCAGGCCAAATGCGTTGCGTCAGATTTCGTGATCAGCGCGTGCAGGCTGTTGAGCAGCCCCAACGTGGCGCCGACCTCGCGCCCGTCCGGCGCTTTTCTGGGCGGCGCGCCAAAAAAGGCGCGGAAGAGTTCGTAAGTGCCGTCGACAAGATGGATGTTCATAAGCTCTAAACACTGTCTGTTAAGCTAAGCCTGTTCCACAGCTTACCGCACCTCTACACGATGAGATCTGAAATTCGCTCGATTCCCGCAACCGTTCAGCCAAGCGACGCGTTGATCAGCCCGTTTGCTTTTGACAACTCCTATGCGCGCGACTTGGTTGGGATGTACGCGCCCGTGAGCCCAAGCCCGGTGCCTGCGCCGCGCTTGATCAAAGTCAATCGCGCCCTGGCGGCCGATCTGGGTGTGGATGCTGGGGCGCTGGAATCTGCCGAAGGCGTGGAAATTCTTGCGGGGAATCGGGTTCCTGCGGGCGCAAGCCCGATTGCGCAGGCTTATGCCGGGCATCAATTTGGCGGATTTTCGCCGCAGCTGGGCGATGGCCGCGCGCTGCTGTTGGGCGAAGTGATCGACCGGCATGGCGCGCGCCGCGACATCGCCTTCAAAGGCTCCGGACGCACGCCGTTTTCGCGCGGCGGCGACGGCAAATCGGCGCTTGGCCCTGTGATCCGAGAATACATTCTGGGCGAAGCGATGCATGCGCTGGGCATTCCAACCACCCGCGCTTTGGCCGCAGTCGCCACCGGCGAACACGTGCGACGCGAGACCGCGCTTCCGGGCGGCGTGCTCACCCGCGTGGCCGCCAGTCACTTGCGCGTGGGCACATTTGAGTTTTTTGCCGCGCGAGACGATCGCACGCAGCTGCAACGGCTTGCCGACTACGCGATTGCCCGCCACTACCCGGAACTCGCCAGCCGCGCGGACCGCTATCTTGCGCTGTTGCAGGCGGTGGCCGAGCGCCAGGCGGCCCTTATCGCGCAGTGGATGGGTGTGGGCTTTATTCACGGCGTGATGAACACCGACAACATGTCCATCTCAGGCGAGACGATCGATTACGGGCCTTGCGCCTTTATGGAAGCGTATGACCCGGCTGCGGTGTTCAGCTCGATTGACGAACGGGGGCGCTATGCATATGCCAATCAGCCCGGCATCGCGCGCTGGAATTTGGCGCGCTTTGCCGAAGCGTTGTTGCCGCTGATCGACGCAGATGGCAAACGCGCGGTTGCGCTGGCCACTGCGGTGATCGACGATTTCCCGGCTCGCTACAGTGCGCACTTCATGCGCGTCATGCGCGACAAGCTCGCGTTGGATCATGCCCAGCCGGGTGAGGCCGTTGATGCGTTGTGCAACGAATTTCTGAGCCTGCTTCAGCAGCATGGCGTTGATTTCACACTTGGGTTTCGCTATTTGGCCGACGCGGCGGCGCACAACGATGAACGCTGGCTGACGCTGTTTGACGAACCGTCAGATGCGCAAGCGTGGCTCCAGCGCTGGCGTGCGCCGGTCTCGCTTATGGCGCCGGAGCAGCTTGCGCAGTCGCTGCGTCGGACCAACCCGGTCTACATCGCGCGCAATCATCTGGTTGAAGCGGCGATTGCCGCCGCTGTCGCTGACAACGACCTGCAGCCGTTTGAACGCTTGCTTGACGTGCTGGCGCGCCCGTTTGACGAGCGGTCGGACGCCGCCGACTATGCGTTACCTGCGCCTGCCGACTACACCGCCGGCTATCTGACGTTTTGCGGCACTTGAATGCTGCGGCCCCCAAGCTTAAGCCAACGCCCGGCCCCCATGCCTGGACCGAAGCTCTGGACCAGTTTTGCGCTTGCATGGCATTGGGTGCGGCACGCAAACATGCGGCTGAGGCATTGGACGTGATCCTCGACATCGAGCAGCTGGCCAAAGCCGCCGAATTGATGATCGAGGTGTTTTTGACGCCGGGCGTGCTGGTCGCGCCCGGTGTTACGGCGCTGATCGACGCTGATGGCGACGGGCTATTTTCGCAGTTGGAAGCGAGCGCCTATGCCGCGCGTATGCTGCGCGATGTCTCGCTGATCGTCGATGGACATGCGATCGAGCTAAACGCCACAGCCGTTCAATTGCCGGAGCCGACTCTAATGCGCGATGGCGGCGGCCGATTCCGGCGCCGCGCTGTTTACCAGCGGATTGGGCTTGCGGCGCAGGCTTGGGCGTTAATTGCAGTCTCGAACGCAGCCAGAAATATCGGGCGTCACGTTTTCCGCCGACGTTTCATGCTGGCCGGCAGGGAGGAGACCGCTATATTTTTTGTTCATGCTGCGCGCTCCAAGGGGGCAGACATCGCAGCCAACGCGTCATCGTAGAGCCGCATCAGTAGCGCCGCGATGCGCATGACGCAAGGAAAACCATGAGACTCAAAGACAAGGTTGCGGTCATCACGGGCGCGGGCTCGGGTATGGGACGGGCGATGGCCACGCTCTTTGCCAGCGAGGGCGCGCGGGTGGTCGCTGGCGATTGGAACGCCGACCGCATGGACGAGGTTGTGGCCGCGGTCAAATCCAGCGGAGGAGCGGTCATTGGCGCGCAGGGCAACATCGCCGACAAAGGCGTGGCGGAGGGGTGGATCGACCTGGCCGTAAAGACATTTGGCCGCAGCGGGGCGATCATCCCACCCGATGGCGGATGGATGGCGCTCTAGGCGGTCTTTGATGTCGACGCTTCACCTTGCGCAGCACCTGGAGTCGTTGAACCGCGACTCGCTCTCCGAACTTTGTCACATGCTGCCCGGCTTCGGCCCGATCAACCGCTACGCAAAAAAAGCCGAGCTCATCGCCGTTTTCGAAGCGCAGCTGCTTGATTTCGAGCGACTCAGGGCGATTTGGACCGCCCTGGACGAGCCGTCGCGCCAGGCGATCAGCGCCGCCATCGCCGATCCGGCAACGCCTGGGATGCTGGATGTGCGCGCGTATCTGGCGGCGCATGGCGCGCCGCCCGAGCGTTTTTCCGTGCTGCGCAACAAATACGGCTATGTTTCCGTGCAGAAACCTACACCGCTGGCCCTGTTCTTCGACCACGACTTTCGAATGCCTGTCGACCTGGCCCATGCCTTTCGGACGCTGCTGCCCGAGGTGCATCCGAAGGGAAAGCGAACGATTCAAGCTTTTCACGATCTGCCGCCGTTCGAGACATACCGAAATTCAACAGGCAAGACGGTCGAACTTGCGCTAACCACTGCCGCGACCGAGCCGCATGCCTTTCATGACGTGCTTGCCACGCTGCGCATGATCGAGGCCGGCAAGATCAAGATCAATGTGAATACACTCACACCGGCGCAGACGTCGCTCAAAGCGCTGAATGGCGCGCTTTCGCTGCGCGAATATGCCGGCACCGAAGGGGCGGCGAGCCTGCGTGCGAGCGAAGCGATCCGCACGTTTGGGCTGATCACCATCGCCATTGGCGCGGGCTGGGCGGTTCCAGACGACGCCGGCCGCTTAATGTTGACCACTGCCGGCGCGGGTTTTCTCAGCCAGCCGGCCACCGAGACTTTGCGCGAAGGTTTTGACATATGGTTGGCCAACAACGTGTATGACGAAGTGACGCGCATCGGCGCGTTGCGCGGCGCGCCGAACGCGCTGGCGATGTATGGCACGCCGCCGCCCATCCGCCGCACTACGCTCATGCAAACGCTGTCCGTCTTGCCAGGCGGGCACTGGGTCGACGTGGAGACGCTGTTCCGAATGGTGTTGGCTGGCGGCAACGACTTTGAGGTGGAGACCGACGACCAAAGCCATCTTTGGATTGGCGCATACGGCAGCTGGGGCAACCAGCATCTTGGCCGCACGGACAGCGAAGTGTATTGGCGCGTGGTGAAGTGCCAGTTGATGCTGGCCTTGCTGTTCGAACCGTTGGCGTGCTTTGGCGCGGTCGATGTCACCTATCTGCCCACGCGCAGCGGCGTGTTCTACCGCGGCCTGCGCGCGCCGGCGTCGCTGGGCGCTGTGCTCAGCCAGTATGACGTGTTGCGGTATGTCCGCATCACCGCGCTTGGACAGTATCTGTTTGGGATGACGGATGCGTATGAGGCGCCGGGGCTTGCAAACGGGCCGGCGCTTCGGGTGCTGCCCAACCGGCAAATCGTTGTCGCCTCGCGCATGGCCGGCATGGCGGCGGGCCATCCCGTGCTGTCGAAATTCTGCGACCAGGTCAGCGACGATGTCTATCAGCTGGCGCCGGCAAAGCTGATCAAGACGGTTGAGAAGCACGACATGACCGTGGCGGACGTGATCGCCTATCTTGAGCGCGAATCGGACGCGCCGCTGCCGCAGCCGGTGCGCGTCGTGCTTGAGGATGTGGACAAGCGCAGCAGGCTGGTCAACGATTGGGGCGGCGCGCGCGTGTTCCAGGTCGACGACGCGCACCTCGCGTTGGAATTGGAACACGACCGCGCCTTGCAGCGCGCCGGCTGCCGCCGCAGTGGCGACTGGATCGTGGTGCCGGCCGACAAGGTGACGGTATTTCGCCGCCGCATGCGCGAACTCGGCTATGCGGTGAAGGCGGCGTAGCGCCGCATCGCATCGGCGATCTAAGGAGGATTCGAGGCGGGTCAAACCAGCCGCAGGGTTCACACGATGGCACGGCGGCTATACTGACCGCGAACAAACGCGCTGCCGCGATCAACCCTGCGCCAATTTCTATGACCATGCAAAACCTTACCCTCAACGATGGACGCGCGATGCCGCAGATCGGACTCGGCACGGCATCGCTCAACGATGAAGCCGTGGCGCCGGTGATCGTCACCGCCATCGAGCTGGGCTATCGGCACATCGACACCGCGTTTCGCTACGGCAATCAGCGTGGCGTCGGCAAAGGCGTGCGCGATAGCGGCATTCAACGTGAAGCGCTATTTGTCACAACCAAGCTGGATGGTGAATTTCAAGGCAACGGGCGCGCCGTTGCCGGTCTGGATGAGTGCCTGCGTCAGCTGGGCATGGACTATGTCGATTTGCTGCTCATTCATTGGCCCTTGCCGCAGCGCGACGAATATGTATCCACCTGGAGGACGTTCGAGTTGTCACGCTCGGACGCCAAGTCGCGGTCCTGATCCTGCACGACCTTGGTGAGGACCGAGACGATGTCCATCGGGCAGAGGCCCGTGCGGTCGTTGGT
This sequence comes from Chloroflexota bacterium, assembly GCA_031368515.1. GTDB lineage: Bacteria > Chloroflexota > Anaerolineae > J036 > Brachytrichaceae > CANJQH01. Next base: position 16,093 of record JANMNW010000407.1, read on the forward strand.
GGCGACGAGTTCGGGGACGTCTTCGGCGATGAAGCCGACGTAGTGTTCCTCCAACTCGTTTTTGTAGCGGAAGCGTACCGGTTGCAGGTCGCGCACGGTGGCCCGCGCCTCGTCGGTGGTGAGCGCCACGATGTCCTGCTTGACCGTGCGGCTGCTGGCGGGCACGAACTGGCCGCCCGTCGAAACGTGCGCGCCATTGCCGTCGTTTGCGCAGGCATCACCGATCTGCAGCGGATGGACCGGGCTGCCGGTCTTGATCCCGACGTTGGCCGTGCTCAGGTTGATGGACAGGGCGAACTGTTCCTTGATGGCGAAGGCGTCGGTCATGGTGCTCACCAAATACTTGCCGTCCGAGACCGAGTGGCGGAGGATCTTCTGATCGACCGCCGCATTGGTGTCGACC
>JANMNW010000408.1:0-11587 GCA_031368515.1 Chloroflexota bacterium
TCGTGGCTGACTACAAACTCTTTGGCTTGGTTAAACGCATTCGCCCTACGGCCACTTCAAAAAAGAGGCTGCAGACAGCCTTGACAAGCGTTTCGGATCCTTAACTTGAGACGGATGCACTGAGCGAAAGGCCATCCAATAAGACGCTGGTGACCGGCGGAATACAGCATGGCGACGGTCGCGGCCATGCGCTGGCTTTCGCCACCGGCGAAACGGAAGACTATCTGTGGCGCGCGCCAAACGACGCGGCCAATGGCCCCGACGTGGCGATCCGCAAGCGCGGCGCCATGCGCACCGACAGCGGCAGCGCGATTACCGGCACCGCTTCGACCAATGACATCGTGGTCTGGCAGATCGAATACAGCAATCGTGGCAACACCAACGCCGCCAATGTCGTCATCACCGACGACTTGACGCAGTCGGGCAGCGGCGCGGGCATGAAAGTCACAACCGTGCCAACTGTGCCCTACACGATCAGCGGGAATACGCTAACGCTCAATGTCGGCTCGCTGGCGGCCGGCGCCAGCGGGCGCGTCGTCATCGAACGCGCGCGCACGCTGGCCGGCCACATCTACACCAACACCGCCACCATCACATCCATAGGCGATTTCGACCCGTCAAACAACAGCGCGACGGCGACGGTCAAGCACGCTTTCCTGCAGGCGCCGATCATCTTGAGTCCGGTCGACGGCTCAACCTGCAACGGCGACTTTACCGGCAGCCGGACCATCCTGGGCATCACGACCGAATTCGCCATGGTGGATCTGTATATCGATGGCGTGCTGGCTGCCACGCTGCAAGCCGGCGGCGCGGGCTACTTCCGCTACGAAACCACGCTGCCGGACGGGCCGCACACGATCTATGCGGTAGCGCATCTGAACGGCCACGACGCAGTTGGCCCCGAACGCGCGGTCACCGTCAACTCGGCGCTGACCTGGGACCCAATCAGCCTGCGTTTTATCAGCGAAGCCGGCGGTTATTACCGCCCGATCGACGCCAACGGCCGCACGGACGAAACCGGTTGGTCGCTGCACCTGATCGCAAATGAAAACTACACCGTGTCGGTTCGCGTGTGCTGCGACGCGCCCGGCGCCAGCGTCACGCTGGATGTGAGCGGCACCCTGGTGACGCTGACCGATCCAGATGGCGACGGCGTGTATCAGGGTCCGTACACCGCACCCGCCACAAACACCAGCGGCTTGACGTTCACGCTCACCATTGATTGCGGCACTGAGACGAGCGAGTTCAGCGGCGCGGCGTTGATCGACCCGGACGGCACCGTGCGCGACGCAGCAACCGGCGCGCCGATCAGCGGCGCATCGGTCGTGTGCATGCAACTTGACGCGGTAAGCACAAGCTATAGCCCTTGGCCGGCGTCGAGCTTCGGGCAGACCAATCCGTTCATAACCCAGAGCGACGGTTACTTCGCCTTCTTCACGCCGGCCGGAACCTATCGGCTGGACGCGTCGAAGAGCGGCTATCAGCCCTATCGCTCGCCAGATCTGCACGTCGTCAACGCGCCGGTGCGGCACGACGTGCCGCTGATGCCGGAGATCGCGGCGCAGGCTGTGGTGATTATCGTGGTGGACGAAAACGGCTTCGAACCCGCATCGGTGAATGTTGCACCGGGCGCGGTGGTCGAAATCGTCAACGGCGACACAAGCGATCACGACATCAGCGGCGACATGAGCGGCGGTGGAATTGATGGTCTGCGAGCGACGGCCGGCGCCGATGTGAGCGGAAGCTTCAAAGCCGGCGTCCTTGGCGCGGGCCAGCGCTTTAAAGTGAAGCTGGACGGGCCGGGCAGCTACACGTTGCGGGATGGCAATAACCCTAATGCTTTGGGCTCGGTTACGGTCGGCGCGGCGGGCCGCTACAACCTGCTGCTGCCGCTGATTCGGCGGTAGCGGAACACCCTCCGGGGGCGGTGACACCCCTGGAGGTTCCCTCACCTGCGATTCACATTAGTTCCGAATATAGTTGGCGGCGTGGAGAACACACAGACTCAGACAAACACACAATCCGCATCCACGCCGCCACCGCCGTTCGAAATTGGCCTCTACTCATTTGTGGAGCTGACACCCGACCCGCGCAGCGGCGCCATGATCTCGCCAGCGCAGCGCATGCGCGACTTGCTCGAATCCGTCGACTTGGCCGAGCAGGTCGGGCTTGATGCGATCGGCATCGGCGAACATCATCGCGATGAATTCATCTCGTCGGCGCCGGCGGTCATTCTGGCCGCCATCGCCGCCCGCACGAAACGCATCCGGCTGGGCAGCGCCGTCACTGTGCTCAGCTCCGCCGATCCAGTGCGCGTCTTCCAGGACTTCGCCACACTTGACCTCATCTCCAACGGCCGCGCGGAAATTGTTGCGGGCCGCGGTTCCTTTATCGAGTCATTCCCGCTCTTCGGCTATGACCTTCACGACTACAACGAGCTGTTTGATGAAAAGCTGCGGTTGCTGTTCAAGCTGCGTGAATCGGCGCACATCACCTGGTCGGGCAAACACCGCCCTGCGCTCACCGGTCAGGGCGTGTATCCGCGGCCGGTGCAGCACCCCCTGCCCATCTGGGTGGGCGTGGGCGGCACGCCGGAATCGGTGGTGCGCGCAGCCACGCTCGGACTGCCGTTGGCGCTGGCCATCATCGGCGGCATGCCGGAGAACTTCGCGCCGTTTGTCGACCTTTATCGAGAGGTCGCGCAAGAGAACGGCCACGACCTGAGCCGCATGCCGGTCAGCATCAATTCACATGGGTTTATCGGCGACGATTCGCGCCAGGCGGCTGAAGAAAGCTTCCCGTCGTATGCGGCGGTCATGGCCAAAATAGGCCGAGAGCGCGGCTGGTCGCCCATGACACGCCAGCAGTTCGAAGGCTCGCGCACGCTGCGCGGGGCCAACTTCATCGGCAATCCAGACGAGGTCGTTGAAAAGATCCTGTATCAGCACCAGGTTTTCGGCCATCAACGCATGATGCTGCAGCTTAGCGTGGGCTCAATGCCGCACGCCAAGCTGATGCGCGCAATTGAATTGCTGGGCTCCGTGGTCGCGCCAGCCGTGCGCAAGGAAGTTGCGCGCCGGCTGGCGTGACAAGCGGTTACGGTGCCGGGTAAGTCACGCGCAATGTGTATTGTGTGTTGCTGTTGTACGGCCCCGGCGGCGCGTAGAAAATGCGCACATAGTAGGTGCCCGGCGCCAGGTTGGGCACATTGATCACAAACGGATCGGCAAAGACAAACGTCACCTGCTGATCGTTTGCATCGCGCAGCTGCAACTGCAGGCCGTTCACCGCCGCGCCACTGTGGCCGCTCAACGTCACAGCCACCGGGCCCGCTCTCGGCACTACAAAGCTGAAATAATCGTTGGCGTCGTTGGGGTTGCCGAAATAGTTCACGCCGGATTGCAGCGGGCCGTTGGCTTCGGTGCGCAGGTTGTTCGGCTCGGCTTCAAACGGCCCAAAGCCGCCCGAAGTTTGCCGCGCGACGACGGGCGCATACAAAATCCCAACCGGGCCGACTTCGACCGCGCCGATATCGCAGCGCAGCCCGCGCGGCCGCGCCGCGCCGCGCTGATCGGTCGCCGGGCATGTCAGCACCGCATCGATCAGCGGGCTGCCGGCAAGCGGCAGATGCGACCGGCCAAAACCGCCGTTGGCCGCAAGCGGCCCGAGCTTTACATCGGCGATCGTGACGGCGCTGTCGCATGAGGGGTCGGTCGAAACGTTGCTGACGTCGATCGCTGCTCCAGCGCCGGCGCAATTGACGCCCATGCTCGAGCCGCCCGGCCCGGCCAGCACGCTGTTCTTTACCGTGACAGTGCTGCCATTCATGTTGAGCGCATTGCCTGCACTTCCTGCGGTGTTGCCGTAGAGCGTCAGGCTGTTGAGCTGCGAACGGCCCGTGGTGTTCAAAAACCAAATGCCACCGCCATCGTTATTGGCGGAATTGTTGGAGAGGGTGCTGTTGGTCATCAGCAATGTGCCTTGGATTTCAAGGCCGGCGCCGTATCCGGCCGTGTTGGAGGTGAACTCTGACGACGTCACCGTCACCGTCACATTTCCAGTCGCATACAAGCCGCCGCCGTCAAAACCACGGTTCTGGCGAAACACGGCGTCGGCGATTTTGACATCGCCACCGTTGATCGCGACTGCGCCGCCGTAGTGACCGCTATTGCTGATGAATTGCGTCCGCGCAATGGATGCGCTTCCTGCCGCAATGTTCAGTGCGCCGCCGTACTTGTTTTGCCCGGAGCGATTGCCAAAAAACACGCTGTCCAGAATCGTCAAATTTCCGTAGTTGCTGATGGCCGCTCCGTCAAAGGCTCCGGCATCGTTGTTTTCGAAGCGCGTATTCTGCACCTGCAGGTCGCCAAAGTTTTGCACGGCCGTAATGCCGCCGCCGCCACGCGCATTGGCCAGCGTGATGTTGGACAACGCCATCGGAATGTTGGCAAACACCTGAAAAAGCGGCGCAGTGTTGCCTCCGCTCAGCGTTATCTTGCCGCCGCCATCCAGCGAGGTGGCGAGCGAGATTTGCTTGTACGCGCTCAAGGTGATGGTATGCGGCGCGGCGCCGCAGTCAAACGTGATCGCCCCGCCCTGCGCCAGCGCTGCGGCAAACGTGGCCTCGGTGCAGCTCGCGGCAGTGCCGGTGCCCACCACGATCGCGGCCGGCGAGTCGGGTGCGGCATTCAGTGTTTCGACGCGCGCAGACGCAAACAGAGTCAGGCTCACGGCTGCGCACAGGAGTCGCCGGGCATTTGATGCGGATGTGTTCATGTTTGGAAGCAGCCGGATTTTCTGCGGCTGCGATGAAAAGTATAGACGCCATGCGCGCTTGCGCATTTACGCTGAAACGGTACAACGGCCGGACAAGGAGAAAACGTCATGCCCGCATACATCGTTGTCGATATTGTCGTGCACGATCCTGTGGCCTATGAGCCCTACAAGCAGATGGCTTCCGCCGCCGTCGCCAAATACGGTGGACGCTACATCGTGCGGGGCGCCGCCACCGATGTGCGCGAAGGCGATTGGCATCCCAACCGCTTTGTCATCGTCGAGTTCCCCAGCCTGGCGCAGGCGCGCGCGTTTTACGAGTCCGAAGACTACGCGCCGGCGCTGGCCATTCGCAAGGCCGTGGCGACGAGCAAACTGCTTATCGTCGATGGATGGGCGCCGGCGTAGGCGCCTTTCTTGAGTTTTCCGCCGCGCGTCACGCGGCATCGGCCAGCAGCCGCTCGAAATACACGGTTTGGGCCAGCTTGGCCTGAACGATGATGCGCTTGCCCAGCAACCGGTCGCCGGCCTTGAGCGCCTGCAGCGCCAGCAACAGATGCGCGCCAAACATGGCTTGCGAAACGCTGGCATACAGATGGCGGTCGGCCGCCGCAATCTTCGGCGTGCGCGCGGCAATTACGGCGGCGATGCGTTGCACCAGATCATTGCGAAACTGCTGGCCTGACAGAAAGATCGGCCCGACGTTTGCCTGCGTCAGCACCGTGCTTACAAATCCCTTGTGCTTGACACCCATCGTGATCGCCACATCGATCATGCGGTTGACGATCTCGGGCACGCTGAGCGCGGCCACATCCGTGCCAAGCGATTCATCCAGCCGCCGCAACGCTTCAGCGCGATAACGTCCCACCACTGCCTGCAGGATGGCCTCTTTGTTTGGAAAGAACTGGTAGATCGACCCGACTGCCACGCCGGCCAGCGCCGCAAGACCATTGGTGGTGGCTGCGTCATAGCCAATATCGGCAAAGTAACTTTCCGCCGCATCCAAAATAGTGTCCACGCGCTGCTGGCCGCGCGCCTGCTGCGGGGCGCGCCGCAGCACGGACGCGCCCGCCTGATCTTTTTTCTCAGCCATTTCACATCTCCGGCATCTTGACAATGCGAGTTAATGCTCATATTCTAACACGTGAGCAAAAACTCATGTTTCGACGCGCCGCGACAGCCGCGTCAAAGGACGGACCGATGACACAGTCAGCGACCATTCCCGCGCCAAAGACGCGCATTCCACGCTTGCACGGCGTTCCTATTTTGGGCAACCTGCCCGCCTTTGGCAAAGATCCGGTTGGCACGCTTGAACGCGGCTGGCGTCAATTGGGCGATCTGTTTGTCATGCAAATTGGCCCGCGTCAGCTGCACATCGTCTCAAACCCCGACACGGCGCATGCGGTGCTGGTGGATGGCTGGCGCACGTTTACCCGCCCAAAGGAAGTGCTGGGCGGCACGCTGCTCACGCCGCTGCTTGGGCACAGCGTGCTCACCACCGATGGTGAATCATGGCTGAGCAAGCGGCGCTTGATGCAGCCGGTCTTTCACCGGCAACGCATTCAGCACATGGGCGATCAGATGGCCGCGGCTGGCGTTGCCATGCTCAAGCGATGGGAAGCGCAACCTGCCGGCGCGCCAGTGAACTTCAGCGCCGAGATGAAGCTGGTGACGCTCGACATCATCAACCGCACCATGTTCAGCACCAACGTGCTGCCGGACGCCGACCAGCTCGGTCCGGTTGTGGATGAAGGCCTGCACTTTGTATCGAAGATGACCCGCTCGCTGATCAACCTGCCGCCCAGCTGGCCCACTCCCGCCCGCATCCGCTTCAAAAAGCTGCGCGCCACACTGGACGCTTACCTCTACGGGGTAATTTCCGAGCGCCGTGCTTCCAGCCGGAAGAGGGGCGATCTGCTGGACATGCTGCTCGATGCGCGCGACGAGGACACCGGCCTTGGCATGAGCGACGAACAGGTGCGCAATGAGGTCGCCACCATCTACGGCGCCGGCCATGAAACCACAGCCATCGCGTTGACATGGGCCTGGCTGGCGCTCAATCAGAACCCGGGGGCGCTGCGCGCGTTGCGCGCCGAAGTGGACGGCGTGTTGGCTGGCCGCACGCCGACCATGGCCGATTTGCCCGCGCTTCCCTACACTCTTCAAGTGCTCGAGGAAAGCATGCGTTTGTTTCCGCCCGTGCCGATCACGGCGCGCATGGCGTATGAACCGGCGATGCTGGGCGGGCATGCTCTGCCCGCCCGCAGTTTGGTGCTCGTCGCCATTAACAATATTCATCACCACCCGAGCTATTGGGAAGATGCCGAGACTTTCCGCCCGGAACGCTTTGCGCCCGGAAACAAAGCTTCGCTCAACAAAGAGGCTTATCTGCCATTTCTCACCGGGCCGCATTTGTGCATCGGCAACAGCTTTGCGCTGATGGAAGGCCAGCTGCTGCTGGCCATGATGGCCCAACGCTACGACGTGCGCGTGGTTTCAGATCGGCAGATTGCGCGGGAACTGGCCATCACCATGCGGCCAAAGGGCGGCTTGCGCGTCACACTGCATCCGCGCTAGCGATCACGGCACGCTCGGGCTCGGCGTGTTGACTTCCCGCAGCTCGACTTGAATCGTTGGCACAGTCAACTGCGCAGTCAGCGCATCCGGCTTGACCACCGTGGCGCGGACTTGATGCACGCCCGCCGTCAGCGTGCTCAGATCGATCAGCACTTTGACGTCCTCCTCCACGATGCTGTTCAACGCGGGCAACGGGCCGGACAGCCGCACCTCGACCGTCTCCGGCGTAACGATCAATGGCAGACGACTGTCATTGCCAATCACCGTCGGCCGCCGTACGATCGTGCGGGTGCCCTGCTGCGCCTCAACCCGCACGCGCACCTGCACGGAAAACTCATCGCCAACAAGAGTGACGCCCGTGGGCACCCGCAATCCGACTTTTTCATTGATCGATTCCGTCGCACTGTCCACATTGACTTCGAGCGTCTCGATAAAGCCGGGCAGCTTTTGCACTTCGTCCTTGTTGCCGAACACGGTCACCACTTGCGGTTCGGATGTGATGGACGTAACCGCGTACCCCTCCGCCGGCAGCCCGCGCGTGCGCACGCTGACGGCCAGCGTGCGATAGTTGCTCAATTGCACAACCGGCACGGTGACAGCGCCGACCGCCGGTGTGATGCGCGCGCCCTGCACCACGCCGCCATCGCGATCGCGCGCCACCAGCCGCACTTGCTGCAGCACGCTGGAACGCACATCATCCAACGACACCACCGCGTCAACGCTCACGATCTGGGACAGAAACGCTTCGGTGCCGGTGATCACCGCGCTGGCCACATCGACGCGCGCTTCTTGCGCCTGATAGCCGAGCGCGGGCGTGCCCGTCTTGCTGGCGCGCACCGGGAAGGTGCGCTGCAACACGCGCTCGATTTTGATCGTGGCCGTGACCGGCTGCGAGGAGACAATCTGCGCTGGCTCAATGTCCAGCACCGGGCGCAGTGGAACCACATGATCGCCCGCGTCAAACGCCGACAAATTGAGATCGACCGACACGCCAGGGCGCTGGCTCAGTTGGCGGAACACGCTGCTGGGCGCGCGCACTTTGACGGTCACGGTATTGGGCACCGAATTTGAAAGCACCAAATCAACCTTTTCGGGCGCGGCCAGCGCCACGCGCGCTTCGACCTCCTGCTCGACGATGGGGTCAACTTGCAGCGTGTTGAACATCCACACCACAAACGCCAGTGTAACGGCCAATGCCATCAGACCCAGATTGTTGCCGATCCAGCGGGACATTCGGTGATTATAGGTTTAGAATAAATGTTCTTATGGGAGTTGAAGCACTTTCACCCGTCTGGGCGCGCGCGTTTGACATCGAGCTTGATCACGGCGAAGGCGCCTATTTATTTGACACGCAGGGCGGTCGTTATTTGGATTTCACCTGCGGCATTGGCGTCACCAACACCGGGCACGCCCATCCGCGCGTGGTCAAAGCCATTCAAGACCAAGCGGCCAAATTGATTCACGGACAGATGGCGATGGGCTGGAGCCGCACGCTGCTGGAGGTGACCGACGAGCTGAAATCGGTGCTCCCGGCCGGCATCGACACGTTTTTCTTTTCGAATGGCGGCGCGGAAGCGGTCGAAGCGGCGGTCAAGCTGGCGCGCCAGGCCACTGGAAAGACCAATATCATCGTTTTCGAAGGCTCATTTCATGGCCGCACATCGCAGACGATGGCCATGACGATGAGCAAGTACAGCTATCGCCAGAAATATCAGCCGCTGCCCGGCGGCGTGTTTGCCGCGCCCTTCGCAAATTGCTTTCATTGCCCGGTGGCCAGCCGCACGCTGAGCCTGTCCGAGCGTTCAGCGCTGAGCGCCAGCTGCCCAAGCGACGGCGGCGCGTGCTGCGGATATGCGCCTGAACATTTGCGCTACATGCTCAAAAGCCAGACTTCGGCGGCGGAGACCGCTGCGATCATTCTCGAGCCGGTGCTGGGTGAAGGCGGCTATGTTGTGCCGCCCGCGAGCTTTATGCAAGAGCTGCGCGCGATCTGCGACGAAAACGGCATCTTGTTGATCTTCGACGAAGTGCAGACGGGCTTTGGCCGCACCGGCAAGTTCTTCGCGCTCGAACATTTCGGCGTCGTGCCCGACGTCATCATCATGGCCAAGGGCCTGGCCAGCGGCATGCCGCTCTCATGCGTGGCGTCGCGCAAAGACATCATGGCCAAGTGGACGCCCGGCTCGCACGGCGGCACCTACGGCCCCAACATCGTCTCGCTGGCGGCCGCCCGTGAAACCATCCGCGTCATGAAGGACGAGAAGCTGGTCGAAAAAGGCGCCGCCCGTGGCGCACAACTGCTGGCCGGTTTGCGCAAACTGCAAGGCGAATTCACCCCCATCGGCGATGTGCGAGGGGTAGGCGCGATGATTGCAACCGAGTTTGTCGATGCGCAAGGCAAGCCCAATCCCGAATTGACGGCCAAGCTGGTCAAGTATTGTGCCGATCACAAGCTGTTGCTGCTGACCTGCGGCACCTATGTCAACACCATTCGGTGGATTCCGCCGCTGGTGGTGTCGCCTGAACAAATCGACGACGCGCTCCGGATTTTCGCCGCGGCGCTGGATGCGTGCATATAGGTCCCGAGTCCGAAGTCCCGAGTCCCGAGCGCAGGCTCAGCGCCGCGGGCCAGTGCTCCGGACTTGGGACTCGGGACTCAAGACTCGGAACTCATCATGTTGACCGAACTTCGTGTCCGTGACTTCGCCATCATCGACGCGCTGAACGTTGACTTCGCCAGCGGACTAAACGTGCTGACCGGCGAGACCGGCGCGGGCAAAAGCATCATTGTCGATTCGATCGCCCTGCTGCTGGGCGACCGTGCTGAAGCCAACATGGTGCGGTCCGGCTGCGAGCGCGCAATGATCGAAGGCAGCTTCACCATCGACCGCGCCAAATACATCGAGATCGACGCATTGCTGCGCGAACACGGCCTGGATGACGACGGCGATTCGGTGACTCTGGCGCGTGAAGTGCGGACCAACGGGCGCACCGTCTGCCGGGTGAACGGCCGCACCGTCAGCCAGCAGATTTTGCGCGATGTGGGCGAGCTGCTGGTGGACGTGCATGGACAGAGCGAGCATCTCTCGCTGTTGCGCGTGCGCGAACACCTCAACCTGCTCGACCGCTTTGCCGGGCTGTGGGATCTGCGCGCCAAGGTCGCGGCCAAGGTCGCCGAACTGCGCGCGGTGCGCAGGCAAATTGAGGAGATCGAGCGCAACGCGCGCAAGCGCGAGCGGCGCGTGGACATGCTCAAATTTCAGGTCGAGGAAATACGCGCCGCCCGGCTGAAGCCGGGCGAAGAAGCGGCGCTGAGCGAAGAACACAAGCGCCTGGCCAACGCCGAGGCGCTTGCGGCGTACGCAGACGAAGCCAACGGCGCGCTCTACGATGGCAGTCGCGATCACCCGGCCGCGCTGGATCAGATTGCCCAGGCGCTCAAGGCGCTGGACAACCTGGCGCATTACGACCCGGCCTTTGTCGAACATCGCAAAACGCTGGCCGAAGCCAATGCCATCGTCGATGATGTGTCGCGCACTGTGCGCGCGTATCGCGACAGCATCGAATTCAACCCGCAACGCCTGCAAAAAGTCGAGGACCGACTGGAGCTGTTCAAAAAGCTGCAACGCAAATACGGCGAGTCGATCGACGCCGTCATCGCCTTTGGCGAAACCGCCGCGCGCGAATTGGATCAGATTGAAAACAGCGCCGAGCACATCGAAGCGCTGCGCAAGCAGGAGAGCGGCCTGCTCAAAGAAGCGGGCAAAATCGCGGCGGATCTGAGCAAGAAGCGCAAAGCCGCGGCCGAAGTGCTGGCGCGCGGCGTGGAATCAGAGCTCAACGATCTGCGCATGACGGGCGCCAAGTTCGAAGTGCGCTTCGACCCGCAGGAACCCGATTCCACCGGCACAGACAAAATCGAATTCATGATCGCGCCAAACCAGGGCGAGGGCCTCAAGCCGTTGATCAAAGTGGCTTCGGGCGGCGAAACCGCGCGCTTGATGCTGGCGCTCAAAGCGGTGCTCAGTCGCGAGGGCACGCACGCGCCGCCCACGCTGATCTTCGACGAGATCGACACCGGCATCGGCGGACGCGTGGGTGGCACGGTGGGCGAGAAACTGTGGGGCCTGACGCGCGCGCACCAGGTTTTGTGCATCACCCACCTGCCCCAGCTGGCCGCATTTGGCGATGCGCATTTGAAAGTCGAAAAGATACTGGCCGATGGCCGCACCACCAC
>JANMNW010000442.1:0-11837 GCA_031368515.1 Chloroflexota bacterium
CCCCGACTCAAGCCCCCGCTCCGACTCAAGCGCCTGCGGAAACTGCAACGCCTGCTCCGGCAGAAGCGGCGCCAGTCTCCGTTGATTTGCCATCAGGCCCCCTTGCGCCGCCGATTGATTCCGACGTCTGGCTGAATACCGAGCCGCTCGCATGGGAGGAATTGCGCGGCAAAGTGACGATGGTCGAATTCTGGACTTTTGGATGCATCAACTGCCGCAACGTGATACCCGCCCTGCGCGATATGCACGCCGATTATGCCGACAAAGGGCTGTTGATCATTGGCGTGCACTCGCCCGAATTTGGCTATGAGAAGGAACTCGCAAATGTCAAGAAAGCGGTGGTCGATCTCAAATTGGACTACCCAATCGCGATCGACAATGAATTTGACAATTGGAATCGCTATCGCAACCGCTACTGGCCGACGCGCTATCTCATTGACAAGCGCGGCGTGTTGCGTTACTCACACATCGGCGAAGGCGCCTACGGCGAAACTCGCGCATGGATTGAGAAACTGCTGGCGGAGTGAGCGGTGAGCCGGTGGGCGGTAGGAGCTGAAAGCGGTGAGACGGTGGGAGCGGTAAGCGGTGGCATAAACCTGCTCACTGCCCACCGCTTACCGCCCACCGCTCCTGCCGCTCAACCGCCTACCGGCAATGTAAACCATGCGCTGGTGCCGCGGCCGGGCGGGCTTTCGATACCAATTTGGCCACCGTGCGCGGCCACCAGCTCGCTTGCGATGACCAGCCCCAGCCCCATGCCGCTGCGGCCTTCGCGCTTGCGCGAGCGCTCGCCGCGGTAGAAGCGTTCAAAGACGTGCGGCAAATCCTGCGCCGGTATGCCTTCGCCGGTGTCATTGACACGCACACAGATGTCGTCTGTTCCTTTGGTGCGGGCGACGACGATTTCCACCGCGCCGCCTGCCGGCGTGTGCGCCAGCGCGTTGCCCGCAAGATTGTTGAGCACGCGCTGGATATGCTGCGGGCTGACACGCGCGGCAGGGATGCCGTTTTCCACCGAGCCGGCCAGCTTGATGCCGCGCTCATTGGCCAGAACACTTAGCGCGTGGATCGTGTCCGATACCAGGTCCGAAAGATCCACCGGCATTTTGTCCAGCTTAAGCCCGCCCGCATCGATCTTGGCCAGCTCGGCCAGATCGTCGATGAGCCGGTTGAGGGTGTCGGCGTCGCGCCGGATCGCGCCGAGATAGTCGTTCATTTCGTCCGGGCGCGACACCACGCCATCGGCAAGCGCTTCCGCGCGCGCGCGCAGGCTGGTCAACGGTGTGCGCAGATCGTGCGACACCCAGGCGATCCAGTCGCGCCGCGACTGGTTCAGCTGTGTTTCAATTTCGCGCACATGCGACAGGCGCCGCGTCATCTCATTGAACACGCGTGCCAGATTGGATAGTTCGTCATTGCCGTGCTCGTCGGCCACGGCAGTCAGATTGCCGCCTTGCACCTGCAAGGCCGCATGTGTCAAGCCTCTGATGCCGTCGCTCAGGCTGTGCACCACGAAGTTGCCAAAAACGAGCGTGACGCTGGTGGCATACAGCGTGATCACCACGGCCACCTCGGCGTCGTGCGGGCTGATAAACATGAGGCTGGTGGTGACCAGCATGGTCAGCAGAATCAGCCCGGCGCCTATGGCGTAAACGATAAACAGTGCCACGCTGATGTTGCGAAAGCGCCGCCACAGGCCCAGGCGCTGGCCAAGGGTGGCGGCGCCGATGCTGATGACAAGAGGGATGGCGATCAGCGCTGCAAAAGCCGGCGCATCCTGGGTTTGTGCATCGCACACATAGATGACAAGCAAGATTGCGGCGGTTACAGTGAGAGCCAGCCCCAGGCCGAAAGAAGCAGATCTTTGCATAGAAATCAGTCCACCAACCGGTAGCCCACACCCCAAACGGTTGTGAGGCGCACGGGTTTCTTGGGGTCGTTTTCAATTTTGTCGCGCAACCGGTGAATATGCACGGTGACGGTGCTGATGTCGATATATTCGGCAAAGCCCCACACCTGCTCAAGCAACTGCTCGCGTGAGAACACCTGGCGCGGGTGGCGCATAAAGAACCACAACAGCTCGAATTCCTTGGCTGTCAGTTCAACGGCGCTTCCAAGCACCTTGACTTCGTGCGTGTTTGGATCGAGGGTGACGTCGCCGACGTTGATCGACTTTTCCCTGGCCACTTCCTGGCTGGCATCGCCTTGCGGCGCCCGGCGCAACACGGCCTTAACGCGCGAAACCAGCTCGCGCGGGCTGAAGGGCTTCGGCACATAGTCGTCGGCGCCGGTTTCCAGGCCGGTCACGCGATCGGCTTCATCCGAACGCGCCGACAGCATGATGATGGGCACGGCATTGTTGGACCGCACGCGCCGCACGATTTCGATGCCATCCAGCCCAGGCAGCATCACATCCAGAATCACCAGCCTGATGTCACGGTCGCTGTCAATGATGCTCAGCGCTTCTGGACCGGTCGCGGCCGTTGATATGACATAACTTTCGCGCTCAAGATAGCGTTTGACCACTTCACGGACACTGGCTTCGTCGTCGACGACAAGGATGTGAGGCTTTGGCATGGGGTGTTGCATCGATTGTAGATACTTTTTTGGCGCGCATCCGTCTTGTAAGCAATGTGTAAGGCTGATTTTTTGCCGCCCAAGCCGATTGCCGCGCAGTTTTGCGGCGCTGGCATAGAATCCAACATCATGAAACTGGTCACTTACAAGGTTCAGAGCAAGACGGGTACGGGAGTCTTGCGCGACGACGGGACGCTGATCGATGTGAGCAAGCTTGGCGATGTCACGACATTGCTTTCCAATCGCGCGGCGCGCGCCGAGGCCAAACGCCTGGCGTCCGCAAAGGGCGCGCGGCCCATCAAAGGCTATCGCCTGCTTTCGCCCTTGACGCCGCACGCCATGATATGCATCGGGCTGAACTACATGGATCACGTGCGCGAGACGAACGCCAAAGTGCCCGAGAAGCCGATCATTTTTGCCAAGTTTGCCAATGCCCTGGCCAACCCGGGCGACACGATCACCTGGCACGCCGACGCATCGGCCGAGGTCGACTTTGAGGCGGAACTGGGCGTGGTCATTGGCCGCAAGGCTGCGCGGGTGAGCGAAAAGACCGCGCTCTCCTATGTCGGTGGCTACACCTGCGTCAACGACATCAGCGCGCGCGATATTCAAAAATCGGACAGCGGCGGACAGTGGGTGCTTGGCAAGACGTTTGACGGCTTTGGGCCGATCGGGCCGGTTGTGGTCACTGCCGATGAAATCCCCGATCCGCAGAGCCTGGCGATCAAATGCATCTTGAACGGCGTGGCCGTGCAGAATTCGAACACGCGCGAGATGATCTTTGGCGTGGCGCACTTGGTCGCCCATCTCAGCCATTACATGACATTGATGCCGGGCGATGTGATCGCCACCGGAACGCCGCCTGGCGTTGGCGCTGGCCGCACGCCGCGCCTGTGGATGAAGGACGGCGACGTCTGCACGATTGAGATCGACAAAATTGGCGCATTGACCAACAAGATGCGTGTGAAGTAAGCGGCGGCAGTGGGCCGGTGTGAGCGGTAGGAGCCTGACAGCACTGCTACACCGGCCTACCGCCATCGTCTCAGGGACTCCTAATCGCCTGGGCTACACTCGGCGGCAGACATGACGCCTCGCCCGCCCACGAATACGCGCAAAGAACGCGCGCGATTCAACCGCAACCTCGCCCTTCTGGTAATCGTTGTGCTGGTTGCGGGCGGCGGGGCGTTGATCAGCCTTGTCTACGGCATGCCCGCAGGCGCATTGGGCCTCGTCTGCCTTCTGGGCGGCGCGGGCCTGATCGGACTGTTGTGGCTGGTGTTTTCGCTGATCGGCCGCTGGGTTAACCCCGAAGACTAAACTGGATCCTGAGATGATGACACGCAATGTAGTGCCTTTGTGCGCGGCCATGCTGGTCCTGCTGACCGGCTGCAATCCGCGCGAGATGCTTGAGTCCCGCCAACGCGTGCCAGCGCCCACTGTGCCGGTTGACTTGCCGTCTGAAGTCCAGGCTGTGCTGCGCGACTATGACTTTGCGGTCAACAGCTTGCGCGCGTTGTATCTCAAATCCGATGTCGTCGGCGCCAAATGGCAGCAGACGGCCGACGCCGAACGCAAAAAAATCATCCAGGCTGAAAGCCCGGATCAGTATGTGCCAAGCCTGCTCGCGGTGATCGAGGCGTTGCAGGACTCGGATGTGGGCATTGCCCTGCAAGCGTCGGCGGCGGTCACGGAGACGTTTGGCGGCATCGGGGTGATGCTTGACTGGCCGGAACCAGGCAAAGACCGGGTGCTAGTGCTGTTGGTCTATCCCAATTCGCCTGCCGAGCGCGGCGGCATTCGGCCGCATGACGCGATCGTGTCGGTCGATGGCCGGCCGGTGGCCGGCGCTGAAGGTGACGCGGTGAAGGCCCGGCTGCGCGGCCAGCCCGGTACAAAAGTCACGTTGAGCGTGCGCACGCCCGGTCAGCCCGAACGCGAAGTCGTGGTAACCCGGCGCGTGATTGAAGCAGGTCCAGACAACACGCCACTGGTTTCCCGATTGATCGACGGCACCAACATTGCCTACATTGCGCCCAACCCGTCGGACACCGAGTTCATGCGCGATGAAGTGGCGGCGGCGTTGCGCGAGCTGGCAGCCGACCAGCCGCTGGATGGACTGGTTTTGGATTTGCGCCTCATGCGCGCCAACGACTTCCCGCTGGAAGCCATGCTCAGCCTGTTTGTAACGGGAGATCAAATCGGATCAACCCAGTCGCGCGCCACGAAAGGAAAAATTCTGATCAGCGGCAAAGGCGTGGCGGGCTCGCAGGACATGCGCCTGGCGGTGCTGGTGAGCGACTTGACTCAGGGACAAGCCGAAGTATTCGCGGGCATGCTGCAGGATTTGGGCCGCGCCAAGCTTGTCGGCAACACCACGCGCGGGCGCACGGCGGTCGTCACGCGGCTGACGATGCCAGTTTCAAAACTGGAGCTGATTGTGCCGTCGGGCGAGTATCTCGGGATCAAGGGCCAGAGCTGGTATGGCAAGGGCATCACGCCGGCTGTGGCGACTGAGCAGCGCTGGGAAGAGTATGGCGAAGATGACGACATCGTGTTGAACCGCGCCGTGGAGGAGCTAAAGCGTTAGGTGCGCGCGATCATTTTTGAAGGCCCGCGCCAGCTCTCATTGCGCGAGGCGCCCATGCCGGAGCCCGGCGCCGGCGAAGTGGTGGTGCGAGTAGCCGCGGCATTGACCTGCGGCACCGATCTGAAGGGCTACAAACGCGGCCACAGGCTGTTTGCGCCGGGCATGATTTTTGGCCACGAGTTTGCCGGCGAGATCAGCGCAGTTGGCGCAGAAGTGCAGCGCTGGCGCGAGGGCGACCGCGTGACTGCAGCCAACTCCGCGCCGTGCAATGTTTGTTTTTATTGCCGCCGCGGCCAGCAGCAGCTGTGCGAAGACCTCGAGCAGCGCTTCAACTGGGGCGCATTTGCTGAATACATCCGGGTGCCGGCGCACATCGTGGCGCAAAACATGCACTCGCTGCCTGGCGGTCTCTCATTTGAGCATGCGGGCATCATCGAGCCGTTGGCATGCGCGATCCATGGCGCGGCGGTTGGCCAGATACAACTGGGTTACTGTGTGGCCATCATCGGCGCCGGCGCGCAAAGCCTGATGCAGATCCAGATCGCCCGGCGCATGGGCGCGGCGCGGGTGATCGTCATCGGCCGTTCGCGCGGTCGGCTGGAGCGCGCGCGGCTGCTGGGCGCCGATGCCGTGCTGAGCGTGCTGGACGGTGATGCGCTCGCCTTTGTGCGCGAGCAGACCGGCGGCCGCGGGGCGGATGTGACGCTGGAAGCGGCGGGCACGGCCGACACTTGGCGCATGGCATTTGACGCCACCCGGCCAGGCGGGACGGCGGTGATGTTCAGCGGGTTGCTCGGCGGCGCCGAGGTGAGCTTCGATGCCACACGCTTGCACTATGGGCAGATCTCGGTCAAGGGCATCTTTCACCACACCCCGCGATTTGTCGAGATGGCCTGGCAGATGCTGGCCGACGGCCATCTCAACTGCGCCGCGCTGGTCGATGGCGCAATCGCGCTTGAAGACGTCGAAGCCGGACTTCAACGCATGGATCGCGGCGAAGTCATCAAGCTTGCAGTGCGTCCGTAGGCATTGCGCCGGCCGGCGGCAGCGTCCCGGCAAGGCGGCTCTTGAATTGCTGATAGGCCAGCGTCCAGGTGGCCGAGCTGAACGCGGTCAGAACCGAGCTGCTCAGTACGACAACCGCGAATAGCACAAGGCCCCCCACCGCCAGCAGCGCCACACCAGCGACCGAAGGTTCGTTTCCGCCGCTGGCGATCATTGCGACAATTCCCGGCACCAGCGCGGCGAATCCTGCGATCGTCAGGCCAATGCCGATGATCAGTTGCAGGGCGACTACGATCACTGCAAACACGATCGTGTGCAGAATGTTGCCGCGAAAGACCGACCATCCGGTGCGCAAACCGGCGATCGCGCCCGCGCCATCCAGCACGATCGCGCGGCGGCCAAACGTGCTCAGGATGGCGACCAGAATCTGATAGAGCCAGGCAATACAGCCAAGCGGGACGATCACACACAACGATCCGAACAGCGCGCCCATGGCACGTTCGATGACGGCGCTCTCGCCGCCGCCGCTGATGAGTTCGCTGAACAGCGGAACAAAGGCGACCGCCAGAATGGCCAAAATGATCAAGCCCAGAATCAAGCCGGGGATGGATAGCAAAAGTTGTTGACCGACCAGCGACCGCACCCGGCTGACGCCAGCGCGCCATCCGTCGCCAAATCCCGGCGCTTCGCCAGCGCCAATGCGCGCCGCGTTTGAGATCAAGCCGCCCTGGCCAATCTCGCCCAATACGAGAAACAGCAGCGACAGCAGCACCAGGCAGAGACAGACTCCAAGCACGGCTGCGATCAGCAGCGCGCTGTTCTCGGTGATCCAGCGCAACGCTTCCTGAATTTCCGGGCTGTTGAACGGATTGCCGGATGGGCCCCCTGTTCTGGAGCCGCTGCCCGGAGTGCCGAAGTTGCCACCGCTGCTGCCCCCGCCGCCGGATAGTCCGGCGATAAAGCCAAGCACCCACAGCGACTTGTGGCGCCACACCATGCGCGCGGCGCGTTTGATTGTTTCAAAGTAATCCATAGCTGTTGTTGACTGCGCTTTGCCTACCGGCCGGATGCCTGCGACAGGCTATTCCTACTCCAGATGCCCCATTCCCGCCTGACAATTGCGTGACAGTTGCGGTGGGGCGTCCCGTGCAAGAGCGTCAATGGTGCGACTATACTCACACGGCCTTGGCCCCATTTTCCCGTCTGGCCCGTTGGCCGTTGCTCGTTTTTGCGGCGGCGGTCGGCCTTGTCTACTACGAAAGCCTGCGCCTGCCGCTTTCGTTTGACGACGCCTGGATGATGCGCCTGGTGCGCAACTATGCACCCCTGGATCTGTTTCTGCGCACCGCAAATTCCGGCTACTACCGCCCGGTGATGCTGGCTTACTATCGCGTTGCGACGCTTTTTGGAGCGGCTGGGCCGCTGCTTTTGCATGCGCTCTGTCTGGTCATGCACAGTTTGAACAGCTGGCGGTTGACGCGCGTGGTCGGGCGCGTGTTGCCCGAGGCGCCACCCGGCGCGGCGTGGATGAGCGGGGCGCTTTTTGCGTTGCTGCCGTTTGCGGTGCAGGAAGTGGCGGTGGCTGCCGGATTGAACCACCTCATTGCGCTTTTCTTCATGCTTTTGGCGCTTGAGACGTATGCGCGCATGCGATCCGAGGGCGCATCGGCACGGCGCGCCGCAGCGTTGTTGTTGCTGTGCCTGGTTGCCGTGCTGGCCAACGAGATTGCGTTGAGCGTCGTTGGGCTGCTGGCGGTGGTTGAGCTGTTTTTCATCTTGCGTCAGCCACAACCGCTCTCACTGACGGCAAGACTGCGTCAAGCATGGCCGTTGCTGGCCGTGACTTCGGCAATGGCGCTTTATGGCGTTGTTTATGCGTTGATACCAAAAGGCGCGTCGCCGGCTTTTCAGCTGACGGCCGAGGGTGTGGCGCTGAGGCTGCTCTATGCGCTACAAACGCTGACTTACCCGTTCTCGCTGGCGCTGACGCCGCTGTTGTCGGGCGCGGCCAATGTGCTTGCCGCCAGCGCAGCGCTGTTCTTGGTGGTCATCTTGCTGATGCGGCGGGATCGTTCACGCGTGGCCATATTCGGCTTGTTGCTGTTTGGCGCAGGGGCGGCGTTGCCGGTGTTGCGGCTGGAGTCGGACTATGTTTATCACGCTCCTCGCGTGTTTTACATCGCCGGCGCAGGCGTCGCGGTGCTTTGGGCGGGTGTGCTTGCCCAACTGCCAAAAGCCGGTCTGCGCGCCGCGGCACTGTTGGCGCTATGCGCCATTGGCATCTGGCATGTGCGCGATCAGATCCGGGTGCAGGCCAATGCCAGCGAGCCGGTTGCAGCCGTGGCGCGCAATGCGGCGCAGATGCAGCCTGGCCAGACGCTGCTGATGCTAAACATGGCGGAATGGGTGGCGGTGCCGCGCAATCGATTTCCCCTGTTTTCAGAAGGCGCGATTGTGATGGCGTCGTATGTGGGCGGTTCCGATCTGCCATTCAGCAATCTGGGCATCGACCGCGATGTGCGGCTGGCGCGCTTCACAACGCCGGATGCCGGCTTGCCCTATGCCTATCAAACATTTGGCGAGCCTGTGGCGGCTGAAGCCCTGCCTGACCTGATGGGCGCCGCGGCGCGCGTGCTGCTCACCAGCTATGAACCCACGGCGCTGCGCACGGAGTGGATCGGCGGCGCGCAGGCGCCGGCGCAGCATGCGCCCCATTTCACCGTCGAAGGCGTGCTCGGGCTGAGCGCCTATCACGTGCAACCGTGCCGCACGGGATGGGTGCTGGCGCTGCAGTGGCGGCGCCTGCGCGCCAATGCCGCCGATGCGCCGCCAACCTGGTCGGCGTTCGCGCAGGCACTGGGTCCGGGTGGCGCGCGCATGGCCCAGCAAGACGGTGCGCCGCTGCGCGGGCTGCTGCCTTTTGCGCGGCTTCCCAAGGATGCCGACATGATGGAACGGCGCTGGCTGATGATCGAACCCGGCGCAGCCGCAGAACAACAGCAACAGGGCGCCCGGCTGTATGTCGGCATCTATGACTATCAAACAGGAACGCGTTTGCCGTTGCAGCTGGCGGACGGTTCGCGCCCGGATGGCGATGCGTTCGAGCTCGATCTGCCGCCGCTTGATTCCGCCGTCGCCTGCGAGTGAAAAAACGGCGCGCTATTCCCACTCGATCGTGGCGGGCGGTTTTGTGGTGATGTCGTATGTTACGCGGTTGATGCCTGGCACTTCGTTGACGATGCGGCTGCTCATGCGGGCCAGCACCTCAAACGGGATGCGCGCCCAGTCCGCGGTCATAAAGTCGTCGGTTGTGACCGCCCGGATGGCGATGACCTCGCTGTAGGTGCGGCCATCGCCCATCACGCCGACGGTGCGGATGGGCAGCAACACGGCGAACGCCTGCGATGTGGCGGCGCCGCCCGCGCCCATCAAGCCGCCGCGCTGTAATTCCTCCAGCACGATGGCGTCAGCTGCGCGCAACCGCTCCAGGCGTTCCCAGGTGATGTCGCCGATGATGCGCACAGCCAGGCCCGGGCCGGGGAAGGGCTGCCGCCAGACGATGCTATCCGGCAGACCGAGCGCGCTGCCCACCGCGCGCACCTCGTCTTTGAAGAGAAAGCGGAGAGGTTCGAGCAGCTCGAACTGCATGTCCTGTGGCAGGCCGCCCACGTTGTGATGCGTTTTGATTTTTGCCGAGGCCTGGCGTTCCGGCCCGCGCGACTCGATCACATCGGGATAGAGCGTGCCCTGAGCGAGCAGCGTGCGATTCGATGAATCGAAAGACGGCATCGCTCCGAGCGCGGCCATCTTTCGCAGCTCCGCCTCAAACACACGGATGAACTTCTCGCCGATGCGCTTGCGCTTTTCTTCGGGGTCGGTCACACCCTGCAGCGCGTCGAGAAACTCTTCGGCCGCGTTAACCGCGATCAGCCTGATGCCCTGCTCGCGCTGAAAAGTTTCGATCACCTGACCGCCTTCGTTTTTGCGCATCATGCCGGTGTCGACGAAGACGCAGGTCAGCTGATCGCCGACCGCCTTGTGCACCAGCGCGGCGGCGACGGATGAATCGACACCGCCGCTCAGGCCGCAGATGACCTGCCGTTCGCCCACTTGCGCGCGTATCTTGGCCACGCTCTCATCGATGATGCTGGCCGGCGTCCAGCTTGCGCCGCAACCGCAAATGCCATGCGCAAACTGCGCGAGGATGTCGCGGCCGTGCTCGGTATGGTTGACCTCGGGGTGAAACTGAATCGCATAGATGCGGCGCGCTTCATCGGCCATGGCCGCCAGCGGCGAGTTGGCGCTGCGGGCAAAAGCGCGAAAGCCTTCGGGCACGCGTTCGATGCGGTCGCCGTGGCTCATCCACACGTTGAGCCGCTGATACGGCAGCAGCGCATTGGCTTCAAAATCGACCACCGCATGGCCGTACTCGCGATGATCGGACGGGGCAACACGGCCGCCCAGCGCATGGGCGAGCAGCTGCATGCCATAGCAGATGCCGAGCAGCGGGACATTTTGCGCGATGACATAGTCCTGCAAATAAGGCGCGCCGGGGTCATAGACGCTGTTGGGTGAACCAGACAGGATGAAGCCGCGCGGCTTTATCGCCAGAACTTTTTCTGCCGGCGCATCCCACGGAAAGATTTCACAAAACACGCTGGCTTCGCGCACCCGCCGGGCGATCAACTGGGTGAATTGCGAGCCAAAATCCAGTATGGCAATCGAGTCGGACATGGTGGGAGATTGTAGCGGTGTGCCGGATACAATTCACCCACTTTGATCTTTATTGCGCTTCCGGCCTACAACGAAGAGGAAGCATTGCCGCTGTTGCTGGGCCGCATCGCTGTCGTGGCTGAACGCCATTTTGGCAACCAGGTAGAGGTGATCGTCGTCGACGACGGCAGCGCCGATCGGACTGCCGAAGTCACGCGGGCGTTTGCCGCTCAGAGCCGCCTGCGCGTCGAACTGCAGCCGCATGGCGTCAACAAAGGCCTCGGCCAGGCCATCATGACCGGGTTGCGCGCGGCGCTGGCGCGGGCGGGCGACGACGACGTGATTGTCACGATGGACTCGGACGACACGCATCTTCCCGGCTTGATTCCGCGCATGGCACGCCAGATCGAAGAAGGCAATGATGTGGTGATTGCTTCGCGCTATCAGCCGGGTGCGCGCATGGTGGGCATCCCCTGGAACCGCCAGATGCTGAGCAATGGGCTGAGCTTGTTGTTTCGCGTAACGTACCCGATTCCTGGCGCGCGCGATTACTCATGCGGCTATCGCGCGTATCGGCCAGACGTGTTGCGCTCGGCGTTTGCGCGCTGGGGCGACAATTTTGTCAGCGAGCGCGGCTTTGCGTGCATGGTCGACATTTTGATGAAGCTGCACATGCTCGGTGCGATCGTGACCGAAGCGCCGATGGTGCTGCGCTACGACCGCAAGCCGGGTGTGACCAAAATGCCGGTGCGCAAAACCATCGCGCAAACGTTCGCCTTGCTGCTGCGGCGGCGCTTTGGCCGTTTGTAGCGGCAAGGTGCATTTTTTAAAAGGGGCGAAACTTTAGGGCATGACAGACAATGACCTGAAGGCAACGCTGATGGCGGAGATGGAAGCACAGATCGACATAATGTTGAAAGCACGTGAAGGTGGAAAGAGATTGACCCTGACGCAG
>JANMNW010000456.1:0-20694 GCA_031368515.1 Chloroflexota bacterium
GTCTGACGTTGGTTATGATCAAGTGGCATACGGGGTTTTTGGTTTTCCGCTGAAGTTAGAGATCAGCAGTTTAATCATCACTCCGTATGCACCGTGTTACGTCATTTCTTTTGCGAACCTACTTAGCCAATCGTCCGCACGCCGTTCTCGACCGTGCCGGCCAGCAGCGTGCCGCCCACGCGCGCCAAGCACACGGCGTCGGTTTCGACGCTGGCGCGTTGCCAGCGCTTGCCGTTCAGCACGTAAATGCCGTCGGTTGTCGCTACCGTCAACGGCCCGCCGCACATCGCATTGACCTCAGCGGGCTTGAGCGCCTCGACGCGATTGGCGCCGGTGTGCGACGCCGGGCATGACCACAACCCGCTGCCTTCCGTGCCGATGAACAGCGTGCGTGTCTCATCCACGATCAACGAAGTGAACGGCGCAGCTTCTGCCGGGACCGGCAGCTCGCGCCAGGCGCGCCCGCCGTTGAGGCTGGCAAACACGGCGTGGTCGGTTGCCGCAAAAGTGGTGCTGTCATCGCCGAATTCCGGCGAGAACGCAACGGCATTGACATGCAGATCGAGCAAGCCGAAGTTCCAGGCGAAGAAGCTGGCGCCGCCATCGGTTGAGCGCAGCACGCCATCCTGCGCCGTGGCGGCGAGCACAACGCCATCGTCCTCAAAGGCTGGCGAGAGCGCCAGCGCCAGCACTTGCGCGCGCACGGGCAGTTTGGCCAGGCCAAAGTTTTCACCCGCGTCGCGCGACACCGCGATGTCGCCGTTTGCGCCGATGATGACCGTGCTTCCTTGCGCCACGACGGCCGTCAGCGTGACGGGTGCGAACTGCGGTGCGATCGGGCGCCACTTGCCTATGGACTTTAACTGCCACAGGCCGGCGCCGGTGGCGGCGTAACACACGCGCGCGCCCGGCGCCGCCAGCGCGAAAATGCTCTCAGGTTCCATGCTTGCCTTTAGGGGTTTGCCGCTGTCGGCGGTGATTTGCGCAGGACGATGGCGTCGGTGGTCACCTGCATGGCGACCAGGCTGGCTGCGATTTGAATCGCACCGCACAACATGTCGACCGAATCAGCCACACCCGCGTCGATCATGTCTTCGAGCGCGCCAGTGCGCGCGTTGAAAACGACGTTTGACTGTGCCGCGCGTGCTTGTCCCAGCGCATGGCCGGCATCGTGTCCGCAATTTTCGGCGATGGCCAGCAGGGGCGCGCTCAAGCTTTGCGCGACGATTCGCTCACCGTGCAGCGCATCCAGGTTGTGTTCGGGCGCGCTGTGTTTTGCGCGGTGCGCCGCTTCGGCGTCGATCTGGCCGCCCACACGCGCCAGCGCCGCGCCGCCGCCGGCGACAACGCCGCTGGATTGCACGGCCTGCAGCGCACTTGCAAGGCGCCGGGCTTCATCACGGCGCTGGTCGGCTGCCTGCGAGGTGTCGCCGCCGACGCGCAACATGGCCAGCCCGCCGTTCAGGCGGCCCAGCCGAGCGCGCAGGTCTTCGATCTCCTCGGTTTTGCGGGTTAGCGAGAGCTGTCTGCGCACGCGCACGATTTCCGATCGCAGGCGTTGCGGATCGCGCGCGCCGCCGATGATGCCAAAGCGGTCGGCATCCGCCCACACACGCCGCGCAAAACCCAGCTGCTCTGGCCGCAGAGAGGCGAAAGCCTCATCACCACCGCCGGCGGTGTGGCTTTCGCCGCCATACAGCATCGATGCGCCTGTCAGCGTGCAAATGTCCTGCAGCGCGAGCATGCCTTTGGCGTCGACATAGGGCGCCTTGAGCGGCAGCAGGCGCATGAGGCCGCGCGCGTTGGCCTGGTAAAACACGTCACGGGCGGCGTCGCCCAGGCCATCGGCTACCAGCACCAGCGTGTTGCGTTCGCTTTCGGACACAGTCTGCAAGCCGCGAAGGGCAGCTTGCGCATCGTTGAGGCCGCCGCGCAACACCGCCACGGCCGTGTCTTCAATGCGTGCCATGCTCTTGCCTAGGTCGCTGGCGAAGCCCGGCGCCTGCCATCCGACATCCCACATCGACCCTTCGACATATTCGGTGACGATGTTGCGGCCTTGATTGTTGATCACCTTGAAGCCGCCTTCGGCGCCGATAATCTCGATCGATTGCGCCAGCGCTTCGCGCAGCTCGACATCCTGGCAAAGCGCCACAGCTACCGCGCGCAGCATGGCGCGGCCGCGAGCGCCGCCGGCGATGAGGCTGGCTTCGGCGCGCAGCGCGTCGATTGCGGCCGCGGCGCCGGCTTCAATGCCTGCGCGCAGAAGGGTGGGGTGCATCCCGGCGGCCACAGCTTTGACTGCGCCGTGGGCCATGTGCTGGGCAATGGCCGCCAGCGTGGCCGCGCCATCGCCAAAGCGCTCGCGCATGCGCCACAACGCGTGGCGCAGCATCATGGCGCCGGCGTCGGCGTCCGCCCCGGCGATCTGGATCACCCGGCGCGCGATGATGCCGGCATCGTCAATGATTTCAGGCGTGTCGTGGCGGAAGTTGCGTTCAACAGCCACTGCGCGGGCAAGCGGGCCCAAAGTGACACGGGTGGCGTTGGCGATCAGATCAATGCCGGCCAGTAGATCCGGCTGAAAGACGACACCCGGGCGCGGCGCGGGGGCGCGGCGCGAGGTCAAGCGAGAAAACGTCATGGAGGCAGGACTTTAGCACAAGCGTACAATCCGGCTCCTCATGTTTGATCCCCGCTTTAACCGCATGGCGCAAGTGCTCGTGAACTACTCGTTGGCTGTCAAGCCCGGGCAATGGGTGTATGTCTGGAGCCAGACGCCAGCCGCTCCGCTGATGCTCGAGGTGTATCGTGAAGTGCTCAAGGCGGGAGGCAACGCGTTTTTGCGCGCCGATCTGCCCGGCGCGCAGGAAATTTTCTACCAATATGCCGATGCACAGCTTGATCAGGTGACGCCGGTCGATCATTTGTCGGTTGAGGAAGGCAAATTTGACCATTACATTCGCATTGCCGCTGAATCGAATACGCGCAAGCTCAGTAGCGTGGACCCGGCCAAGCAACAGCGCCAGCAAAAGGCGATGAGCCCCATCCTCAACAAGCGCCTGAGCCGCAACGCGCAGGAAAACTTCAACTGGGTGGTCACGCAGTTTCCGACCGACGCCTTCGCCATGGATGCGGACATGAGCCTGGCCGACTACACCGAATTTGTGTTCAGCGCCTGCATGGTCAATGACGCTGATCCGGTGGCGCGCTGGCGCGAATACCGCGACCGGCAGGACGGTTATTGCGCCTTTCTGAAAGGCAGGAAATCGATCACATTGCGCGGCGCCAACTTCGATTTGCGCATGCGCATCGATGGACGCGTGTTTATCAACAGCCACGGCGTGCGCAACTTTCCGGACGGCGAGATCTACACTGGCCCGGTCGAAAACTCGGTCGAGGGGTGGATTCGCTATAGCTATCCGGCCATTCATCAGGGCCGCGAGGTCAACGGCATTGAGCTTAAATTCGAACAAGGCAAGGTTGTTCGCGCTACGGCGCAAAAGGGCGAGGATTATCTGAACACCATTCTCGACACCGACCCGGGCGCGCGCTATCTGGGCGAATTCGCCATCGGCACCAACTACGGCATCGACCGGTTTTCGCGCAACATCCTGTTCGATGAAAAGATCGGCGGCACCGTGCATCTGGCTGTCGGCCGGGCCTATGAGAATACCGGCGCGGTCAATCAAAGCGCGGTTCACTGGGACATGATCGCCGGCGCGCAAGACGCCGAAATCGCCGCCGATGGCGAAGTGTTTTACCGGAATGGGCGGTTTCTGATTTAGAGAGCGCCGAGTCGCGAGTCGAAAGTCCCGAGTCCCCAGTATCAGTCCGAGACGCACTTTTCACTCGGGACTCGGGACTGGCCGCTCGGGACTCGGGACTGACCCCTCGGGACTGACCGCTCTCGACTCGGCATTGAGTGTTATGGATCTCACCTTCGTCATCATGCTCGCCGCCGCGTTTATCGCCGGGTCGATCAACGCCGTGGCCGGCGGCGGCACGCTGTTCTCGTTTACGGCGCTGGGGCTGGTTCATCCGCTGCGCTATGCCAACGCCACCAACGCCGCCTTGCTCACGCCGGCGTCGATCAGCAGCGCACTGGCGTTTGCCCAAGAGCTACGCGTGCAATGGCGCCGCTTCTTGCTGCTGCTGCTGCCGACCATCCTCGGCGCTTATCTGGGCGCGGTGGTGCTGGTCAACACCAGCGATGAACTCTTTCGTCGCGTGGTGCCGTTTTTGATTTTGTTTGCGGTGCTGTTGTTTGCCTTAAAGGACCGGTTAACGCGGCTGGCAGCGCGGATACGCGGCGTGGCCGCCGCCGCGCCAGGCTCCGGCGATGAACGCATTCTCCTGCCTGGCTGGGTGTGGGGCATCGCCTTTCAATTTGCCATCGCGTTTTATGGCGGATATTTCGGCGCTGGCATTGGCATCCTGATGATCTCGTCATTTAGCGTGATGGGCATGCGCGACATGCATCGCATGAATTCGCTCAAGAACCCGCTCGCCTTCATCATGAACGGCGTGGCGACGATCCGCTTTATGGCCGGCGGGCTGGTGTTGTGGAACTATGCGCTGCCAATGGCGCTATTCGCCATGGCCGGCGGATTTCTGGCTGGCCGCATGTCGCGCCGCATCAATCAGCTCTATCTGCGCCGTTTTGTGATCCTCTACGGCTTTGTGATTTCGGCCTATATGTTTGCGCGCTATTGGCTGGGGTGGCTGGCATGACGGCAAAATCTGCGTTGTCCGGCCGCCGTTTGCAAGCGTGGCTGGTCTCGATGCTGTCGATTGTGGCCGATGCGTATGGCGCAGGTGAAGTGCTTGGCGCCGGCGCGCCGCTGATGGTCGGCGGCCAAACGCTGGCTCCTGCCGCCGCACTGCTCGATGGCGATGGCCAGCTGGCCCTGGTGGTCGATGTGCTTGAGACGCGTGGCGACGCCGCCGCCCGTCGCGCGGCATATGCAGCGGCCGGCGTTTGCGAGTGCTGGCAGCTTTCGCCCGATGGCGCGCGCGCCGAGTTGTATCAGCGCAACTCTGGCGGCATTTACGATCTCATTCCGCCCGATGCGCACGGCAGCCACTTTTCCGCCGTGCTGGAAGAACTGGTGTTTCCCGTCACGTGGTTTGTCGAACAGCCGCGCGCGCTGGACATGATGCAGGCGTGGGGGCTGATCGACCTGGAGTAATGCAATGACCACACTGCCGCGCATCCGTGTTCATCGCGAGGGCCGATTTCTTGAAACCGCGCAGGGCCAGCCGTTTTTCTGGCTGGCCGACACCGCCTGGGAGCTCTTTCATCGCCTGACGCGCGAAGAGGCGGCGCACTACTTTTCCACCCGTCAGCGCCAGCGCTTCAACGTGGTGCAGGCGGTGGTTCTGGCCGAGTTCGACGGCTTGACCGAGCCCAACGCGTATGGCCAGCTGCCGCTGATCGACAAAGACCCGGCGCGCCCCAATGAAGCGTATTTCAAGCTGGTTGACGAATACATCGACATGGCTGCGGCGCACGGGCTGTATGTGGCGGTATTGCCAACCTGGGGCGACAAAGTGGCCAGTGGGTTGTGGCGGCCTGCCGTGATTTTCAACGAAAGCAACGCGCGAGTCTATGGCCGCTGGATCGGCGCGCGCTACCGCGATGCCAGCAACGTTCTATGGATGATCGGTGGCGATCGCCCGCCAGTCTATGACGGCCACGACGAACGCGTCGTTTGGCGCGCCATGGCCGACGGCATACGCGCCGAGGCGCCTGGCGCATTCATGACCTTTCACATGAGCGGCGGACGCAGCTCCTCCGAGCACCTGCATGGCGAAGCGTGGCTGGACATGAACTCGATGCAATCGGGCCACGGCAGCGGGCGCGATGTGCCGGTGTGGGAGATGATCGCGCGCGACTACGCGCTGATGCCGACCAAACCCACGCTAGACAGCGAGCCGAACTACGAAGACCATCCGGTCAATCCGTGGCCGGAATGGAAGCTGGAGAACGGCTACTTTCGCGACTGGGATGTGCGCAAGCAGTTGTATCGCAGCGTGTTTGCCGGCGGCTGCGGCGTGACCTATGGTCACCATTCGATGTGGCAATGCTTTTCGCCGCGCACGGAAAAAGTCAACCATGCGGAATGCTATTGGACCGAGGCGTTGACGCGCCCGGGCGCCGAGCAGGTGCGGCATTTGCGTCACCTGCTGGAATCGAGGCCCTTCTTCAACCGCATTCCGGATCAAAGCCTGCTGCACAACGCGCCAACCGAGCGGGGCCACTACGCCGCCGCCACGCGCGATGCGAATGGCGCATGCGCCATGGTGTATGTGCCCAATGCAGGGCAGGCGATCGAGCTGGATTTGCGCGCACTGCGCGGCGATGCCGTGCGCGTGGCATGGTTTGACCCGCGCACGGGCGACAACATCAACGTCGGCGACGGACCCGCGCGCGAATTTCAAAGCATCACTTCGCCGCAGCGCGGGCCGGATTGGGTTCTCGTGATCGATGCGCTCTAGCACTCATCCAAATAATGGCGCGGCGATCATCCCCCACAGCCCGAGAATGATGCATGCGGCTACTGCGGCCAATGCCAGCATGCCTCGATAGAGCTTGCGGCCGAGGCCCCATGCGCCGCTGCGCCAGCCGCCGATGACGCCAAGCACGATCAACGCTGTGAATACAACGGCCAGGATCGGCAGCACAAAGAACAGGCGAATGTCGCTGGAGACGCCGGCCAGAAATTCCAGCTGGTTGGCTGCCGCAAATGTGAACGCCGACTGCAGCATCGCCGCAAGCGCCACAAACACAAACACTGTGACCAAAATGCTCAGCCACGACATCAGGTTGGCCAGCAAGGGCGGTTTGAGGCGCGGGTGATTTTTGTTGAAAATCAAGCGCGCCAGCCAGCCCAACGGCAGCAGCAAAAAGCCGGTCAGCAGCACAAGCAGCGCGATCAGAATCACCCAAAGCTCAACCACGCGATTTTGCTGCGGCGCGTTTTGCAGCATCATCATGAGCTGCCCGGCCACTGGCAAGTAAATCATCTGATCGCGGCGGACAAACTTGGGCGGCGTCAACCCGCCGATGCAGCTGTCGTCGGGCTTCACCGTGGGCGAATCGATAAATGCGTCGGCGATGTTGGTGGCGCACTCCACAGCCTGATAGGCGCCGTGCCCGGTGTTGGGAAACACAAACGAATAACTGTTGGCCAGCGTTTCCGCCGCTTGCGCGCCGTTGGCCGGCGGCGTGATCGGGTCGAAGCGGCCGTTCAGCACAAGCGTGGGAATGTCGCTCACCACCGGATCGTCGACGGCCGCCGGCAATTGTTCGACGTTGAAAGCGGCGCAGATTCGCTTTTGCGACTCGGCATCCTTCACCGCATTCTTGGCAATTTGCGGTCGCAGTTCGGGCCAGGCGGCCAGCTTGGGATCGTAGTCCGAATCTTCGGCGCACAGCACGGAGTAGTACATGCCGTTGGCGATCGACTTCGTAAACAAAAACAGGCCCGCGACATTGCCCAGCGTGCCGGTGCGGCCATCGTAGGTTTCATAGATCATGCGCGGCAGCAGTGGAATCAGGCCGCTCGGGTAGAGCGATTGAAACACGAAGGCTTGCAGCGTTTCGCCGTCGACGGGAATGCGATAGGTGCGCCCGGTGTTGGGGTCCGCCACGGTGACGCGGGCCGGCGTTTTGTCGAGGCGCTCTACGAGATCGTAAAACGTTTTCTCCAGGTTGGGATAGTCGCGGTTGCAGGCCGTGTCTGCCGCGCAGGCGTTGAACAGCTCGGTCAGCGCGCGGTTCTCGCTGCGCGTGGCTTCGATGACGAAGTTGTTCTGGGTCGGCACGACCGAATCGATGACGGCGCTGCGCACAATGGCCGGAAAGTTGCGCATCACGTGCAGCGCCAGCAGTGTGCCGTAGGACACGCCATAGAGGTTGATGCGGTCGTAGCCCAGCGCCGCGCGGACGGCGTCAACATCGGCGGCGTTTTCCAGGCTGTCAAACGCGTTGAGGTTGATGCCCTCTTTGATCATGCGTTCGCGGCATGTGGCGACGGCGGCGTCATAGCGATTCATGCCGGCGTCGTAGTCGAGCTGGACTTCGGCGGTTTCTATCGACAGCTGGTAAATCTCCGGGCAAAACAGCCCGGGTAGCGATTTGCCCGTGCCGCGCTGATCGAAGAGCACAATGTCGCGGTGGCGGCGCAGCTTGCTGTTGCGCATGGCGATGCCGTAGGTGTCGATGGTGGAGCCGCCCGGCCCGCCCTGCAGCATGATCAGCGGGTCGCCTTTTTTGATTGTCTCGTTGAGTCGCTTGCCGTCCGCATCCGTCGCGCGCAGCACGGCCACCGCAAGTTTGATCGTCTTGCCGTTGTCTTTGGCGTGTTCTTCGGGGACGACGATGTAACCGCAATCGATATTTGCATCCGCCGGAACGAGGCTCGTCAGCACCGGGTTGTCGATGGCCGGCTTGAGGATGATGGCACAGTCGGCCGGCTCGAACGTTGGCGTTGTCTGCGCCGACGCCAGGTGCGTTGAAAGGAACGATGTGACGCAGGCGACGAGGGCGAGCGCGGCGTGAATGACTGGACGGACGTTCATGGGCCGAACGCTAACACGACTCACGCGGCGCCGATCTTCAAGCCCAGCTGCCCCAGCCACTTACGGTAGGCGATGGCCGTTCGGTCACTCTTGAGATGCAGCTCGGCCTGCAGATCCAACGGCAGCAACTCCGGGCGTTGCGAGCGCAGGATGGGCGCATCCTGGCCAAAGACGAGGTCCTGAAAAGTCACCAGTTCGCTGGTGGGTGAGCCGCCCATGTAGTTTTCAGCCATGATCATCCACGCCGTGCTTTCGACCAGATCGTTGGGTGTGACAAACATGATGATCGACAGCATCGCGTCGGGCGCCTCTTTGCGCAAATAGGCTGTGAGCGGGCGTAAGGCCTTGTAGGTGTATTCAACTTCGGCCGCTCTCCCATCGCCATAGCCATTAGGCTGAAAAACGCGCACGCCGCCGGCGACGACGCCCTCATCGGTGATCTGCGCCTCATAGTCGCTGATCTCCGGCCGGTCTTTCACGCCAAGATAGCCGCCATGCACAAACGGAAAGTGCGCGACATCGAGGAAATTTTCGACCACCCGCGGGCCACTGGCGCGCACGGAATACGGCCCGCTCGGCACTTTGCGGCAGGTTGAATCGTCCCATTCCGAGAAGTGGACCACATCGCGCTCAGGTTGGCCCAGCGACGCCCATACATAGCCGTAGGCCTCTTTGCAGGCATAGGTTTTGGCCTGCGCTTTGGCCGGCGGGGCTTGGTCCGGATGCGCGGGGATGCGCTCGCACTGGCCGCTCGCGCCATACTCCCAACCGTGATACGGGCAGGCCAGCCTGCCGTCGCACAGCGAGCCAAGCGACAGGCGCGTGCCGCGATGCACGCACAGATCCCGCCAGACACGCGGACCAAGCGGCGATTGCCATACGACAAGATCCTCGCCGAGCAGCCGCGCACTGAGAACGGGTTTCTCCGCAAGCTGCTGCGCACTCGCCACAATGTGCCAATCATTCAGGAGAACCGGGTCGTCGATCATGATTTGTGCAGAGTACAGCGTTTTTGGGCGCTGCGCCAGTGGCAAACGGAAAGGTCAAGACCTGAAAGGTCATGACCTTTCCGTCTTGACATAACACCTGTCGCCGCCAATCGTCGGACGAGCGTACCCTGGCTGGGCAGGGCAATCGTAGAGACTTGCTCACTAATCCTGTCTATAGTGTTGCCTCGATATCAATCCCTACGATTGACTAAAAGGAGTGCCGCTTGAAACTGATTACGCCTCTTCGTCTCTGCCTGTCCGCCGCCGTTCTGCTACTTGGCAGCGTGCCCCCTCTAAATGCCGAGGACGATGCGCAGGATGCGCTGCCTGCTGGTTATGTCGATGAAGCCGTCACCGATGTGAATGGCACGCCCACCGGCCTGGCGCTGACCCCGGATGGCCGCCTGCTGATCACGCGCCAAGAGGGCAACATCCGCATCTATAAAAACGGCGCGCTGGTGCCCACCGCCGCTTTGGATCTGGCGGCCAGCGGCACCGTCTGCTCGGCATTCGAGCGCGGCATTGAGAGCGTGGCTGTCGATCCAAACTTCGCCGCAAACAATCGCATCTATGTCTACTACACCTACGCCGGCAGCGACAACACTTGCACCAGTTCGAGCGATGAGATCAACCGTGTGGCGCGCTACACGCTAAACGGCGATGTGGCGCAGTCGCCAACGGTAATCTTGAACAACATCGACTCACCGTGCGGCAATCACAACGGCGGCTCGGTGAATTTTGGCGCGGATGGCTTGCTCTATATCTCCACCGGTGACGGGGGTTGCGACAGCGACACCGCGCAAAACCGCAATCTGCTCAACGGCAAAATTTTGCGCATCAACCCGGATGGCTCGATTCCAGCCAGCAATCCCTACGCCAACACTGCCGGTTCGGTCGCCTGCGCCGCCAGCGCCGCAAATCCCAGCGGTGGCATCTGCCGCGAGATCTTCGCCTATGGCTTGCGCAACCCGTTCAAGATCGCGTTCAAGCACAACACCAACGTCTTTCACATTAACGATGTGGGCCAGAACGCCTGGGAAGAGATCAGCGTCGGCGCCTCTGGAGCCAATTATGGCTGGAACAATCGCGAGGGATTTTGCCTGGCCGGCTCGACGTCCAATTGTGGCGCGCCGCCCGCCGGCATGACCAACCCGATCTACGCTTATGGCCATGAGGAAGGCCTGTGCTCGATCACCGGCGGCGCCTTCAGCACCAATGTCTGGACCGGCGACTATGCGGATGCCTATTACTTTGCCGACTGGTGCGACAACGTGATCTACCGGCTTGTGCCCGGAAGCGGCGGCAGTTACACGCGCTCGCTGTTTCACACCTCTCCGGATGGCGGCGGCGTTTCGGCGCTGTTGTTCGATCCGGCCAGCAAATCGCTTTACTATGCGCAGAACGGCGGCGCGGTGCGGCGCATTCGTTACACTGGAGCATCCAACCGCGCGCCCGTGGCTGTGGCTTCCGTGTCGATCAACTATGGCGCGCTTCCATTTACCGCCGAATTCAGCAGCGGGGGCAGCAGCGATCCGGATGGCGATGCGCTGAGCTATGGCTGGACCTTTGGCGATGGCGACGCGCCAACCAGCGAGGCCAACCCGTCTCACACGTATGCGCAGTTCGGAACGTTCACCGCTACGCTCACCGTGACCGACAGCAATGGCACGCCATCAGCACCCGCGACGGTGACCGTTTTCTCGGGCAACACTCCGCCGGAGGTGGCGATCACCTCGCCTGATCCGTCCTTTCGCTTTGCGGTGGGACAGCCCGTCACGCTGACCGCCACGGCCAGCGATGCCGAAGACGATACGCAGCCCGCGCTTAGCTGGAGAGTTTTGCTGTGGCATGTGCCGCAAGCACTTACCGTCACCGCGCATACCCATCCTTACTTTAACGGCACTGACAGATCCGTCACCATTCCATCGATGCCGGCGCCTGAAGATCTGGACGCTGCGCCCCTCAGTTATCTGGAGATCCGATTGACGGCGACCGATCTGAACGGGTTGAAGCGCACCGTCACGCAGACGCTGTCGCCCAACCGTGTCCCGGTGACGCTGGCGTCCCAGCCCGATGGGTTGATCGTGACGGCCAATGGCGCATCGTTTGCCACGACACGCCAAATCACCGGCTGGCAGGGCATGACGCTGACGCTATCCGCGCCGGGCATCCAGCGTCCGAACGCGCTTAACTGGCTGCTCTTTGACAGCTGGTCGGACAGCGGCGCGCGGTCGCATGATGTGCTTGTCCCGGCCGAAGCATTGACCGTTACCGCCGTCTACTCCGCTTTCCAACCTGAGCTCGCATTTTTGCCAACGGTGCGTCGAAGGTAGTGATCACTGGCGTCGCAGCCGGCATTCAGCAGCCGATCCGGGGCAACCGCTGACTGCGCCCGCCCGACGATGCGTTGCGCGACGCGTCCATCGTGAAGCGCCGGCCGGCGGCTGCGTTTGCCCCCTGGGCCGAACTCACTTGCCGGCCCCGCTAAACTAGCGCCTGTGTATGCCTTGATTCCGTTGCCTTTTCTGTTTGCATCCCTGTACTTTCTGCTGCGCGCGGAAACCGCCCAGCCGCGCGATGTGCGCGCGGTGCGGTTGTGGAAACCGGCCGCCACGGCGCTGGTCATCGCAATGTGTTTGCTGGCCTTTCTGGGCCGCAACGCGCCAGTATACACCGGCTTGATCGCGTTGGGTTTGGTGTTCTGTTTTGCGGGCGATGTGTATCTGATCGACGGCGACCGCCCGGAGATCTTTGCGCGCGGGTTGGCCAGCTTCCTGCTTGGCCACATCGTGTTCATCGGAGCGCTCACGCAGATCCAGAGCCTGCGCGGCATGGCTCTAAATCTGGAAAGGGAGCTGATCGTGGGCGCGGTTCTGGCGCTGATCGTGCTGTTGCTGTATGTCTACATGCGGCCGAGGCTTGGCGGCATGCGCGGGCCGGTATTGATTTACATGGTGGTCATCGCACTGATGGCGCACCGGGCGGTGGTGGCCGTTGATTTGGCGAGCGCCTTTCCCTCGCAGGCGGCGCTGGCCGCCGTCGGCGCCATTCTGTTTCTGGTGTCGGACATGATGCTTGCGCTGAACCGCTTCGTATTCCCGTCGTCCAGTCCTGGCGCGAGCGGCGACCGGCAAGATACGATCTGGGTGCTGACCACGTATTACGCCGCCATTACCTTTATCGCGCTGTCCTGCAGCCTTGCATAGCGCCAAACTCGCGGAAGCCCTTGCCGTGAAAAAAACGCGGACGCCAGAACGCGCCGGACTTGAAATGCCCGGCGAGTTCTGGCGCCCGTTTTTGTTCAGATTCGCGCCTGCTACGAAGCGCCCTTTCCGTTGTCCAAAAACCTGGAGATGCGCGGCGCAAGCCAAACCAGTACCACGCCAAGAACCAATACAGGAATCGTCATGCACAAAAGTGCGCCGCCAAATGTGATGAATGCGTCGAGCCAAGCCATAATCCCTGATTTTACGCGATAGACGGCCGGCTGGGTTATTTGACGACCATTACTGTAACCATGCCAAACATGCCATTGGGCGATTCGGCATGCGTCAGGATGTGACAGTGAAAAGCCCACACGCCCTCACTATGGGCATTGACGATCACGTCATAGCGCTCGCCAGGGGCCACGTTGAGCGTGTCGCAGGTATAGGGCTGCGGCAGCGCCCAGCCATCCTTGGTGATGACCACCTGTTCCAGGCCGTGCAAGTGCATCGGATGAATCATCAGGCCTTCGTTCATGTAGCGCACGCGCACGCGCTCGCCCTTCTTGGCGATGATCGGCTGCGTGTCCGGGAACTGCTTGCCGTTGATGGTGAAGCCGCCAATCGTGTCGTTCAGAATAAACGTGTAATCGGAATCGAACTCCGGCTCTTTACTCTTGTCTTTTGGCTCGACGATAAACGCGCCCAGCAGGCCGGCGGTCACTTGCGCCGCGGCATTGTGGTGCGAGTGATACATGTGCGAGCCGGTGTTCTTTGCGGTGAATTCGTAGGTGAATGTTTGGCCGGGTTTGACCACGGGCTGTGTGACAAAGGGCACGCCGTCAACCGCGTTCGGCACAATGCAGCCATGAAAGTGAATGGCGGTGCTCTCTTTCAGCTTGTTGTTGAGCACCACGCGCACGGTGTCGCCTTCGGTCACGCGGATTTCGGGGCCGGGCACGCTCCCGTTGTAGCCCATGCCCGACACTTTGTTGCCCTCGCTCACCATCCATTCCACTTCGCTGGCCGTCACTTCGAACACCTTGACGTTGCCGTCCATCTTTGGCTCGAAGGGCCGCCGCCAAAACGTGGCATCTTTGCCGATGTTGGCCAGGAACTTTTTGACGCCGGCTTCGTGCATGGCGTCCATGTCATGCTCCTGCTCGGCGGGCGCCGCCGGCACAGCGGCCACTTCCTGTGGCGCGCTGGAATCCATGTTGTGACCGGCCGTCGAAGCGGCGGCGCCTTCAGTCTTTTCACCAAAGATGCTGGTGGGATAGGGCGGCGGTGTGCGGGTAGGGCCGAGCGCGTTCGTCGCGCTTGCGCAGGCGCTTGCGCTCATGCCAATGCCGGCGAGGCCGGCCAGTTTTAGAAAGTCGCGGCGGGAAGGAGTAGTCATGATTGGGAAATCCTGTTTCTAGCCAATTGGCCAGCTGGCGATCAGTCTAGAGATGTCCCGGAAAACACCCACCGCCCCTTGATGGGGCGGCGGACTGGCCGACTGGCCAGGTGATTGCGAGGAGTCATCCTCTCGAACGTGTTCTACTGCTGACTGAAATCGCGCTGGATGTGGTCCAGAATAGCGTCGATTTCCTCTGGTTTCAGCGTCTGTTTGAACGTCTGCGGCATGATGCCTGGCGTGAAGCCCTCAACCACAAATGCGTTCGGGTTCTCGATGCTTTCGCGCAGATACTCGCGCGCCGAAATCCCGGGTTTGCGCGTGGCCGCAATCTCGAACTGCCCATAGGCGCTGGGTCCGACGATACGCTCGCCTTTCTTAGCGCCGTGACAGGTGTTGCAGGCCGCCTTTGCGTAAATCTGCTTGCCCAGCCGTCCGCGCAACGACTCATTGTTTACTGGCGTCCCGCTTGCATCGATCAAAGCGAAACCCGGCGCCAGCGTGCTGCGCGGCAAGACCTTGATCGGCTGAAAAACTGCGAGGGCCACAATGCCGGCTGTCAAAACGCCCAACAGGGCATACAGCACGCGCGCGTATGGCATGGATCCCGCCTTCATGAGCACCGGACATGCTAGGCAGGCAAGAGGGAGGCGTCGCTAATCGTGTTGCCAGGTCACGCCTGTCCGGCTGGACGGGTGACAAATGTCCTGCGCAGTGAGTGAGGGAACACGTGAGCAGTGTGCAGTGAGCGGTGAGCGGTGGATAGTTCTCCGCATACCGCATACCGCTTACCGCCCACCGCTAAATAAGCTTGCGCTCGATCGCTAGAGCCACAGCCTCGGTCCGGTTGCCCACGCCGAGCTTGCCCAGGATGCTGCTGACGTGAAACTTTACCGTCGAGACGCTGAGATAGAGTTTGTCGGCGATCTCATGGTTGTTCATGCCTTCTTTGACCAGCGTCAGCACTTCGCGCTCGCGGGCGGTCAGTTCTTCGACCATTATGTCGTCGCGTTGCGCGGCATGGATCAACGCTTCGGTCGCTTCGGGCGAGAGCGTGCGCTTGCCCAGCGCGGCAAGGCGGATCGCGGCGGCCAGCTCATCGGCCGTCACATTCTTGAGCAAATATCCGATGGCGCCGGCGTTCATGGCGGCCGTCACCAGATCGTCTTCCTTGAAGCTGGTCAGCACCAACACTTTGGCCTTGGCGTCGCGCTCGCGCAGCCCGCGCATGGTTTGCGCGCCGTCCATCTCCGGCATGACCATGTCGAGCAGCACCACATCGGGCTTGATCCGGTCGTACATGGATATGGCATCGCGGCCATTGGATGCCTCGCCGGCGAGTTCCAGGTCTTCGAACGCCTGCAACAGCGCAGACAGGCCGCTGCGCACAATTGTGTGGTCGTCGACGATCATTACTCGAATCATGGTTGGATTATCGAAAGTGCACAGGTGCACGAACGCGAATTTCAGTGCCTGCACCCGGCGTGCTGGCAATGACGATCTCGGCCTTGAGCGATTGCGCGCGCTCATTCATGATGCGCAAGCCGAGGTGCTCATGGGTGTTGGTGCCCGGATCAAAGCCCCGTCCGTCATCACGGATGCTCAGCAGCAGCGCCTGTGCCCCGCCCTCGGGCTCGCTGCCGAGCCTCACCCAAACGTGCTTTGCTTCGCTATGCTTGATGATGTTGTTGAGCGATTCCTGCGCGATGCGGTAGAGCGCCACCTGTGCCTCATCCTGCAAACGCGCGTCGCGCAGTTGCAGTGCAATTTCGACTTCGACGTGTATGCCCGTGCGGCCTGCCGCCGCCAGGCACATTTGCGTTAGCAAATCCGCAAATCGTGATTCGACCAGCGCCGTGGGCCGCAATTCAAGCAGCAGCATGCGCATCTCGGCCAGCGCGCCGCGATTCAGGGATTTGAGCTCGTCCAGCCGTTTTTGGGCTTCGACTGCGTTGCGGTTCCAGAGCCGCGGCAGCACGTCCGCGATAAGGCTGGCTGAAAACAGTGTCTGCGAAACGGCGTCGTGCAGATCGCGCGCCAGCCGGCTGCGCTCGCCCGCCACAGCGATCTGTTCGGCCTGCTGGCGCAACGCCGACTCCAGCCGCTGGCGCTCGCTGACATCGCGCAGCAGAACGACCATCGTTTGCGTGCCTTCGTCATTAATCTTGGAAATAGACGCTTCGGCGGGGAACTCCTCGCCCGACTTGCGGCGCGCGTAAATGGCCTGGCGCTCGCCCATCAGCCGCGACGTCTCGGGCGACGCGAGAAATCCGGCGATGTGCCGGCTATGGATCTCGGAATAGCGCTCCGGCAACAGCACGTGGAGTTGCTGTCCCAGCGCTTCGCCGCGGGCGTAGCCGAAGATCGACTCGGCGCCCGCGTTGAAAAACACGATGCGCTGGTCCACGTCAATGGCAATGACGGCGTCGGCGACGACCTCGATGAGGCGGTTCATATTTAGCAAACGCGCCGCGGAGCTCGTGGTCACCCTTTATCCTCTCCTTCTTGTCACTCGCCGTGTTCTGGCCAGTGCACTGAGCGAGGATAAGTATAGCCGTCGGCTGCCGCAGTGCGTGCGATGGTGAATCAGTGTGTTTGGGCGCGCTCTGGCCGTATGGATAGACTGCAGCCTGGTCACTCGGCCGGGTTGCGAACTATGGACCCTCCTCCGCGTGCCCCCACCGCGCCAAGCGCCGATACAAAATCCTGAGACGCATCTATCCTTGCGCGCGGCCACAGGATCGTCAGTTAAAATCCCTCTCTTCATGAGCGCAGAACCAACGGTTATTCCTGTGATTGGCATAGAGACGGCGGCGCCACCGGCCGTCGGTTACACCCGGCGCCCGGACTGGCTCAAAGTGCGCGCGCCGTCCGGCGAGAGCTTTCACACGCTCAAGCGCTTGATGCGCAGCAAATCGCTGCACACCATTTGTGAAGAAGCCAATTGCCCCAATATTGCCGAATGCTGGGGGCGCGGCACCGCGACATTCCTGATCATGGGCGATGTATGCACGCGTTCGTGCGGGTTTTGCGATGTGAAGACGGGCATGCCGGCGTCGCTCGACTGGGCTGAGCCGCAGCGCGTGGCTCAAGCTGTGGTCGATATGAACCTGCAGCATGTGGTCATTACTTCGGTCAATCGCGACGAGCGCAAAGACGGAGGCGCGCCCATATTTGCGTTGTGCATTCGCCGGATTCGCGCGCTCAAGCCCGACTGCACCATCGAAGTGCTGATTCCGGATTTCAAGGCCAACAGCGCCGCGCTTGAAATCGTGATGCGCGAGGAGCCGGACATTCTGAATCACAATGTCGAAACGGTGCAACGGATTTTCAAAACAGTGCAGCCGCAGGATAACTACGACTGGGCGCTGGCGACGCTGCGCAACGCCAAGGTGCTTAGCCGCGACGCGGTGACAAAAACCGGCATCATGGTCGGCCTGGGTGAGCGCCCCGATGAAATCTTGGCCACGATGCGCGATTTGCGCGAGGTTGATGTGGATATCCTGACCTTGGGTCAATACCTGCAACCCAGCAAAAATCACTTGCCCATTGATCGCTATTACACGCCGGACGAGTTTGCCGAGCTAAGGCGGGCCGGCCTGGACATGGGCTTCAAGTGGGTTGAAAGCGGTCCGCTGGTGCGCAGCTCGTACCGCGCAGAACATCAGGCGCGCGCGCTGAGCAAACGCTGGCAGGCGGCGCATCCGGCGGAGACGGCACGATAAGGCCATACATCGGCCCGGCCAGGCCCGTCAACCTGGCGCGTTCGTCCGCGCCGCCAATCAAGCATGCCCACCGTGTACCCCCATCCACGCACCCTCTTGCCCCGCAGACCATTGCGACGTGTCAGTGGCGCGTTTGCCGGCATCTTACTAGCCGCCGCGCTGCTTCATGCGGCCGGCCCGACCGCGCGGGCGGAAAATGGCGCTCGTCCGGCGCCTGCCGCCACATCGACCGTGGTGGTTGTGGGAGGCAGCCCGCGCCTCGCCTCGGCAACCCCCGCGCCGGCGGCGCTATCGGCGGTGAAACCCGCCACAGTTGAGGCCGACCCGCATCCGGCCGCCGACGGCCTGTGTGAACGGCCCACCGGCCAACTGATCACCGACACTGTGCCCAGCAAAATTGCCAGCGTGCCGATGTATGCGCACGTGTTTCTGCCGCCCTGTTACTCGCCGCATCGCAAATACCCGGTGCTATATCTCATTCACGGCACCGCGTTTGAGTTCGGCGGGTGGGTGGCCGATGGCATGCCGCGGTTGGCCGAAATCCGCATGAGCCTGGGCACATTGCCGCACTTCATCATTGTGATGCCCAGCGCCGACATGCGCGCCGGGACCGCTGGCCGCTACGCGTGGAGCAACGGCGGCAAGAACTCGTATGGCGAGTATGTCGTCAGCGAACTGTTGCCCTTTATCGACGGCAAATACAGCACGCTGCCCACGCGCGAAGGCCGGGCCATCGGCGGCATTTCACGCGGCGGCTACTGGTCGATTCAAATTGCGCTGTCCAACCCGGACAAATTCGGCGCGCTGGGGGCGCATAGCCCGTCGATCACCACCAAGCTGGTGGGCGTGCCGGGCGGCTTCACCATGCTCAACTTTATCAAATCCCTCGATGACATTCGGCACATGCGCGTGTGGATGGATGCGGGCGACGCCGACTGGGCGCGCTTCGACATTGACAAATTCGCCAAAGATCTGAGGGCATCGGGCATTGACGGCTTCAAATACAGCGTTGGCCGTGGCGAACACGCGGACGACTACTGGTCATCGCGGGTTAGTGAATACTTGACTTTCTACGCCGACGGTTGGTCGCGCTAGCCAAGCAGGGAGCAAACACGTCCAATGAAGAAGGCACTGTTGTGGATCGGCGTGCTGATCAGCGTGGCACTGCTGGCGTTTGCGCTGCGCAACTTGAAGCTGGATGAATTCTGGCGCGTGCTGCAGACTGCCAACCTGTGGTGGATCGCTCCAGGCATCTGCCTGTATTTTGTGGCAGTGTGGTGCCGCGCCTGGCGCTGGGCGTTTCTGCTGCGGCCCCTGGGCGCGCCGCTCAGCGCCAACCGCTTGTTTACCACCATCGTGATCGGATACATGGGAAACAACATTTATCCGGCGCGCATCGGTGAAATCTTGCGCGCCTGGGTGTTGCGGCGCAACGAAGGCATCTCCATGCCCAGCAGCCTTGCCACGGTGGTACTCGAGCGCGTCATCGACGGGCTGGTGATGGTGGCGTTTGTCCTGATCGGCCTGCCGCGCGTGCCCAGCCTGAGCCTTGAGGCCGCGCGCGTGATCATTATTGCGCTGATAGCGTTCCTGGGCGTGATCGCCGTCTTCTTTTGGTTCGCCGCTGCACCGGCGATGGCTGAACGGCTGTCCGCGTCGGTCATTAACAGGCTTGCTCCGTCGGCAGTGCGCGCGCCGCTGATCGGCATGCTGTCGCGTTTCTTTGCCGGCGCCAAAAGCCTGAGCAGCCCTGTCGATCTGGTCAAGATTGTGCTGGCTTCCGGGGTCGTCTGGCTGCTTGAAACGGGCAAATACTGGTGCCTGGCGAGGGCTTTTGGCTTAAGCCTTCCGTTTGACGGCTTGATGCTGATCAACGGCGTGTCCAATTTGTTCACCGTCATCCCCGGCGCGCCCGGCGCCATCGGCACTTTTGATGCCGGCGGCATCCTGGCGGCCGAAGCGTTGGGCGTGCCCACCAGTCTCGCCAGCGCGTATATCCTCGTTCTGCATGTGGCGCTTTGGCTGCCGGTGACACTTTTGGGCGCTTTTTTCATGCTGCGCCAAGGTTTGCATTGGGCGGACTTGAGGCAGGCCGAAACGGCTCAGAT
The DNA here is from genome assembly GCA_031368515.1 of Chloroflexota bacterium. Lineage (GTDB taxonomy): Bacteria > Chloroflexota > Anaerolineae > J036 > Brachytrichaceae > CANJQH01. Next base: position 20,011 of record JANMNW010000456.1, read on the forward strand.
TTAGCTCAGCCTACGGACGGAGTCGGTACTACAACGGAGCGGAAAAAACGTATATGCCCTCGTCCCTTTTGCCAGAACGCATTTCGACCTGTCGGTGCAGTCGCAAACCGCATATTTACGAATAATGAACCGCATGGTCAGCACCGCAACACCTTCCAACCCCCAGGTTCTCAACACCGTCGTCGCCCCCGCCCGCACGCTCACCGCAATTGTGCTGCGTGCACTCACTGTCAGCCTCAAGCTCACCAGCATCGGCATTTACAGCATTGCGGTGGCTTCGATCGAGCTGCTGTGGAACATGAGCGTTGGCGCTTCGCCGGTCAGCTTGATCGATGGGTTCTCGCTGCCGTTGATGGTGTTTGGCGCGTTTGCCGGGCTCTTCTTTGTGCGCACGACGCCCAAGGCTCAGAAGCTGTATGTCAACGTGCCGCAGTATGTGCTGGCGCAGGCTGGCGCCGGCGTGGTTTGGACGAGCATCGGATATCTGTTCTACTATCTCTTGGTGGCGCTGCTGAACGTGCCGAGCCTGCCTTCGTCCCTTGGAACGCTCTACGGTGTGCTGGCGACGCCGGTCATCATCGTGGTGAATGCGCTGCCCTTCACGCTCATCGTCGGCTCAATCACCGGCACGCTGACCGGGCTGATGCTGATGAAGCTGAAGTAATTTCGACGATCACTTGACGT